>NZ_JAFKIC010000311.1 GCF_017306585.1 Mesorhizobium sp. | reverse complement strand
TGGCGGCCGCGCCGCAACCCGCCAGACGGTGACCATCGGCGCCGATCATGACGGGCGCATCCAGTCGATCGTGCATCGCGGCGTCAACGAGACGTCGATCGACGGCATGTGGGTCGAACCGCTCGGCTCGGTCACCTCGATCATGTACGCCACGCCCAACTTCTCCTCGAAGCAGAATGTCGTGCGCGTCAATTCCGTCGTGCCGGGCGCCATGCGCGCGCCGGGCGAAAACCCCAGCGCCTTCGGCATCGAGAGCGCCATCGACGAACTCGCCTACGAGGTCGGCATCGATCCGCTGGAAATCCGGCTGAGGAACTATGCCGAGCGGGACCCGCACGCGAAAAAGGCCTGGTCGACCAGGCAGTTGCGCGAGGCTTTTGCAGCGGGCGCCGAGCGCTTCGGCTGGGCAAGGCGCGCGCCGCAGCCACGCTCCATGCGCGACGGCAACCACCTTATCGGCTGGGGCGTCGCCGCAGGCACCTATCCGGTACGCCGCGCCTATGGCGAAGCCAGGGTGCGCATCCTGGCCGACGGTTCGGTCGAGGTCGAAAGCTCCTCGATCGACATGGGCCAGGGCACCTACACGATCCTGGCGCAGACCGCCGCCGAGACGGTCGGCGTCAGCGCCGACGACGTGGTGGTGAAGCTCGGCGACTCCCGCTTTCCCCGCGCCGGCGTCACCGGCGGCTCCCGTCTGGCTGGCGTCATGACCGGCGCGGTTTACAAGGCTGCCGCCTCGGCGCTCGACGAACTCGTCGGGCTGGCGATCAACGATCCGCGCTCGCCCTTCCACGCGCTGCAGGCCAACACGCTGGTCGTCGCCAATGGCCGCGTCGCCTCGCCGCGCGGCGAAGGCCCCGATGTCTCCATCGCCGAACTGCTCAAGAGCGTCGGCCGCGACAGCGTCGAAGCCACAGGCGACACCATGCCCGCCAACTCGACGGCGGAAGACCGCTACAAGAACTACACCACCATCGCCATGTCGCTGCCGCACACCGAGGGCGACTATTCCCGCCACTCCTGGTGCGCGCATTTCGTCGAAGTGCGCGTCG
>NZ_JAFKIC010000261.1 GCF_017306585.1 Mesorhizobium sp. | reverse complement strand
AAACGTGCACGGGGCGTACACCTCGAGGCGCATAGCCGGGCAACGGGCCGCGCGAAACCGTCACGAGAAGATCCGGTGCGCCGTCGTGCCGAGGAACGCGCAGCGACGACCGGGCCGGCTCCTCCGATCCGTCGAGCGCCAGCGCCATTGCGCGGGCAAGCGCCTGTGTGGCGCTTGCCGTTTGCAGCGTCAGGCCGTCGCCGGCCAGCCGGAAAGGCCCGTCGATGGCTGTGAGCGCCTGTGCGGCGCGGTTGAGATAGACCGGCCGGCGCCACGCGTCGAACAGGAAGACGGCGTCCGGCAGGCCGTCGATCGCCTGTTCGAGCGCCTCGACATGAAGCGACAGGTCGTGCAGCCGTTTTTGCCAAGACAGGACAGGACCGAGCCCGTGCACGATGGCCTGCACGCCGCGCAGATCGCTGGCCAGATAGAGCCCGGCCGATTTCTCGCGGCAGACATTGACGTGAAAGGAAAGGTCGCCCGCCATCATCTGGATCACGGCGCCGTAGTAGCAGCCAGTCGGCCGGATGATCTCGTTGTAGAAATCGAGCCGTTCGAAAGCCCTGTCGGTCATGATGTCGTGCGATGCTTCCACCCGGCCGGGCGTCAGCGCCCTTTGCCAAGGGGCCGACAGATCGTTGGCGCGTTGCGACGTGAACCTGGCCGTCGCGCCGTCATCCAGACCCGCGGTCACCACGAACGGCATGCTGGCGCGGGTCGCGCCATTGGTTGAGATCATCGTGTGGTGAGCCTTGAACCCGCGCCTAAGCAGGTCCATCGCCGTCGCCCAGCCATCAGGCGCGGCAGCCGCTTCCACTATGTCATCGCGGGCAACGCTACCCATCCACCCTCGGCGCCAAGAACTGTCAGCCTGAATTCCTGTAACCCTCTGAAACGGTAGTGAAGCATCGGTTTTCCGTCGAGAGGCCGGCATCTCCCCCGGCGCCGTTCTCACGCGCATGTGATCGGCGGGAATGGCGGTGAAAGGAAATGGCACGCCCCATCGGAGCGGTGAGTAAGGCGAACTCGCATGAGATTAAGAAAATGGTGCCCCTAGCCGGGATCGAACCAGCACTCCTTGCGGAACTCGATTTTGAGTCGAGCGCGTCTACCAATTCCGCCATAGGGGCTCAGGCCGGGCGGCCTGGATGGCGCGGACTATACGGTTGGAGGCCTGTTCGTCAACGGCCAATCGCCCCGAAACCCCGGCTGCGACCAAACTTCGCCTTTCGATTTCGTCGCGGCGCTGCCATTGTGCGGCGCGGAAAATCTTTCTAGACAGGCGGCGCGTCATGGCGCGGCGTGGCTGAGGATATGGCCCGCGGCGCCTTGGGTCCTTTCATCCATGCCTTTGTCCCAGGGGCGTTTGCGCGCATTTGGGTGATTTGCACTAGGAGAGCCGATGCTTCGCGGACTTTACGACTGGACCTTGTCGCTGGCGGCGCGGAAATCCGCCGAATGGTGGCTGGCCTTCATCGCTTTTGTCGAAAGCTCCGTATTCCTGGTGCCGGCGGATGTTCTCTACCTGCCGATGGCGCTCTCGCGCCCGGACCGGGCCTACCGCTACGCGCTGGTTGCCACCGTCGCTTCGGTGTTGGGCGGCATCGCCGGCTGGTTCATCGGCCACTACGCCTATGACGCGGTGGCGCGCCCGATCCTCGAATTCTATGGCAAGTACGACGAGTTCGAACAGCTGCGGGCTTCGGCTGGTGTCGGCATCGAGCTCATCGTTCTGATGCTGATCACTTCAGGCGCCGCCCATCTGCCCCCGATCAAGGTGGTGACGATCCTGTCCGGTGCCCTCGGCGTCAATCTGCTGCTGTTCATCGTGCTGGCCATCGTGGCACGCGGCGGCCGCTTCCTGTTCCTGGCGTGGCTTTTGCGCCGCTATGGCGAGCCGATCCGCGAATTCATCGAAAAGCGCCTCGGCCTGATCGCCGGCGCAGCCGCGGTTGCCCTGATTTTGCTCTATATCCTGATCAAATACGCGCTCTGAAGCATCTGCCTCGAACCGACTGGCGGTCGGGCGGCAGCATGCGGATCTGGCGGGCGGCGAACACAACGGACGAAAGACCATGACAGCGAGCATGAATGCCGATACCGGACGCCAGCGGACCCGGGCAGCCTTGTTTTTAGCCGTCGCGATGGCCGCGACCGTCGGCTCGGCCCTGGGCTTCCAGCACATTGGCGGCTACATCCCCTGTCACCTGTGCCTGGAGCAGCGCACCCCCTACTACATCGGCGTCCCGTTGATGGTGCTGGCGGCGGTCGCATCGATGCTTCGCGCACCGGCATGGCTGACACGCGGCCTGCTGGCCATTGGCGGTCTTCTGATGCTCTACGGCCTCTATCTCGGCGTCTACCATTCCGGCGTCGAATGGGCCTGGTGGCAAGGGCCGGCCGACTGCACGGCGGGCGCCGGGCCGGTCGACACCGGCGGCAAGGGCGTGCTCGACGCGCTCGACAAATTCGTGCCGCCTTCCTGCGACAAGGCCGCGCTACGCATCCTCGGCCTGTCGCTCGCCGGCTGGAACGCCATCGCCAGCCTTATCCTGGCCGCCGTCGCCTTCCGCGGCGCGCTGTCGCGCGACTGAGCGGCGAGGTAAGGTAAGGTAACCCAAGCGGAGAGCTTTGGCTTATTACGGCTCCTCGAAACGGCTTCCTAGACTGTTGCTAGATTGCCAGTGTTATGATCAATTATGGCGCGTCGTACTGTCGCTACGGGGATCATTTCAGTGGAATTTTCGGTATCATTTCCAAATGCAAACTTGCCTAGAAAGAACGTTCTTGCTGCTGATTTTGCCAGGCAGATTTCGATAATATCTGGAATATCGGCCAAGCAAAAAAGGGAACGAGAGGATACGCAAGATAGCGGAACAATTGTGGCAATCATACTTACGTCGCCGCTCATCGCCGAGTTTGTTAAACATGCGTTAACATGGATATCGAGGCACAACGAGAAATCTATTGATATAGAGATTCCGGGAAGCAAGTCGCGGATAACCATAAAGAATACCGACGACATATCAAAGATTATTAAGGCACTTGAAGAACTCAAGTGAGATGCGTCCTATCGATCCCACCTACGCGATAATCATAGGAGCCAGCAGTTTTCCTGATTCAGATTGGGAAGATTCCAACGCCTTCAGGGAATCCGCCACAGCAATGAAGGACTACCTCCTCCGTTACGAAGGCATGAATATCCCTCAAGAAAATATGCTTGACCTGTTTGATTCAACAAAAAGTGTTTCGGATATAAACAAAGAGATAAAAAAATTTCTAACTAGAATTAAAGATTTATCAATAAAGAATATTATAATTTACTATACTGGTCATGGATCATTTACGACCATTGATCAAAGATACTGCCTAGCTCTACGAAGCACTGATCAGGAAAATTTAAGCGTCAGCGCTTATAAAATTATTGACCTGGGACAAAATTTGCGGAGATCAGCCGGCGACGCTCGATTTTTTGTTATAATCGATGCCTGCTTTGCCGGCGCTGCCGTGGAAGGTTTTATCACGCAAGGTGCACACGTAAGTAAAATTGATATTGATACCTTTGATGCATTGCCTTCGTATGGAACAACCCTCCTTTGTGCAGCCAATGCCAATACGATGGCCATCTCGGAAAAATCATCGAAGTATACGATGTTTAGTGGAGGTCTGATCGAGGTACTAAATCGGGGCGTTTCTGGAGGACCTCCTTTTCTATCGTTCGCGGACCTTCATCCTCACACGGTAAGACAAATAAGGAACAAGTATCCCGACAGGGCAGTTAGGCCGGAAGTTCACGCATCCGGACGAAGCGACGGCGACATGGCCTCGTTTCGAATATTTCCAAATCTATATACCTTTCAGAGCAACCAGAAAGAGCATACTGCGCCGTTTGAAAAGGATTTTATAGCAGGCGTAGATACAAATATTTCAGACGAATCAGGGAGTCCCAGGACATATTTATTTAAAAAATGGAATTTTGTTTATATAATATCTGGAATTATGCTTCTTATTTTGATATTCGAGTTTTATCCGAGACAAATCACTCCTGACCAATCGACGAGCACCGATGCTCAGCGAAATGTCGACATCTTGAAGAAGCCGACTGATGATCTGCTTGCCAAGCAAGCCGTCGACGATTCCGCTTGGGCTGAGGCACAGAAGGATGGCACCCAGGTCGCTTACCAGGCCTATATCGACCGCTTTCCCACCGGCACGCACCTCGCGGCCGCTCGCCAGAGCCTAGGCGATCTAAAAAGGCAAGCCGACGATCTCCTGGAACAGCAAGCCGCTGACGATGCCGCATGGGCAGCAGCTCTGAAGGACAATACTCAACTTTCCTATCAGGCTTATCTTGATCACTTTCCAACTGGTGCACATGCCTCGTTTGCACACCAGAACCTAGCTCTGAAGAAACAGACAGCAGATCTAGTCGCCCAGAAGACTGCCGACGATTCCGCTTGGGCTGAGGCACAGAAGGATGGCACCCAGACCGCCTACCAGGCCTATATCGACCGCTTTCCCACCGGCACGCATCTCGCGGCCGCTCGCCAGAGCCTAGGCGATCTAAAAAGGCAAGCCGACGATCTCCTGGAACAGCAAGCCGCTGACGATGCCGCATGGGCAGCAGCTCTGAAGGACAATACTCAACTTTCCTATCAGGCCTATATCGACAGCTTTCCCACCGGCGCGCATCTCTCAAGTGCCCGACGTGGTCTCAAGGGATTGAAAAAACGCTTGGTCAAGATCAATCGCCTAACAACTTCGAATAAAAAAGCTGATCAGAGACCTTTAAAGCTTGACGATTTTGGTTGCGAAGCTGGAAAACTATTCAAAACAAAAAATGCCCCAAACTGCGGCAATCTCCAATAACAATGGATAAGGTAGGAAACAATGAAATCGCCAATAGGTTATATCAATATCACGTTAGCTGCTTTGTTTTTTTTACCATTCCTTGCAGTTCAATCTTATTCCAAGGAAAGGGTTTTGGGACAATCTGACGTTGGTCGCAGAATAGAATTCACCAGCGCTCGCTGTGGTGAAAGCGGGTTATATCAGCCAAAGGCCACAATTCAAATTATAGTTGTAGGCAACTCAGGGAATCTTAACTGCATTATAAGAATAACAGAAAAGCTGCTAAAAGCATCAGACTTCAAGGCTGGATATGCATGTGTGACGGCCTACTCTGCGAAACCTGCCGCATTCGTCAGAAAGGACGATCCTCGCGTTGTCAGAGAGCGTGGCTATGCAGCCCAGCTGGCAATTGCGGAACAATACGCAAAAAAATACAAGATCGGAATTCAAGTCGTCTACATCACCACAAACCAAGGTCCGCCCCACAGCGAAGCAAGGTGCAAGAAATTACTTTTAGGAGCATAGAGCCCTCTCAAGGCTCCAACTCCACATCCCAATACAGATAATCCATCCAGCTTTCGTGCAGATGGTTGGGCGGGAACAGCCGGCCGTTATTGTGCAGATCGTGCACGGTTGGCTGGTACGGCTTCTGCAGCGGCCACATCTTGGCCTGCGACGGCATCATGCCGCCCTTCCTCAGATTGCAGGGCGAACAGGCGGCCACGACGTTCTCCCATGTCGTGGCGCCGCCCCGATGACGCGGGATGACGTGATCGAAGGTCAGATCCTCCGGCGTGCCGCAATACTGGCACTGGAAGCGGTCGCGCAGGAACACGTTGAAGCGGGTGAACGCGGGGTGCCTGGACGGCTTCACATAAGCCTTCAGGCTGACCACGCTGGGCAGCTTCATCGAGAAAGTCGGCGAGGAGACCGCATGCTCGTATTCGGCGACGATGTTCACCCGATCGAGGAACACCGCCTTGATGGCATCCTGCCAGGACCAGAGCGACAAGGGGTAGTAGCTGAGCGGACGGTAGTCCGCGTTCAGCACCAGCGCTGGAAGCCCATCCGGAGATACGGCAACCGTCACCTTGTTGACCTCCTTGGTTCGCACGTGACCCGGAAAGTCGAATTCGACTCTCGCAAAGGATCCTGTGCCGCTTCAAAAGTCCGTCCGTTCGGCGCGGATACTGTAAGCCCGACATGACAGGGATGTGAAGCGGATTGTCGCTGCCGCGAAGCGCCAAAAACGCATGATTTTCATGCTTTTTCGACAGTTCCGCTCGGCGGCGCGGCATCCCTGCCCCTGGTTTCACGATAGTAGGACCAGAAAAGCCGCGATGCGACCCCTCGCCACGGGCTCCATGATTCGGCTAGCGCGATCAGCATTTTCTCGGGCGGACGCGGGTCGATGCCAAGCGCGTGGCCGACGGCGCTCTGCAAGGCAACGTCCCGCGCCGGGAAAATGTCCGGATGCCCGGCGGCGAACAGCAGGTACACTTCCGCCGTCCAGGGACCGATCCCAGGCACCGCCGTCATCGCCGCGATCGCCTCCTCGGCGTCGAGGGAACAGAGGTGATGCAGGTCGAGGCCGTCGGCCACCGCTTGCGCCACCGCGATCAGCCCGCGCTGCTTGGGCCGCGACAGGCCGGCCTCGCGAAACATGTCCTCGCCGGCGGCAAGGATCGCCTGCGGCGTCAGAGGGTCGACGAGTTTCGTCAGCCGGCCGAAGATCGCATCGGCGCTCGCCCGCGACACCTGCTGCGAGACGATGATCGAGGCGAGGCTCCTGAACCCCGGTTCCGAAAGCCTGAGCGGCACCTCGCCGGCCATGCCGCGCACCTTTTCCAGGCGCGGATCGATCATGCACAGCGCATCGAGCCCGCGCTCAACGTCGTCCAGTGTGGCGATGCGTTGCATTGTATCCTTGTCCATGAATGCGCCGCAAAGTAGCAACGGCCAAAACCACAGCACAACCCGATTGCCGCCTCAGACATGACGCTCCTGACATTCCGCTTCGCGCCCAGCCCCAATGGCGACCTGCATCTTGGACATGCCTATTCGGCGCTGCTCAACCAGAAGCTGGCGGACGCCGCCGGCGGGCGCATGCTGCTGCGCATCGAGGACATCGACACCACGCGTTGCACGCCGCAATTCGAGGCCGGCATGCTCGCCGACCTGAAATGGCTTGGCTTTGGCTGGGAAGAGCCGGTGCGCCGGCAGTCCGAGCATTTCCCGGAATATGAAGCCGTGCTTGACCGCCTGATCCGCGAAGACCTCGTCTATCCGGCTTTCATGAGCCGTGGCGAAGTCAGGGCCTTCATCACCGACAGCGAGCAGCGCGGGCGCGACTGGCCGCGCGACCCCGACGGCGTGCCGCTCTATCCACCGGCCGACAAGGCGTTGCCGGCGAAGGAGCGCAAGCGGCGCATGGCTGACAATGCGCCCTTCGCCTGGCGGCTGGACGTCGACGCCGCCATGGCACGTGTCAGCGAGGACCTGGCGTGGAACGAATTCACCGATGAAACGCTGTCGGCGACACGTCCGGTGGCGGCCCGCCCGCAGGATTGGGGCGACGTCATCGTGGCGCGGCGCGACATTCCGACCAGCTACCATATCGCCGTCGTCGTCGACGATGCCTCGCAAGGGATCAGCCATGTCGTGCGCGGACAGGATCTGTTTTCCGCGACCGGCGTGCAGCGCCTGCTCCAGCAACTGCTCGGTTTGCCTGAGCCTGCCTACTTCCACCATCGGCTCATTCTCGGGCCGGACGGACGGAAACTGTCGAAAAGTCTCGGCGATATGGGCTTGGCGGCGCTTCGTGACGCCGGCGCATCGCCAGATGATGTCAGGCGGATGATCGGGGTATGAGCGCGCCGCCCGTTGAATTCCGGTGATGTATGGATCAATCGTTTCGTTTTGCGCGCCGGACTGAACGGGACTAGAGCATCGCCAGATCTTACCAGCGGCGGTTTCCGGACAATGCACAGCCTCAAGCGGTTCATCCCCGCCACTTTCGTCGTCCTGTGGGCGACCGGCTTCATCGGCGCTCGCTACGCCATGCCTTGGGCCGAACCATTCACCTTCCTGGCGGCGCGTTTCGTCATCGCCGCGATCCTGTTTGCCATCCTCACCGTCGTGCTGGGCTCCAAAAGAGCCAGCCGCGAGGAAGCGCTCCATGCCACCGGCGCCGGCGTGCTGATGCATGGTGTCTATTTGGGCGCTGTCTTCTGGGCGATCCACCGGGGCATGCCAGCGGGGTTCTCGGCACTGATCGTCGGCCTGCAGCCGCTGATCACGGCCGTGCTTGCCGGCAAGTTTCTCGGCGAGGCGATCCTGCCGCGCCACTGGCTTGGCCTCGGCATCGGCCTGATCGGCATCGTCATCGTGCTGTGGCCGAAGCTCGGCGCGCTGGGCGGTGGCGTGACGGCGGCGACATTGACGGCGTCGCTCATCTCGGTGCTCGGCATGGCCGCCGGCACCATCTGGCAAAAGCGCTTCGCGTCCGGCGGCGACCTGGTGGCGGCAACGATGTGGCAATATGTCGGCGGCTCAGCGCTTATGATCCTGGCGGCGCTCGCCTTCGAGACCCACACGGTGGTCATCAACGGCGAATTGATCTTCGCCATGGCCTGGCTGGTGCTCGTGCTGTCGGTCGGCGCCATCTTCCTCCTGATGGTCATGATCCGCGACGGCGAGATGTCGAAGGTGGCCTCGCTTTTCTATCTGGTGCCGGCGGTGACGGCCGTCATCGCCTGGGCCCTGTTCGACGAACAGCTCAACGCCCTCCAGATCGTCGGCATGGCAATCACCACATTCGGCGTCGGGCTGGCGACGGCTCGGCAGGTCAGGGGCAAGGGGAATTGAAGAACTAGGGAATTGAGGAATTGAGGAATTGAGGAATTGAGGAATTGAGGAATTGAGGAATTGAGGAATTGAGGAATTGAGGAATTGAGGAAGAAGCGCGCAGCACCGGATATGTCCAATTTTTCTTCAATTCTTCAATTCCACAATTCCTCAATTCTCCAGTTCCCCCTCCCTCACCCCACCCGCCCCCGCGCCTCCAGATAGCGGCTGATGGCGGCATTGAGCTCGCCGCCCAGGATGAAGATCGCCGAGACGATGTAGAGGAACACCACCGCGATCATGATCGAGGCCAGGCCGGCATAGGTCGTCACATAGGACGAGAAATGGTCGAGATAGGTGGCGAACATGGTCGAGCCGACCAGCCATGCCACCAGCGTGAAGATGATGCCGGGCACCAGTGAGACGAAGCGGCGCTTGCCGGCCGGCAGCCAGTAGTGAACGGCAAAGAGCCCGCCGATGATGACGGTCGAGGCAATGACGTAGCGCCACAGGGTAATGGTGCCGGTATAGGGTTTGATCCACTCGAAATGCGACTCCGCCAGCCGAGCCAGCAACGGCGCGAACACCAGCAGCACACTGATGGCCAGGAAGCCGGCCGTGGCGATGAGCACGAAGAAGATGCTCTGGATGCGGCGGTAGATGATGCCGCGCGTCTCGGTAACGCGGTAGGCACGGTTGAGCGAGGTGCGGAGCGCCTCGATGCCGTTCGAGGCGAAATAGGCGGCAAGCACCACGCCATAGGTCAGAAGGTCGGTGCGCCGCACCGTCAGCACGTTGAGCACCTCATGCGCGATCGGCTTGGCGATCTGATCGGGCCAGGTGTCGAACACCAGATGCACGGCGGTGTCTGCGAAGGCCTGCGCGCCGAGGAAGCTGCCGAGCGTCGTGGCGAAGATCAGGAACGGAAACAGTGCCATCAGCGAGGTGATCGCCAGATGGCTGGCCATCGCCCAGCCGTCATCGGTGTTGAAGTGGCCGATCGCGTCGTAGAGCACGCGGCGCAGGGCAACAATATTCCGCAGCAAGAACGCGCGCTCCCTTCGATTGTCTCGACGCCGCGAATATGGGAAGTGAATGCGGCAAATGGCAACCCTTCGTCAAACCACGAATTCACCAGCCCCGGAGTTGCGCACCATCATCGTCACCGGCGCATCGTCCGGCATCGGCGCCTATTGCGCCCGCGCTTTGAAGGCCGAAGGCTGGCGGGTGTTCGCCACCGCCCGCAAGCCGCAGGATATCGCCACGCTCGAAGCTGACGGCATCGAGGCCTTCTATCTCGACTACAGCGAACCGGCCTCCATCGCGGCCCTGGTGGCGGCGGTGCTCGGCCGCACCGGTGGCCGGCTCGACGCCTTGTTCAACAACGGTGCCTATGCCCAGGCCGGCGCCGTCGAGGACCTTTCCGTGGCAGCGCTCAAGGAGCAGTTCGAGGTCAATTTCTTCGGCTGGCATGACCTGACCCGCCGGCTCGTGCCGGTGATGCGCGGCCAGGGCCATGGCCGGCTCGTCCATTGCTCGTCGATCCTCGGCCTGGTGCCGGTGCGCTTCCGCGGCGCCTATTCGGCTTCCAAGCACGCGCTCGAAGCCTTGATGCTGTGCCAGCGCCAGGAACTGGAAGGCAGCGGCGTCCACGTCTCGCTGATCGAGCCGGGCCCGGTGAAATCAAGGATCGCCAGCAACGGCCTGCCCTGGTTCCTGAAAAACGTCGACCATGAGAACTCGGTGCACCGGGTGGAGTACGAGGCACAGCTGGAGCGGCTGCGCGCCGGTGGCAGCCAGTCGGCGCTGAAGCCGGGGCCGGAAGTGGTCCACAAGGTTCTGCGCCATGCGCTTCTGTCGCGGCGCCCGCGCCCGCACTATGTGGTAACAGTGCCGGCTAAGATCGGCGCCGCGCTCAAACGCGTCCTGCCCGCATCGATGCTCTACCGCCTGATGGCCAAGCGCGCCTGAACACGACAAACGACTGGAAACGCAACAATGGCAACCGTCTTCAACATTCTGGCCATCCTGGTCATGGCCGCCGTGGTGATCGTGCTGATCCGGGGTCTCATCAACATGATGCGCGGCGGTTCCGGCGTCACGTCGAACAAGCTTATGCAGGCGCGCGTGATGCTGCAGGCGGTGGCGCTGGTGCTGATCCTGCTCGCCGTGTATTTCACCCGCAAGTGACACGTTTCGGGGAGGCGATGTGGTCAAGCTCAACAAGATCTACACCCGCACCGGCGATGATGGCACGACCGGCCTCGGCACCGGCGAAAGACGGCTGAAATCCGATCTGCGCGTGGATGCCTACGGCACGGTGGACGAAGCCAATGCCTGCATCGGCATGGCGCGCATCCACACAGCCACCAGCCATCCGGCGATCGACGCGATGCTGTCGCGCATCCAGAACGACCTCTTCGACCTCGGCGCCGATCTCGCGGTTCCCGATGACGGCAAGCCGCTGGAATACGAACCGCTGCGCATCGTTGCCGCGCAGACCGACCGGGTGGAGAAGGACATCGATCTCCTCAACAAGGATCTCCAGCCGCTGAAATCCTTCGTGCTCAACGGCGGCACCCCGGCGGCTGCCGCCCTCCACCTCGCCCGAACCGTGGCCAGGCGGGCCGAACGGCTGATGGTGGCGCTGGCCCAGGTGTCAGGCGAACACGTCAATCGCGACGGCCTGAAATACATCAACCGCGTCTCCGATTTCCTGTTTGTCGCCGCCCGTGCGGTCAATGACAATGGAAATGCCGACGTGCTATGGGTGCCCGGCAAGAACCGCTGAATTGTCCGAACGGCGGGAGGGGACCGGGGATCGATGTTCATCCCGCTTTACGACACCAACAGGCTGCGCCACATCCGCCTGCAATATGTGACGATCGGCCTGATCGTGGCGAACGCGCTGGTCTATTGCGTCACCTCGCTCAGCGGCGAGGCCTTCAACAATGCAGCGGTGCTCGGCCTTGGCTTCATTCCGGCCGTCGTCCACGACACGGCCCAACTCGACCCCCGCTTCATCATCATTCCCGAAAGCCTGAGCTACGTCACCTATTCCTTCCTGCATGGCGACATCTTCCATCTCGGCGGCAACATGCTGTTCCTGTGGGTGTTCGGCGACAATGTCGAGGATGCGCTCGGCCATATCAGGTACCTGATCTTCTACCTGCTCTGCGCGATCGCCGGCGCCGCTTTCCAGGGACTTGTGGCCTGGGACTCGCAGGTGCCGCTCATCGGCGCCTCCGGCGCCATCGCCGGCGTGGTCGTCGCCTATCTCATCCTCTATCCCCGGGTGAAGGTGTGGGTGCTTGCCTTCGCCCGTATTCCCTTGCGGATTCCGGCCTTCATTCCGCTCATCCTGTGGGTGGCATTCCAGATCGTCATGTTCGCCGCCGGCGGCGAGGACCAGATTTCCTGGGCCTGCCACATTGGCGGCATCATAGCCGGGGCAATTCTCGTGCTGGTCCTGCGCAGCCGTGGCGTGCCGCTGTTTGCTCCCGCCGACGAGGATGCCGTGGCTTCCGCCCCCGAACAGCCGCCGGTTGCCGTTGAGCCAGAGACGCCCGAGCAACCGGCCACCACCACCCGCTGGGGCCGGGGAAACCCGTCTGGCCCAAACTGAACCGATTTGAGCAGCTTTCTGCGTATTGACGCGCGGGGTTGCCGCAACTACGGAAACGTCTCCGCCGCAGCCCAAGGCGGTCAGAGACCATAATTTCCATCAGGAATGTCGGCTTTCGACAACTCAGAGCGGGCGCGGGCTGCTATAGCGCGCCCAACTAGCGTGAAGAGGTGACAGGCAAATGAAGATCCTTGTGCCCGTGAAGCGGGTTGTCGATGCGAACGTCAAGGTTCGTGTGAAGGCGGACGGTTCGGCGGTCGAGCTCGCCAACGTCAAGATGGCGATGAACCCGTTCGACGAGATCGCGGTCGAGGAAGCGATCCGGCTGAAGGAAGCCGGCAAGGCGGAAGAAATCATCGTCGTCTCGATCGGCCCGCAGCAGGCGCAGGAAACCCTTCGCACCGCGCTCGCCATGGGCGCCGACCGCGCCATCCTGGTCAAGACCGACGAACAGACCGAGCCGCTCGGCGTCGCCAAGGTGCTGAAGGGCGTGGTCGAGGCCGAGAAGCCCGGCCTCGTCATCCTCGGCAAGCAGGCGATCGACGACGACAGCAACCAGACGGGCCAGATGCTCGCCGCCCTTCTGGGCTGGGCGCAGGGCACCTTCGCCTCGAAGGTCGTCATCGAAGGCGACAAGGCCAAGGTGACGCGCGAAGTCGACGGCGGCCTGCAGACGGTCGAGCTGAAGATGCCGGTGATCGTCACAGCCGACCTTCGCCTCAACCAGCCGCGCTATGCCTCGCTGCCTAATATCATGAAGGCCAAGAAGAAGCCGCTGGACGAGAAGAGCCCGGCCGACTACGGCGCCGACGTCAAGCCGCGCCTCAAGGTCATCAAGACCGAAGAGCCCTCGGGCCGCAAGGCGGGCGTCAAGGTCAAGAGCGTCGCCGAGCTGGTCGAGAAGCTCAAGAACGAAGCCGGCGTGCTCTAAGCGGTCAGGAAAGGAACAGACAAATGGCAATTCTCCTCATCGCCGAACACGACAACGCCACCCTTTCGGACCAGACCGCCAAGGCGCTTTCGGCCGCCCTGCAGATCGGCTCGGACGTGCATGTGCTGGTGGCCGGCAAGGGCGCCAAGGGCGCCGCCGACGCTGCCGCCAAGCTGAAGGGCGTAAGCAAGGTGCTGCTTGCCGAAGCCGACGAACTGGCCGAACGGCTGGCCGAACCGACAGCGGCACTTATCGTCTCGCTGGCCGGTGCCTACGACACCATCGTCGCCCCCGCCACCTCCGCCGGCAAGAACATCGCGCCGCGCGTCGCCGCCCTGCTCGACGTCGCGCAGGTGTCGGAGATCATCGAGGTGGTTTCGCCAGACACGTTCAAGCGGCCGATCTATGCCGGCAACGCCATCCAGACGGTGCAGTCGACCGACGTCAAGAAGGTCATCACCGTGCGCACCGCCTCCTTCCAGGGAGCGCCCGAGGGCGGCTCGGCTTCGGTCGAGACCGTCAACGCGGCGGCCAATCCCGGCCTGTCCACCTTCGTCGAGAACAAGCTGTCGGAAACCGATCGTCCGGAACTGACCTCGGCCAAGATCATCATCTCGGGCGGACGCGCGCTCGGCTCCTCGGAGAAGTTCCAGGATGTCATCCTTCCGGTCGCCGACAAGCTCGGCGCCGCTGTCGGCGCTTCGCGCGCGGCCGTCGATGCCGGCTACGCGCCGAACGACTGGCAGGTCGGCCAGACCGGCAAGGTCGTCGCCCCCGATCTCTACATCGCGGTCGGCATTTCCGGCGCCATCCAGCACCTTGCCGGCATGAAGGATTCGAAGGTCATCGTCGCCATCAACAAGGACGAGGAAGCGCCGATCTTCCAGGTCGCCGATTACGGCCTCGTCGGCGATCTCTTCGTCGTCCTGCCGGAGCTGCAGAAGGCGCTTTGACGCTTCCTGACAAAGCGTATTAAATTACAGGGGGTGGGGTAGACGAAGTCGCCCCGCCCTTTTAGTTTGCACCGCACAAAAAGCAGGCCGCGAAGGCTCGAAGCAATTCCAGGACGCGTGGGTAGCGGTTTTCTGTCCGGAATTGCGGTAAAACAAAAAGGTGGGGCGCGTTCGCAATTCAGGCGTGACGGCTCCGGACGGGATCGGTGTAATGAGCAAGATCGAGACGATCGGCATCATCGGTGCGGGCCAGATGGGTGGGGGTATCGCCCATGTCTCCGCGCTTTCGGGCTACAAGGTGCTGATCTACGATATATCGCCCGACCGCATCGAGAAGGGCATCGCCACCGTCAGCGGCAACATGGCCCGCCAGGTGGGGTCCGGCAAGCTCGACGAGAAGCTGCGCAATCAGGCGATGGCGCGCATTTCGTCCGCACCGACGATGGCTGATCTCGCCGGCGCGGACCTGGTCATCGAGGCCGCGACCGAAGACGAGACGGTCAAGCGCAAGATCTACGCCCAGCTCTGTCCGCAGCTCAATCCCGAAGCCATACTGGCGACCAACACCTCATCGATCTCGATCACGCGCCTTGCCGCGCAGACCGACCGGCCGGAGCGTTTCATCGGCATACATTTCATGAACCCGGTGCCGGTGATGAAGCTGGTCGAACTCGTGCGCGGCATCGCCACCGAGGACCAGACCTTCGAGGCGGCCAAGACCTATGTGAAGCAGCTCGACAAGACGATTACGGTCTCCGAGGATTTCCCGGCCTTCATCGTCAATCGCATCCTTTTGCCGATGATCAACGAGGCGATCTATACGCTTTATGAAGGCGTCGGCACGGTCGATGCCATCGACACCGCCATGCGGCTCGGCGCCAACCATCCGATGGGACCGCTGCAGCTTGCCGACTTCATCGGCCTCGACACCTGCCTGTCGATCATGCAGGTGCTGCATGACGGCCTGTCGGATTCGAAATACCGGCCCTGCCCGCTGCTGGTGAAATATGTCGAGGCCGGCTGGCTCGGCCGCAAGACCGGGCGCGGCTTCTACGACTATCGCGGCGAGCATCCAGTTCCCACGCGCTGATTGACGCCTATGGAACGAGATAGAGGCGCCGGCCGAGCTTCTCTCGGCGCGGCGCCTTT
>NZ_JAFKIC010000310.1 GCF_017306585.1 Mesorhizobium sp. | reverse complement strand
CGTCGTGCCGATCCCCGGCCCGTCGCCGCCGCTCGCGGCGCTGACCGCATCCGGCCTGCCGTCGGACGCCTTCCTGTTCGCCGGGTTCCTGCCGGTGAAATCGGGCCAGCGGCTGGCAAGGCTGGAAGCCCTGAAAACCGTGCCGGCGACGCTGATCTTCTTCGAATCGCCGCGCCGGCTGGCCGAGTCGCTCGTCGCCATGGCGCAAGCGCTGGGCGGCGAGCGCAAGGCGGCGATCGGCCGGGAATTGACCAAGACCTTCGAGGAGATGCGCATCGGCACGCTGGGCGCGCTGGCCGATCACTATGCCGAGGCCGACACGCCGAAGGGCGAGATCGTCGTCTGCATAGGTTCGGCCGAGGCCAAAGCGGACGAGCCTGAAGACATCGACCGCCTGCTTTTGTCGCTGGCGGCGGAGATGCCGGCCTCCAAAGCCGCGGCCGAGGCCGCGAAGATGACCGGCGGCCAGAAGCAGGCGCTCTACAGGCGGCTGCTGGAGCTCAGGGACGGACCATGATCCCGAAAAGTGGAAACCGGTTTTCTCGGACAAACGGTTCCGTTTGTCCAAAGATCATGGTCAAGCAAGGAAAAGTCGGTGGCTGAGCGTCCGAGCGCCAGCCGTCAGAAAGCCTATCGGCGCGGCCATCGCGGCGAATGGCTGGCGGCGATGGCGCTGATGCTGAAGGGCTACCGCATCCTTGCCCGACGCCACCGCACGCGTTTCGGCGAGATCGATCTCATCGCGCGGCGCGGCGATCTGGTGTTGTTCGTCGAGGTCAAGGCGCGGCGCACGCTGATGGAGGCGATGGAAGCGATCGGCCGCGAATCGGAGCGCCGTATCGAGGCGGCGGCCGACATCTGGCTCTCGCGGCAACCGGACTATGGCAGGCTCTCGATGCGCTTCGACATGGTCGCCGTGCTGCCCTGGCGCTGGCCGGTGCATGTTCCCAATGCGTTTTATGGACGGAATTGAGGGCTTACCCTCCCCCTTGTTGGGAGGGTCGGCGAGCAAGCGACGCGTAGCGTCGGTGGCGGGACGGGGCGGGGGTATGGCGCCG
>NZ_JAFKIC010000260.1 GCF_017306585.1 Mesorhizobium sp. | reverse complement strand
TCACAAAAGAAGACGGTCGGGCCCCAGCTCATCCACGGTATCGGCACCTGAGGGGCGACGGGCTCTCGACCGCCGCCACGGATCAGGCAACCACCTGGTCCGTGGCACCTCAATTATGCACGATTCCAAACACACAAGGGGTGTTCCAGAGAAAGCCGACGTCTCATTTCGCTGGAACACCCCTTATCCGTCTCGGCGCCATCACGCCGATCCACCTTCTCCCACAGGGGGAGCAGGAAGGGCCGCGCACAACTGCTACGCCAACTCCTCGGAATGCCCGATAGCGGCGCCATACTCAGCGGCCGAGTCCAGCATCGTATGCCAAAGGCTTTCGGCGAACGTTGCAAACACCAGAACGTTGAACACCGCCTGCCCATCGCGATCCCCACCACGCCAGAGCGTAACGCTGGTGTGATCCATCGAGGTTGCCGCCGCCGTGCCGACAGCAAATGCATCCGGATGCAAATCGATTGACGACAGTTTCGCGAGCATCGCGCGCGCCTTGCCGCCGGAGATGCTGATCAGCACCCGGGCATGCGACTGGTCCGACAGCGAGGCCGCACCGGCGAAAACAGGCGCAAGCGCCTCGATCGTGTGCTTGGCGCCCTTTGACAGAACCATGAACTGATCGGGTCCCGACCAGATCAGCGTAGCGTCCGATGTTGCGGCCGCCTTCGGCCTTTCCGGAGCAGCCACGCCAAAGCGAGCCTTGGCGGCCGCGGCCATCTCGGACGCCTTGCCGCGCCGCGCCATCACCTGCACGAGGTCGAAATTGCGTATCTCCGTAAGCGACACTCCGGCGTCGGCTTGTGCTCCGTGGTGGCCGGTTACCAGCGCATGATCGAGCGGGCTGCGGACGTCCCAGGAAAATTCAACCACGCTGGCGCCCTCCATCCGGATCGTAGAAGACGGGATTGCAGAGCTCGACATCATAGTCTTCGCCGCGGATCGGATCGTGCGCGTGCACGATTTCGCCGATACGCTCGCGGCCGCGCTCGACAAGCGCGAGCCCGATCCATTGCTCCAGCATCGGCGAGAAGCAGACCGAGGTCACATAGCCCTGGTCGTTGTCGGGTCCGGGAATCTCGCCTTTCGGGATGATGTGCGCGCCGGAGCGCAGCCTGCGCGATGTGTCGGTCGGCTTGATGCCGACCACCACCTGGCGATCCGGCGCAACCAGCGCCTCGCGGCCGGCCATGACGCGGCCGATGAAATCCTTCTTGGTCGACATCATCTTGCCGAGGCCGAGATCGGCGGCTGTCGTCGTGCCGCTCAGCTCGGGGCCCGCGATGTGGCCCTTTTCGATGCGCATCACGCCGAGCGCCTCGGTGCCGTAAGGCGTCACGCCGAGCGGCTTGCCCGCGATCATCAGATTGCGCGCCATCGCCTCGCCATGGCGCGCCGGAACGGAAATCTCGAACGCCATCTCGCCGGAGAAGGAGATGCGGAACAGCCGCGCCGTGAAGCCGCCGCGCAGCTTGACCGCGCGCGCGCCCATGAATGGAAAGCCTTCGTTCGACAGGTCTTCCGAGGGATCGACGATCTCCTTCAGCAGATCGCGCGTCTTCG
The DNA here is from genome assembly GCF_017306585.1 of Mesorhizobium sp. Classification (GTDB taxonomy): domain Bacteria; phylum Pseudomonadota; class Alphaproteobacteria; order Rhizobiales; family Rhizobiaceae; genus Mesorhizobium. Next base: position 13,861 of record NZ_JAFKIC010000260.1, on the reverse strand, counting down.
GGCCGGCGATGGAGAACTGCGCCCACTGGTCGGAGACCGATGTCAGTTGCACGTCGAGTTCCGGGAACAGAACCTGGCGGCAGAATTCCAGGTGCTGCATCACCAGCCCGGCTTTGGCCGTGGTCGTGGTCAGGAAATAATGGTCCTCGGCCAGACGCGAGGTCGTGCCGTCGTCATAGACGATGCCGTCCTCGCGCAGCATCAGCCCGTAGCGCGCTTTGCCGACCGCGAGGTTGGAGAAAGTGTTGATGTAGACACGATCGAGGAAAGCGCCGGCGTCGGGCCCATGAACGTCGATCTTGCCGAGTGTCGAGACATCGCAGAAGCCGACGCCGCCGCGCACCGCCCTGACCTCGCGGGTCACCGATTCCAGCCAGTCCTTCTCGCCGGCGCGCGGGTACCACTGCGCGCGCTTCCACAGGCCGGTATCGACGAAGACAGCGCCCTGTTCGGCCGCCCAATGATGCGACGGCGTCAACCGCGTCGCATGAAAAGCCTCGTCGCGATGATGGCCGGCGAAGGCGCCGATGGCGACGGGCACGTAAGGCGGCCGGTAGATCGTCGTGCCGGTCTCGGGGATCGAGCGTCCGCTCACGGCGGCCATCATGGCGAGACCGGTAACATTCGAGGTCTTGCCCTGGTCTGTCGCCATGCCGAGCGTGGTGTAACGCTTCAGGTGCTCGACCGACTGAAAACCTTCGCGCTGCGCCAGTTCGACATCGGAGGCGGTGACGTCGTGCTGCTGGTCGACGAACGCCTTGCCCTTGTCGGCGACGTACCAGAGCGACGTCAGCGCAAACGCCTCGTCGTCGGCGACCGGCATCGAGCCGACACTGCCGCTTCGCCCGGCATCACGCGCGGCGGCGGCGCCGGCTTCAAAACCTTCGCGCAGGCACGCACCGAGGCCGAAGGCGCCATTGGCGGCGCCCGCGGCCATCATGCCGGGAGGCGCGCCATCCGGCACGAAGGCGGCGATGTCGTCGCGCCATTTCGGCCGGCCGCGATGGTAGGAGGTGAGGCCGACAGTCGGGTTCCAGCCGCCGGAGATAGCGAGCCCGTCGGCCTCGACCTCGGCGCGGGCGCCGCCGGTCAGCGAAACGGAGATCTTGCGCACGCCGGTCTTGCCGCCATCCACGCCGCTGACGGCGCCGTGCAGCACCGGAAAGCCGCCCTTGCTGGCGAGCGAGCGATGCGCGGGGGAGACCTCCGCACGCGCGTCGATCACCGCCGCGACCTGCAGTCCGGCGCCGAGCACCGTTTCGACCGTGCGCCAGCCGTCCTCGTTGTTGGTGAACAGCGCGATGCGCCTGGCGGGCGCTGCCGCGTAGCGGGTGACGTAGGTGCGCATGGCGGACGCCATCATCACGCCGGGCGTGTCGTTGCCGGCAAAGACGATCGGCCGTTCGAGCGCACCGGCGGCGACCACGCAGCGCTTGGCCACGATCCGCCACAGACGCTGCCGCACCTCATGTTCGGGCGGCGAGGGAACATGATCATTGACGCGTTCGATGGCGCCATAGGTGCCGCCGTCATAGACGCCGAACAGCGTCGTGCGCGTCATGATGCGCACGTCGGGCATTGCCGCCAGTTCGGTCAGCGTGCGCGACAGCCATTCGGTGGCCGGCAGTCCATCGATCGTGCCGCCATCGGCGAGCAGGCGGCCGCCCGGCGCGAAATCCTCTTCGCACAGGATGACGCGCGCGCCGCTGCGGCCGGCCGCGAGGGCCGCCGCCAGGCCGGCAGGCCCGGAACCCGCGATCAACACATCGCAATGCGCCCACGCCTTGTCGTAATGGTCGGGGTCGGCGATGTTGGCGGCGCGGCCAAGGCCAGCGGCGCGACGGATCGCCGGCTCGTAGATCGCCTCCCAGAACTTCGCCGGCCACATGAAGGTCTTGTAGTAGAAGCCGGCGACGAAGATCGGCGCGAACAGCTGGTTGATCGACATGACGTCGAAGTTGAGCGACGGCCAGCGGTTCTGGCTGGCTGCCTCTAGCCCGTCATAAAGCTCGGCCGTCGTCGCCTTGGTGTTCGGCTCGCGCCGCGCGCCGCTGCGCAGCTCGACCAGCGCGTTGGGCTCCTCCGAACCCGCGGTCAGAATGCCGCGCGGGCGGTGATATTTGAACGAGCGTCCGACCAGCTTGACGCCGTTGGCGACCAGCGCGGAGGCGAGTGTGTCGCCCTTGAAGCCGGAAAAGCTCTTGCCGTCGAAGCGGAAGTTCAGCGAGGCTGAGCGGTCGATGGTGCCGCCGGAAGTGAGACGATGGGATTGGCTCACGATATCAGGCCTTCTATCAATTCGGGGAGGTCGGCGCCGCCCCTCATCCGCCTGCCGGCACCTTCTCCCCGTATAGGGACGGGGAGAAGGAAGCTGGTCTTGCAACGCTGGTGATTGGCGAAATCATTGATGCCAGTGTCCCTCTCCCCGTCCCTATACGGGGAGAGGATGCCGGCAGGCAGGTGAGGGGCAGCGCTGACCTCGCGTGAATAATTCATTTCGCCACCTGACGCGCCCCAGTGCCCGCCGCCGGCTCTACGGCCGAAATCTCATGCGTCAGCGTGTTGCGGGTAACCTTCAGCCAGGTCCGGCAGCCGCCGCCATGATACCAGTTCTCGCTCATTACGCCGGCCACGTTGTCGCGCAGATAGACGTAGTCGTAAACGGCATCCTCGCTTGCATCCGCTGTGGGACGTTGCGGCTTGGCGTCGCCGAGATAAGTGAACTCGCCCAGTTCGCGTTCGCCGCAGAAGGGACAGACTATCCGCATGGCAGGGCCTTCAATGCAGGTTCGGTTGGGCGCCCTGGCCCTTTTCATCGATCATCGCACCTGTCCTGAACCGGTCGAGACGGAAGCGGGCGGCCTCCTTGTGCGTCTCGTCGCGGGCGATCAGATGAGCGAAGACGAAGCCTGAGCCAGGCGTCGCCTTGAAGCCGCCATAACACCAGCCGGCATTGAGGTAGAGCCCCTCGACCGGGCTCTTGTCGATGATCGGCGAGCCGTCCATCGACATGTCCATGATGCCGCCCCACTGGCGCAGCAGCCTTACGCGGCCGATCATCGGGATCAACGCCATGCCGCCCTCGCAGACGTCCTCCATGACAGGCAGGTTGCCGCGCTGGGCGTAGGAATTGTAGCCGTCAATGTCGCCGCCGAAGACGAGCCCGCCCTTGTCCGACTGGCTGACATAGAAGTGCCCGGCGCCGAAGGTCATGACGTTTGGGATCAGCGGCTTGATCGCCTCGGAAACGAAAGCCTGCAGCACATGGCTTTCGATTGGAAGGCGCAGTCCCGCCATCGCCGCGACGCGTGAGGAGGAGCCAGCCACCGCCATGCCGACCTTGCCGGCGCCGATCCGGCCGCGCGAGGTTTCGACGCCGGTGACCTTGCCATTGGCATCCCGCACGAAGCCGGTCACCTCGCAGTTCTGGATGATATCGACGCCGAGCGCGCTCGCCGCATGAGCGTAGCCCCAGACCACCGCGTCATGCCGCGCCGTGCCGCCGCGCCGCTGCAAGAGCCCGCCCTGCACGGGAAAGCGCGCATTGTCGAAATTCAGGAACGGCAGCATCTTGCGGAGCGCGGCCTGGTCCAGCAGTTCGGCATCGATGCCGTTGATGCGCATGGTGTTGCCGCGCCGGGCGAAGGCGTCGCGCTGGGCATCGGAATGGTAGAGGTTCAAGACGCCGCGCTGGCTGACCATCGCATTGTAGTTGAGGTCCTGCTCCATCCGTTCCCACAGCTTCATCGACAATTCGTAGAAGCCGGTATTGCCGGGCAGGCCGTAATTGGAGCGGATGATGGTGGTGTTGCGGCCGGCATTGCCGGAACCGATCCAACCCTTTTCCAGGACGGCGACGTTCCTGATCCCGAACTCGCTGGCGAGGAACCAGGCGGTGGCGAGCCCGTGGCCGCCGCCGCCGATGATCACCACGTCGTAGCGATCCTTGGGAGTTGCGTCACGCCAGGTGGGCTGCCAGGTCTTGTGGCCGGAAAGGGCGGCGCGGGCGAGCGAGAAGATAGAATATTTCATCATTTCATTCCGGGATCGCTCGCGTCACGCTGGTGGTCAGATATCCAGCGTGTGGTCGCGCTCCCATTGCGTGAAGTGCGAAGCATAGGAATTCCATTCCTGGTGCTTCAGCTTTAGGTAAGCCGACGAGAATTCCTCTCCAAGCGCCGCTTTGAGCGATTTGTCCTTGTCGAACTCGCGCAGCGCGTCGAGCAGGTTGAGCGGCAGTTTTGGCGCGCCCTTCACCGTATGTCCATGCTGGTACATGTCGATGTCGTAGCGCTTGCCGGGATCGGCCTTGGAGCGGATGCCGTCGAGACCCGCGGCGATGATCACCGCCTGCAGCAGATAAGGGTTGGCGGCGCCATCCGGCAGGCGCAGCTCGAAGCGGCCGGGGCCGGGCACGCGCACCATATGGGTGCGGTTGTTGCCGGTCCAGGTCACCGTGTTCGGCGCCCAGGTCGCGCCCGAGATCGTGCGCGGCGCGTTGATGCGCTTGTAGGAATTGACGGTCGGGTTGGTGATCGCGGCCAGCGCGGAAGCATGCTTCATGATGCCGCCAAGGAAATTCTTGCCCTTGGCGGACAGTCCGAGTTCCATCGAATTGTCGGCGAAGACATTGGTCTTGCCTGATTTGTCCCAGACCGAGATGTGGGCGTGGCAGCCATTGCCGGTCAGGCCCTGGAAGGGCTTCGGCATGAAGGTCGCGCGCAGGCCGTGCTTCTCGGCGATCGACTTGACCATGAATTTGAAGAAGGAGTGCTTGTCGGCGGTCGCCAGCACGTCGTCGAAGGCCCAGTTCATCTCGAACTGGCCGTTGGCGTCTTCATGGTCGTTCTGGTAAGCGCCCCAGCCCAGCGCCAGCATGTGGTCGCAGATCTCGGCGATGACGTCGTAGCGGCGCATTACCGCCTGCTGGTCGTAGCAGGGCTTTGAAGCCGTATCGTATTCATCTGATATCGCCTTGCCGTCCGGCGTGATCAGGAAGAACTCGGCCTCGACGCCGGTCTTCACATGCATGCCGTCGCTGGCGGCTTCGGCGATCAGCCGTTTCAGCGTGTTGCGCGGCGCCTGGTCGACCTCCTTGTCGTCCATGATGCAGTTGGCGGCCACCCAGGCGACGTCGGGCTTCCACGGCAGTTGGATGACGGAGTCAGGGTCCGGGACCGCCAGCATGTCGGGATGCGCCGGCGTGAGGTCGAGCCACGTTGCGAACCCGGCGAAGCCTGCGCCATCCTTCTGCATGTCGGCGATCGCTTGCGCCGGCACCAGCTTTGCTCGCTGGCCACTGAACAGGTCAGTGTAGGAAATCATGAAATATTTGACGCCGTTCTTTTTGGCGAATGCGGCGAGATCGTTCCCCATTATAGATAGTTCCTCGCTTATTGGTATTCTTGATGTTCCCCTGAAGCGCGTCTCATCTGAACTGGTCCGCGCGACGCGCTTTAAGTCCTTGTTTTATCGTTGTCGTTCGCCCAAAGCGCAGCGCGGTTCCGGGCGAAATGTATTTGCATCAGAAGCCGTTCTTCCCCGGTATCCAGTTGGTGCCGGCCAGCGGAACGCCGGCCATGGCGGCCGCCTCGATGGTGAGCGCGACGAGATCCTCGGGCTCGAGATTATGCAGGCTGTTCTTGCCGCAGGCCCGCGCGATGGTCTGGGCCTCCAGCGTCATCACCTTGAGATAGTTCGCCAGTCGCCGTCCGGCCGCGATCGGATCGACCCGCTTCATCAGTTCCGGGTCCTGCGTGGTGATGCCGGCCGGGTCGCGGCCTTCGTGCCAGTCGTCATAGGCGCCGGCGGTCGTGCCGAGCTCGTTGTACTCCGCTTCCCAGCGGGGATCGTTGTCGCCGAGCGCGACCAGCGCCGCCGTGCCGATCGACACCGCGTCGACGCCGAGCGCGAGCGCCTTTGCGACATCGGCGCCGTTGCGGATGCCGCCGGAGATGATCAGCTGCACCTTGCGGTGCATGCCGAGGTCCTGCAGCGCCTGCACCGCCGGCCTGATGCAGGCGAGTGTCGGCTGGCCGACATTCTCGATGAACACTTCCTGGGTCGCCGCCGTGCCGCCCTGCATGCCGTCGACCACCACGACATCGGCGCCGGCCTTCACCGCCAGTGCGGTGTCGTAGTAGGGGCGGGCGCCGCCGACCTTGACGTAGATGGGCTTTTCCCAATCGGTGATTTCGCGCAGCTCCAGGATCTTGATCTCGAGATCGTCCGGACCGGTCCAGTCCGGGTGGCGCGAGGCCGAACGCTGGTCGATACCCTTGGGCAGCGTGCGCATCTCGGCGACGCGGTCGGAGATCTTCTGGCCAAGCAGCATGCCGCCGCCACCCGGCTTGGCGCCCTGGCCGACGACGACTTCGATCGCATCGGCGCGGCGCAGGTCGCGCAGGTTCATGCCATAGCGCGACGGCAGATATTGATAGACGAGCTGCTTGGAATGGCCGCGTTCTTCCTCGGTCATGCCGCCATCGCCCGTCGTGGTCGAGGTGCCCGACAGCGTCGCGCCGCGCCCAAGCGCTTCCTTGGCCGGGCCGGAGAGCGAGCCGAAGCTCATGCCGGCGACGGTGATCGGAATTTTCAGCTCGATCGGCTTCTTGGCATGGCGCGAACCCAGCACGACCGACGTGTCGCAGCGCTCGCGGTAGCCTTCCAGAGGATAGCGCGAGATCGAGGCGCCGAGGAACAGGAGATCATCGAAATGCGGCAGCTTGCGCTTGGCGCCGGCGCCACGGATGTCGTAGATGCCGGTCGCCGCGGCACGGCGGATTTCGGAGAGCGTATAGTCGTCGAAGGTCGCGGATTTGCGCGGCGTTGTCGGCGGGTTGCGATAGGTCATGCTGCCTCAATACGCGTCGGCGTTGTCGATATTGAAATTATAGAGTGTGCGTGCCGAGCCGTAGCGCTTGAACTCCGACGGCTTGACGCCGGTGACACCCGCGCGGTCGAGCAGGCCCTGCAGCAATTCAAGATGTTCGGGCCGCATCTCCTTGGCGATGCAGTCGGCGCCGAGGCTGTCGACCTTGCCGCGCACGAACAGCCGCGCCTCGTAGATGGAATCGCCGAGCGCATCGCCGGCATCGCCCAGCACCACGAGGTTGCCGGATTGCGCCATGAAGGCCGACATGTGACCGATATTGCCGTGCACGACGATGTCGATGCCCTTCATCGAGATGCCGCAGCGCGACGACGCGTTACCTTCGATGACCAGAAGTCCGCCCTTGCCGGTGGCCCCGGCATACTGGCTGGCATCGCCCTTCACGACGATGGAGCCGGACATCATGTTTTCGCCGACGCCCGGCCCGGCGGAGCCATGCACCGTGATAGCGCCGCCCGAATTCATGCCGCCGCAGTAATAGCCGACGCTGCCGCGCACATCGATGCTCACGGGCTGGTCGACACCGACGGCGACCGAATGGTTGCCCTTCGGGTTCAGCACTTCCCATGCCGTCTCGTTCGAACCGGGTGTCAGCTTGTGGAGCGCCTGGTTGAGTTCCCGCAACGACTGGACGTCGAGGTCGAAAACGCGCGCATGGCTTTCGCGCGTTGCCTTGGAGGTTGCCGGCATGAACTCAATGCTCCCAGAAATACACGGTTGCCGGCTCCGGTTCCCAGACCCTCGCATTGTCTATGCCCGGCAATTTGGTGAGTGCGCGATATTCCGAGCCGAAGGCGACATACTGGTCGGTCTCGGCCATGACAGCCGGCTTGCAGGCGATCGGGTCGCGCACCACGCCAAAGCCGTTCTTGGTACCGACGACAAAGGTGAAGAAGCCGTCGAGGTCCGACAGCGTGCCTTCTAGCGCTTCGCCAAGATTCTTGCCGTGCGCCATCCTGTTGGAGAGATAGGCGGCCGCCACCTCGGTATCGTTCTCGGTCTCGAACTTCATGCCCTCGCGCACGAGTTCGCGGCGGACATTGTTGTGGTTGGACAGCGAGCCATTGTGCACCAGGCACTGGTCGGCGCCGGTCGAGAAGGGGTGGGCGCCCATCGTCGTCACCGCCGATTCCGTCGCCATGCGCGTATGGCCGATGCCATGCGTGCCGGTCATCTTGCGCACGTCGAAGCGGTCGACGACCGCCTCCGGCAGGCCGACTTCCTTGTAGATCTCGACCGCTTCGCCGGCGCCCATGATGCGGATATCGGGCCGCAGCGACTGGAGCGCTTCGCGTGCCTCGTCGACCTTGTCCGGCGTGATCCTGAGCACGGCATGGGTCGACTTCACGGAGATGCTCACCGGCGCTCCGACGGCCTTGGCGAGTTCGGCGTCCAGGCCGCGGAAGTCGCGTTCCGGCTTCGGCGACTGAATGGTGATCTTGGCTTCATTGCCGGACGGCGCGCCATAGATGGCAATGCCCGCGCTGTCGGGGCCGCGATCGCTGAGCGACACCAGCATCTCCGAAAGCATCGCGCCGAGCTTCGGCTCCAGGGCCTTGTCCTTCAGGAAAAGTCCAACGATTCCACACATGTCAGCCTCCCGGCGTTTGTGACTAAGAGATGATGTACCGAATGAACTCCCCGAATTCAATGGTATGAAAAAATTTTTCCTCTGGTTACGTATGCGGCCCTACGCCGCCCTGCGCGACCTCGCTGTCGCGCCTGATATTATGGACCCATTTGGCGGTGCGGATACGGGCAATCTTGTAAGCATCAAGAATCGACAGCGCATAGATCAGGAAGCCGCCCGCGTGACGGCCGACGAAGGTGGCATCCGGCGGCGCGATCTTAGCCGTCACCCAGGCCAGGATGACGATGAAGAAGAGAAACTGCAGGCCGCGCGTTGCCATGCCCAGCATGACGTGGCCGCTGCCGGGCAGCACGATTGCCGCCCCCAGAACGAAATAGGGGCTAACCGGCGCGGGTGAGGTGGTCGAATTGGTCATGCGGCCTGCCGTTCATTCCGGTTGATGGCGTCCCGAAGGTCGCAAAGGGATGTGAGCAGCCGCGTAATCAGCGCCGGATCGATCGTGCCGCTTCCGAATGCCGCCTGCCGGAACACGCCGTAGCGTGCCCGTTCGGCCTCGGCGAGCAGCCAGACGATGCGTACACCCTTGGGCGTGATCAGCAATTCCTTGGCCCGCCCGTCCGAAAAGGGCTCCAGATGGTCGGCAATAATGCCTTGCGGAAAGCGCGTGCCCCTGCGGTCGGTCCGCAGCACCGCCTCAAGGGGAAAGCCGGGCGCCTTGGGCAGCGTATGCTCGAGGTGGTCGAAATTGGAAAATGTCGTCGGCGAGCCCGGCCGCATCATCATGTCGAATGTGGCCGGCACGGCGACCTTCTCCATCACTGAAACGCTGAGCCAGCGCGCCGGCAGTTTTCGCGTCGCCAGCGTGTCGACGATGGTGCGCAACTGAACCTGCCGCCCGTTCCAGCTGCCTTCCCAGGTGATGACGCCGGCAGTGCCGTCCGAGACATTTTCTGCGTCGGCGATGATGGAGCGGATGCTGGCCTCGTCCGCGGCGAGCGCGCTCGCACCCCTTTTGCGGCTGCGGCGCGCCAGCCACGCGAGGTGAAGAATGACAGCCAGGGCAATCGCTCCGGCAAGCAGTGCTGATGTCAGTTCGGACATTCTGTCATGTCAGGCCCGCCCGGTCTCTGGACGGGCCTACTCCATCAATAGCCCTGCGGTTTCGGCCACGGCATGGTGAACTGGTCGCCGCGCCGTACGAATTTATAGCGATAGAAGTGGAACCAGAGCGAGATCAGGAAATAGAAGATGGTCATAGCGATCAGCTGCGAGCCGAAGCCGAGGAAGATAGCGAAGAAGGTCACCACGCACAGGCAGAACAGCACGATCGCCGGCAGCGGATGGAACGGATGCGTGTAGCCGCGGCGAATGGTGCCCAGCGGCCACTTCTTGCGGAACATCATGATGTTGATGCTCATGAAGGTGTATTGCAGCACACCCGACAGGATCGAGAAGGTGATCGCCTGGTTGAGGTCGGCGATGAAGGCGAAGGCGAGCGCGATCGGCAGCAGGAACAGGATCGAACGGTAGGGCGTGCGATATCTCGGATGCACGGCCGAGAACCAGCTCGGCAGATAGCGGTCGCGGCCGAGCGAGAACCATGCGCGCGCCGCGTCGTTGATGCAGCCATTGGCCGAGGCCAGTGCCGCGAGCAGTGTCGCTATGAACAGCAGGTTTTCCAGGAGTGGGCTGCCGGTCAGTTTGCCGGCGTCCCAGAGCGGATAGGGCGTGATGCCGAGATATTCCCATGGCATCAGCGAGGCACAGACGTACCAGGTCATCGCTGCCGCGATGAGCAGCGTGATCATGCCGGCCATCGTGCCGTAGGGCAGCGAGCGCGCCGGCGAACGCACTTCCTCGGCGGCCTGCGTGGTGCCTTCGATCCCGAGATAATACCAGATGCCGAACTGAAAGGCCGCTATGACGCCGATCCAGCCATAGGGCAGCGCGTTGCCGGGCGTCACCAATTCGTTGAGCTTAAGCACCGCCCCTTGCGTCCAGGGGCTGACCGAGAAGAACAGGATGACGATGGAGACATAGGCGATCGCGGTGATGACGAAGTTGACGTTCAGCGTCATCAGCACGCCGCGATAGTTGAGCCAGGCCAGCACCACGATGGTGGCGGCGATGAAGGAATTGTGGGTCAGCCCGTCCACGCCGGCCTTGGCGACGATGGTGTCGCCGAGCAGGATGGCGTCGGACACCTCCAGCATCGTATAGGCAAAGACCAGGAACAGCGCGACGTTGAAGGCCATCAGCGGGCCGACGATATGCTTGGCCTGCGCGTACTGTCCGCCAGCGGCGGCAACGGTCGACGTGACCTCGGAATCGATCATGGCGACCGATGTATAGAGCAGTCCGACGACCCAGCAGACGATCAGCGCCGCCAGCGTGCCGCCCTTGTCGGCGGAGAAATTCCAGCCGGTGAATTCGCCGACGAGCACGATCCCGACGCCGAGCGCCCAGACATGGGCCGGACCGAGCACCCGTAGCAGCGAGACCCTGTCACCGTGGATTGTCGTCGTACCTGCCGTTTCAGCCGCGGCCGCCATTGTTCAATCCCCACTCAGATCCGGTGTTGTTCGGAAGCGGCTTCAAGCTCGCCTTCGCGCGACGAGGTCAGGACGTCCTCGGAATAGGCTGTATCGACCTTGAACCAGTCGTAGAGCATCCACAGCGCGAGAACGATCGAGATGCCCCAGCATGCATAAGAGAGTGCCATCCACATCATCGTTCTCCCGGATTACTTGTCGTCGAACTTCTCGTTGATGACGTCGCGATATTCCCGGTCGGACGCGCGGAACAGGAACACGAAATAGCCGATCAGCACGACCGCCATGATGATCAGCGTCGGCCAGTCGATCACATAGTGGAAACGGTTCTGGATCACGTCATGCGCGGTCTCGGGCGTGTAGCCGAGCTTTTCCCAGATCGCGGCCATGGTCGGGTTCTGGCCGAGCGCTTCCCAGGTCTTGGCGTCGAGCGCGTCGATGGATTTCGCGGCCCCGGCAAGGCCGAGCTTCAGCGGCAGCCACAGCGCCACGAAGATGGCGACCACCACGACGACGATATCGAAGATCTGCCCGGTCTTGCTCTGCTCCGGCGGCGTATAGCGGGACATGCTTGCTACCTCTCAGGACTTGCGGTTGCGGAACGCGTCGGCGTTCTTGATGTCGAGCCCGTAGATGAAGTCCTTGTCTTCCTTGTAGTGGTTGACCATCGCCAGGATCGCCGCGGTGTTGAAGATCAGCACCGCGGCGGCGGCGACCGCCACGACGGCCTTGATCCCGACATTCGGGATGTAAGGCCATGTCATGAAGAGAACGAAGAGGATCGTCGCCCACAGGCAGATGATCAGGAGCGCGGAGCCGCGCACGTCGGAACGATACAGCGCCTCGATGCGCTGCTGCAGGTCTGACATCGGTTTTCCCCTTTATCCGGCGCCCGGCTCCGAATCTTCCGCGCGCCTCTCTCTTTCAAGAGAGTGAAATTTTTTTCATAAATTCCAACCGAATCTCGATATTGTCAAGATGAATTTACGTGGCGTTAACCGCCCGGCTTGGGAATGAAATTTGCCTGACAATGAAATTATTTGCTTTCAGGGGATTGCGGCTCTCTCGCGTTTGCGGTCAATATTCGTTCAAAGCCCCAGCCATCGTGCGAAGGGGCAGGGAACATCGGTGATTATCGGACGGAGGACGATCGGATGACGGCATCCTGGAGATTTTCGACCCTAGCGGATCGCCATCGCGCGCTGGGCTCGAAGCTCGAAGACTGGAGCGGCATGGGCACCGCCTGGACCTACGACAAGGACGCCGACGAGGAGTACATCGCCATCCGCACCAAGGCCGGATTGATGGATGTTTCCGGTCTCAAGAAGGTGCACATATCCGGCCCGCACGCCTCGCATCTCATCGATCTCGCCACGACCCGCGACGTAGAGAAGATCTATCCAGGCAAGTCGGCCTATGCCTGCATGCTGAACGAAGCGGGAAAATTCACCGACGACTGCATCCTCTATCGCACCGGGCCGAATTCCTGGATGGTCGTGCATGGCTCCGGCACCGGCCATGAGGAGTTGCAGCGCGCCTCCGTCGGGCGCGACGTGTCGTTGCGCTTCGACGACAACCTGCACGACCTGTCGTTGCAGGGGCCGACATCGGTCGATTACCTCGCCAAGCATGTGCCCGGCATTCGCGACCTCAACTATTTCCACCATATGCAGACGCAGTTGTTCGGCTTCCCGGTCATGATCTCGCGCACCGGCTACACCGGCGAGCGCGGTTACGAGATCTTCTGCCGTGGCCAGGATGCCGGCACGATCTGGGACAGGATCCTCGACGAGGGCAAGAGCGCCGGCATCATTCCCTGCCGCTTCACCACGCTGGATATGCTGCGCGTCGAAAGCTACCTGCTCTTCTACCCCTATGACAATTCCCAAAAATATCCGTTCGAGAATGAAGGCCCCGGCGACACGCTGTGGGAACTCGGCCTCGACTTCACAGTCAGTCCCGGCAAGACCGGGTTTCGCGGCGCCGAGGAGCACTACCGCCTGAAGGGCAAGGAGCGCTTCAAGATTTATGGCGTTCTGCTCGACGGCAAGGAACCGGCCGACGAGGGCGCGCCGGTCTATCGCGACGGCAAGAAGGTCGGCGTGGTGACCTGCGCCATGTATTCGCCGCTGGTCAAGAAATCGATGGGCATCGCCCGCCTCGACGTCGACTGCGCGGTCAAGGACACCAAGCTGGAAATCCGCAACAGGAGCGGCTCGATCAAGGCGACGGCGCAGCCCTTGCCGTTCGACGACCCGAAGAAAACCAAGCGCACCGCCAAGGGTTGAGGCATGTTAAGCGCCGAGGGTTTTTAAGGCACGACGCAGGAATGGCAGCCAAGACGATCATCAGCCGGCCCATCTACGGAACGCTTTCACCGCAGCCCGGCAGGCACCATCTGTTCATCGCCGACGCGGAAGGCGCGCTCGCCATATCCGAGATGGCCGAGAAGGCGCCGGCAGGGTTTTTCGACGGCGCCGAAATCGTCTTCATTCCCGGACCTGACGGTCAATATGTGGCCGCGCTCGAAGCGCTGAAGCCGGCGCAATTTCATCAGGCGCCGTCCTTCGCAAGCCTCCTGCCGAGGCTGAGGCAGACGCTGAACAATGCGCATATGGGCCTGCGCCTTTATCTCAGCGGCACCGAGGGGCTGATCGGCCAGGCCATGCAGGTGGCGCTCGAAGCCGGCATCGATCACACCTCCATGCAGACCGAGCATCGCGGTTCGCTGGCGCGGCGCATGCAGTGCGTGCACTGCAAGGGCATCACGGAGAACGTGACGACCCAGCCTGCCACCTGTTCGCATCGCGGCCTGCTGCTTCTGGT
>NZ_JAFKIC010000309.1 GCF_017306585.1 Mesorhizobium sp. | reverse complement strand
ACCCATGTGGCCGGCCATCTTCTTGCCCTTGAACACCTTGCCGGGGTCCTGGCGCTGGCCGGTCGAGCCGTGCGTACGGTGCGACACCGAGTTACCGTGCGTCGCGCGGCCACCACCCATGTGGTGGCGCTTGATGACGCCCTGGAAACCCTTGCCGATCGTCGTGCCGGTGACATCGACCTTCTGGCCGGCGACAAAATGGTCGACGGTCAGCTCGGCGCCGACATCGATCATGTTGTCGGCCGAAACGCGGAACTCGGCGAGCTTCGCCTTCGGCTCGACGGAGGCGGTCGCGAAATGGCCGCGCATCGCCTTCGACGTGTTCTTCACCTTGGCGAGGCCAACGCCGAGCTGAACGGCGGTGTAGCCATTCTTCTCCTGCGTGCGCTGCGCCACGACCTGGCAGTTCTCCATCTGGAGAACGGTGACGGGAACGTGTTCCCCGGCATCGTTATAGATGCGGGTCATTCCCACCTTCTTTGCAATCACACCTGAACGCATCGGTTCAATTCCTTTAGAGTTCCGGGCCAGGGGCACCGCCCCTTACCGCTCTCTCATTCCCTTAGAGCTTGATCTCGACGTCGACGCCGGCGGCCAGATCGAGCTTCATCAAAGCATCGACGGTCTGCGGGGTCGGATCGACGATGTCGAGCAGACGCTTGTGCGTGCGCATCTCGAACTGCTCGCGGCTCTTCTTGTCGACGTGGGGCGACCGGTTGACCGTAAACTTCTCGATCCGCGTCGGCAGCGGAATGGGGCCGCGGACGTTGGCCCCGGTGCGCTTTGCGGTCGACACGATTTCGCGCGTCGAGGCGTCGAGCACCCGGTGATCAAACGCCTTCAGGCGGATGCGGATATTCTGTCCGTTCATGCGTCAATTCCTTGTTCTGGCGCGGCGCGGGCAACTTCCGCGCCCGCGACAGATCGGTTTAAGTCCAAATTACTCTTTGATGGTGACGACGATGCCGGCACCGACGGTGCGGCCGCCTTCACGGATGGCGAAGCGCAGCTTCTCTTCCATGGCGATCGGCACGATCAGCTCGGCATCGACCGTGATGTTGTCG
>NZ_JAFKIC010000259.1 GCF_017306585.1 Mesorhizobium sp. | reverse complement strand
AGAAGCGTTGAAAATACTGGCGCTCGGTGCGCATCCGGACGACATCGAGATCTTCATGTTCGGTACGATGGCCGCCTACGCGGCGCAAGGCGCAGAACTCACTTTTGCAGTGGCCACGGATGGTGCCAGGGGCGGCAAGGGCGATCCCGCGGCTCTGGCCGCCACCCGACGCGCGGAAGCGGCGGCGGCAGCCGCGCTGCTTGGTGCTGCGCCGCGCTTCCTCGACTTTCCCGACGGAGGGCTGGTGGCCGATGGCGCGCTGATCGACGTCTTGAAAACGCTGATTCGTGAGACCGCACCGCATCTGGTGATCACGCATGCCCCGAACGATTATCACGCCGACCATAGGGCGCTGTCGGACGGGGTGCGCATCGCCGCCTCGTTCGCTGTCCCGGTGCTGCATGCCGACACGATGGGCGGCACCGGCTTTTCGCCGACGCACTATGTCGACATCTCAGCCCACCGGGATATCAAGACGCAGGCGATCCGGGCGCACCGCTCGCAAATGCCCGAGCAATATGTCGACAGGGCGCGCATCCAGAATGAATTCCGCGCCGGCCAGTGCAACGCCCTGCCCGGTTCATTGGCGGAGGCGTTCCGCTTCGAGCCGACATTTCCCTTCGCCGACATACGCGCCCTGCTGCCGCCGGCGCCGCCCGTGCGGCCTGTGACGCCGAACACGGCCGCCGCCGATCAAGCCGGCTGATCGAGTGCCGGACGCGCCGTCCGGCAATCATTTCCCAACAATTTCAACGGCCCGTTTCTTCATGTTGCGGCGCAGCGACGAATTCGCTTGCCTTGTTTAGTAAAAATTGCATCACTAAACAAATTACTAAACATCTGCGACGCAGCGCGCCGCCCTGTTTAGGCCCCTGAGGAGAGGGGTTGAGCATGTTTTGAAACGCGCCATCCGGGCGTGTTTCGCAAATGGGAGGAAGGCATGAAATCGAGCTTGAAACTGGCGTTGGGATTGGCTTCGGCGATATCTGCGTCGGCAGCCGTCTCGAACGCCGCGCACGCGGAAGACCTGACGCTGTGCTGGGCCGCGTGGGACCCGGCGAATGCGCTGGTCGAACTGTCCAAGGACTTCACCAAGCAAACCGGCATCGGCATGAAATTCGAGTTCGTGCCATGGACCAATTATGCCGACCGCTTCCTCAACGAGCTGAACTCGCACGGCAAGCTGTGCGACCTGATCATCGGCGACAGCCAGTGGATCGGCGGCGCCGCCGAGAACGGCCATTACGTCAAGCTGAACGACTTCTTCGACAAGGAGAAGATCAGCATGGACGACTTCGTGCCGGCGACCGTCGTCGGCTATTCGGAATGGCCGAAGAACACGCCGAATTACTGGGCGCTACCGGCCATGGGCGACGTCGTCGGCTGGACCTACCGCAAGGACTGGTTCTCCAAGCCGGAACTGCAGAAGGAATTCAAGGAAAAGTATGGCTGGGACCTCGGCCCGCCAACTACCTTCGACCAGCTGAAGCAGATCGCCGAGTTCTTCCAGAAGCGGCAGATCGACGGCAAGACCGTCTATGGCGCCTCGATCTACACCGAGCGCGGCTCGGAAGGCATCACGATGGGCGCCATGGACGTGCTCTACAGCTATGGCTTCCAGTACGAGAACCCGAAGAAGCCCTACGAGATGGAAGGCTTCGTCAATTCCGACAAGGCGGTGAAAGGGCTGGAATTCTACAAAGCGCTCTATGATTGCTGCACCCCGCCCGGCGCCTCCAACAGCTACATGGGCGAAGGCGTCGACGCCTTCAAATCCGGCCAGGTGGCCATGCACATGAACTTCACCTTCACCTGGCCCGGCCTGCAGAAGGACGAGAATGTCGGCGGCGACAAGATCGGCTACTTCGTCAACCCGAAGGGACCGGACGGCGACCAGTTCGCCCAGCTCGGCGGCCAGGGCATTTCCGTGGTGTCCTATTCCGACAAGCAGGAAGCGGCGCTGAAATACATCAAGTGGTTCGCCAACAAGGACGTGCAGGCCAAATGGTGGTCGCTCGGCGGCTATTCCTGCCTGAACGCGGTGGTGAAGGATCCGAAGTTCCCCGCCAGCCAGCCCTACGCCCAGGCGTTCCTCGACTCGATGGCCATCGTGAAGGACTTCTGGGCCGAGCCGAGCTATGCGCCGCTGCTGCAGGCCTCGCAGAAGCGCTTCCATGACTATGTCGTGGCCGGCCAGGGCACGGCCAAGGAAGCACTCGACGGCCTGGTCAAGGACTGGACGCAGATCTTCCAGGACGACGGCAAGATCTGAACGGACGGATATAACCGGCTCCTCCCGAGCCAGGCGTCCCGTGCCACCTTGGCACGGGACACGGTTCAGATAACTTCATGACAGAGACGCCTCAAGTGACCGAAGCAGGAATGACCATGCTCAATCGGACCGCGGAGAACGTTGCCCGGGCGACCCCGGAACCGTTGGCCCGCAAGGTCCGCGGCATCAGCGACAAGGGCCTCGCCTGGCTGTTCATCTCGCCGACGATCCTGTTGCTGCTCGCCATCAACATCTTCCCGCTGTTCTGGGCGATCTATCTCTCCTTCACCAACTACCGGGCCAATCGCCCCAACGAGGTGGTGAAGAATCTCGGTTTCGCCAACTACCAGCGCATCCTCGGGGACCAGGACATCTGGATCGCCATGCAGACGACGGCGCATTTCGTGTTCTGGACCATTCTGCTGCAGACGCTGATCGGCTTCACGCTGGCCTGGCTGATCGACCGCAAGTTCCGCGGCCACGCCTTCTGGACGACGCTGATCCTGGTGCCGATGATGCTGTCGCCGGCGGTGGTCGGCAATTTCTGGCGCTTTCTCTACGAGCCGCAGATCGGGCTGTTTTCCTATGTCATCTCGTTCGTGTCGGGCATTCCGCCGACGGATATCCAGATGCTCTCCAACGTCTCGCTGGCGCCGTGGTCGATCATCATCGTCGATACCTGGATGTGGACGCCCTACGTGATGCTGATCTGCCTCGCCGGCCTGCGCTCCATCCCCGAATACATCTATGAGGCAGCCGAGGTCGACCGCGCCTCCAACTGGCGGCAGTTCTGGTCGATCACGCTGCCGATGGCGCTGCCCTTCATCATGCTGGCGGTGCTGTTCAGGGGCATCGAGAACTTCAAGATGTTCGACATGGTCAATCTCTTGACCGGCGGCGGGCCGGGCTCGACCACCGAGGTCGCCTCGATCACGCTGAAGCGCCAGGCCTTCGAGAGCTGGCGCACCGGCTACTCCTCGGCCTTCGCCATCATCCTGTTCGTCGCGGTGTTCGGTCTCGCCAACATCTACGTCAAGGCGCTCAACAAGGTGAAGCAGAGATGAGCCTGACCACAGCCCATTCGGTCGTCGCCCCGTCGGCCAATTCGAAGCGCATCGCCGGTGCGATCATCATCGCCTACGCGCTGATCTCGATCGTGCCGCTGTTGTGGATCTTCGCCACCAGCTTCAAGACACCGCCGGATTCGATCGCCTATCCGCCCAAGGTCGTTTTCCAGCCGAGTATCGAAGGCTACTGCAATCTGTTCACGACGCGGACGCGGCAGACGCCGGAATACATCAACTCGCTCGGACCGGCGACGGGCTTCTGCGACGAGACAGTGCGTAAGCGCAACATGGTGATCGCCGGCCCATCCAACTTCCTGCCGCGTTTCGTCAACTCGCTGGTCATCGCCTTCGGCTCGACCTTCTGCGCGGTCTTCCTCGGCACGCTTTCGGCCTATGGCTTCTCGCGCTTCAAGGTGCCGCTCGCCGACGACCTGCTGTTCTTCATCCTGTCGACGCGCTTCATGCCGCCGATCGCGGTCGCCATCCCGATCTACCTGATGTACCGCGAGCTCGGCCTGTCCGACACAGCGCTCGGCATGATCCTGCTCTACACGGCGGTCAACGTGTCGCTGGCGGTCTGGCTGCTCAAGGGCTTCATCGACGAGATCCCGCGCGAATATGAGGAAGCGGCGATGATCGACGGTTATACGCGGCTGCAGGCTTTCTGGCGCACCGTGCTGCCGCAGGCCACGACCGGCATTGCCGCGACCGCCATCTTCTGCCTGATCTTCGCCTGGAACGAATATGCCTTCGCCGCGCTGCTGACCTCCGGCACGGCGCAAACCGCGCCGCCCTTCATCCCGACCATCATCGGCGAAGGCGGCCAGGACTGGCCGGCGGTGGCCGCGGGAACGACGATCTTCCTGGTGCCGATCCTTGTCTTCACCATCCTGCTTCGCAAACAATTGCTGCGCGGCATCACCTTCGGCGCGGTGCGCAAATGAGCATGACCAAAACGATCAAACGCAAGTCGCGCTGGCCGCGCTGGGCAAGGCGTGGCCTCATGGAAAACATCGCCACGGCGCTCATCGCCATCGGCTTCCTGATGCTGTTCCAGCCTTTCGCGCTGTCGCTCTACACCTATTCCTTCATCATCATGCTTGCCGGCACGGTGATGTTCATCATCGTCTCGAAATTCCCGGAATAGTCATGGCCGAGATCCGCGTCCAACATTTGAGGAAGGCCTTCGGCGATTTCGTCGCCGTGCAGGATTCCAACTTCGTCGTCGAGGATGGCGAGTTCTTCGTCATGCTGGGGCCGTCGGGCTGCGGCAAGACGACGACCTTGCGCATGATCGCCGGACTGGAGCTGCCGACCGGCGGCCAGATCCTGCTCGGCGGCGACGACGTGACCATGCTCA
Source organism: Mesorhizobium sp. (assembly GCF_017306585.1). Lineage (GTDB taxonomy): Bacteria > Pseudomonadota > Alphaproteobacteria > Rhizobiales > Rhizobiaceae > Mesorhizobium. The sequence continues at coordinate 10,814 of NZ_JAFKIC010000259.1, read as the reverse complement.
GGGCACGCGAGCGCGATATCGCCTTCGTCTTCCAGCTGTTCGCCCTCTACCCGCACATGAATGTGCGCAAGAACATCGGCTTTCCGCTGCTCGCTCAAGGCATGCCGTCGGCCGAAATCCGCACGCGCGTCGAGGAAACGGCGAAGCTGCTGCGCATCGACCATCTGCTCGACAAGTCGGTCTCGGGGCTGGCCGGCGGCGACCGCCAGCGGGTGGCGCTCGGCCGCGCAATCGTGCGGCGGCCGAAGTGCTTCCTGATGGACGAGCCGCTGGGAACGCTTGATACCGAATTCCGCGACCTGATGGTGCATGAGCTGCGAGAACTGCACAACCGCATCCGCGCCACGACAGTCTATGTCACGCATGACCAGATGGAAGCGATGTCGATGGCCGACAAGATTGCGGTCATGAACCACGGCGTCATCGAGCAGTTCGGCACGCCGCGCGAGATCTACGACCGCCCCGCCACCATGTTCGTCGCCGATTTCATCGGCTCGCCGCCGATGAATTTCCTCAAATTCGGCGGCGGACTGGCCAAGGGCGCGAAGGAGATCGTCGTCCAGGGTGCCAGGGTCGCGGTGCCGGAGGTGCGCGAAGATATCGCCCCCGCCGACATGGCGCTCGGCATCCGTCCCGAACACATCCGCTTCGACGATGCCTCGAAGCTGCGCGGCGCCATCTACGGCACCGAATATCTCGGCACCACGCAGATCGTCGCGGTCGAGACCGCCGACGGCATCATCAAGGCGCGTGTGCCGGCCGAGATACGGCTCAATGCCGGCGACCATGTCGGCCTGGCGCTGAACGGGGCGCGGCTGTCGCTGTTCGAGAAAGGCTCCGGCCGCGCGGTGAGAACCGCGATCCACGACATGGCCTCGGAGCGGAGAGTGCGGCATGGCTGACGTCCACATCAAGAACGTGACCAAAAGCTTCGGCGAGCATGTCGCCGTCGACGGTCTCGACCTGCACATTGCGGACGGTGAATTCGTCGTGCTGCTCGGCCCGACCGGAGCCGGCAAGACGACGACGCTCAGGCTGATCGCCGGGCTGGAGCGGCCGGATGCCGGTACAATCGAAATCGGCGGCCAGGACGCGACCGCGCTGTCGCCGGCCGAGCGCGACACCGCCTTCGTGTTCCAGCAATATTCGCTCTATCCGCACCTGTCGGTGTACGACAATCTTGCCTTCCCGCTGCGCTCGCCGGCGCGGAAAGTCGGCGAAGACCAGATCCGCCGCCGGGTCGAAGAGGTGGCGAAAATGGTGCGCATCGACCATAAGCTCGCCAACCGCTCGACCAAACTCTCGGGCGGCGAGATGCAGCGCGTCGCCATCGGCCGCGCGCTGGTGCGCAAGCCGGCGATCTACCTGATGGACGAGCCGCTGTCGTCGCTCGACGCCAAGCTGCGCGCCGACCTGCGGCTCGAACTGAAACGCATCCAGGCCGAGCTTGGCGCGACCATGCTCTATGTCACCCACGACCAGATCGAGGCGATGACGATGGCCGACCGCATCGGCATCCTGGCCGACGGCGTGCTGGTGCAGATCGGCACGCCGAGAGCGATCTATTCCGAGCCGGCGAACCTGCATGTCGCGGCCCGGCTCGGCCAGCCGGCGATCAATCTCCTGCCCGCCGGCCTGCTGCCCGATGCGGGCGCGCCGGCCGGAACGAAGACGATCGGCGCCCGCACCGAGCATCTGGCGATCGAGAAAGCGATGAACGGCCATGCCGATGGCGTCGTCGACTGGGTCGAGCATCTCGGCGACCAGAACCACCTGCATGTGACGGTCGGCCCGAAGAAACTGGTAACGCTGACCGACCCCGATACCGATCTGGCTCAAGGCGACAGGGTGCTGGTCCGCTACCGTTCGCCGCTCTATTTCGGCGCCGATGGACAGAGATTGATGTGACCGGTTGCCGGCACCCCACGAGGTGAGGACACCGATTTCGATAATGATTGTGGATACGGGACGAATTCGATGAAGCACTTTTTCAACCGCAGGGAAACGATCGTCACGGAAGCGCTGGACGGCCTGTTACGCACGATCGGCTCGGGCGAGCTCGCGCGCCTCGACGGCTATCCCGAGATCAAGGTCGTGCTGCGCGCCGATTGGGACAAGACCAGGGTCAGCGTCGTCTCCGGCGGCGGCGCCGGGCATGAACCTTCACATGCCGGCTTCGTCGGCAAGGGCATGCTGACGGCGGCCGTCTCGGGCGAAATCTTCGCCTCGCCGAGCGTCGAAGCGGTGCTGGCAGCGATCCGCGCGGTAACCGGCCCAGCCGGTTGCCTGCTGATCGTCAAGAACTATACCGGCGACCGCCTCAATTTCGGTCTCGCGGCCGAAAAGGCGCGCGCCGAAGGTTTCCGTGTCGAGATGGTGATCGTCGCCGACGATATCGCGCTGCCCGACATTGCCCAGCCGCGCGGCGTCGCGGGCACGCTGTTCGTGCACAAGATCGCGGGCCATCTTTCGGAAGCAGGCCGTGACCTGGCCGAGATCGCGGCGGCGGCGCGGGCGGCGGCGAAGGATATCGTCTCGCTCGGCATGTCGCTGTCCTCCTGCTCCATTCCCGGCCAGCCGCATGAGGACAGGTTCGGCGAGAACGACGGCGAACTCGGCCTCGGCATTCATGGCGAACCGGGCGTCGAACGGATTGCGGTGCAGAGCGCCGACCGACTGGTGGCTATCATGGCGGAGCGGCTGGCCGCGCGGCTCGACCCAAGCGCCGCCCATGCCCTGCTGATCAACAATCTCGGCTCGGTGCCGCCGCTCGAGATGTCGCTGATTGCCAATGCGGTGCTGGCCTCCCCACTGGCCAAAACCATCAAGCTGACGATCGGTCCCGGCCCGCTGATGACGGCGCTCAACATGAACGGTTTTTCGCTGTCGCTGATCAGGCTCGACGCGGCGCGCGAGGCGGCCTTGCTGGCGACGGTCGGCCCGCATGCCTGGATGCCGGCAAAATCCGTCGTCGCGCCGGCGGTCGTCCCCATGGCGGGGGCCACCGGGCAAGGCACTGCCCGCAAGGCGAGCCAGGATGCCGGCACGAGGCGCTTGATCACCACGGTCTGCGAGAAGCTGATTTCCCTCGAAGCAGCCCTGAACGGGCTCGACGCGAAGGCAGGCGACGGCGACACGGGCTCGACGGTGGCGACAGGCGCGCGCAGCATCCTCGAACGGCTCGACACATTGCCGCTGGCCAATCCCGCGGCAACGCTTGGCGCGATAGGCGACATATTGAGCGCTTCCATGGGCGGCTCGAGCGGCGTGCTGCTGTCGATCTTCTTCACCTCGGCGGCGCAGGCGCTGGACGGTGGAACAAGCGTGGCCAAGGCGCTGCTTGCCGGACTTGAGCGGATGACCTTCTACGGCGGCGCCAGGCCGGGCGATCGCACCATGGTCGACGCGCTGGAGCCGGCGCTCAAGGCGCTTGATGCCAAGAGCCTTGAAGACGCCGCCACGGCCGCCCGGCATGGCGCCGAGGCAACAGCCGCGATGGAGAAGGCAAAGGCCGGACGATCCGCCTATGTCGGCGCCAAATTGCAGGGCGTGGTCGACCCCGGCGCCCATGCCGTGGCCGAGGTATTCGCGGCCGTCGCCGCGCTGTCTGTCTCGGCCTGACGCATGCTTGAGTTGTCGAATGCCCATTCTTTCGCTACTGCCGGCAAGGCTGAAACCGGGAATCTGGGAGACATGGCGGCATTGGACCTCGCCAGGCTGATCAAAGCTGCGGCGGACACGGTCGCCGCGCATGCCGAGGAATTGACGGCGCTGGATCAGGCGATCGGCGACGGCGATCATGGGCTGAACATGAAGCGCGGCTTCGAGGCGGTGCGGGCTGATGCCGATGCGTTTTCGGTCAAACCGCTACCCGAAGCCTTGAAGGCGATCGGCACCAAGCTGGTGATGACCGTCGGCGGTGCCTCCGGCCCGTTGTTCGGCACGCTGTTCATGGCGCTCGGCAAGGAGATCCCGGCGGACCCCGATCGCGCCAGCCTGACGGCGGCTTTCGGCAAGGCGATCGAAGCAGTGGCGGCGCGCGGCAAGTCACAGGTCGGCCAGAAGACCATGCTCGATGTGCTGCAGCCGGTGCATGACGCCCTGGCCGGTGGAAAGACGGCGGCCGAAATCGCCGACATAGCCGATGCGGCGGCCGAGGCGACGGTGCCGATGAAGGCGCTGCGCGGCCGCGCCTCGTTCCTCGGCGAGCGCTCCATCGGCCACATGGATGCCGGCGCACGTTCGACCGCGTTGCTGGTGCGCACGGTGGGCCAAAACATCGGGGCGGCTGCATGAGCAATGTCGGGATCGTGATCGTGTCGCATTCGCCGCTGGTCGCGGAGGGCACGGCCGACATGGTACGCCAGATGGTCGGCGACGAAGTGCCGCTTGCATGGTGCGGCGGAAACGGCCATGGCGGGCTCGGCACCAGTGTCGAGGCGATCATGGCCGCCATCGAGAAGGCCTGGTCGGAAGCGGGTGTCGCCATACTGGTCGATCTCGGCGGCGCCGAGACAAACTCGGAAATGGCGGTGGAGATGATCGGCGAGCCCCGCGCGCAGAAGATCGTCGTCTGCAACGCGCCGATCGTCGAAGGCGCTGTCATGGCGGCGACCGAGGCGTCCGGTGGGGCCTCGCTGAAAGAAGTGGTGGCGACGGCGCATGAATTGTCGCCGTCGTGAGTGAACGGGAACGCTAGACCTATGTCCGCAAACGCCGAAGCGACCATCCTGATCACCCATGCGGTGGGTCTGCATGCGCGCCCTTCGGTGAAGTTCACCAAACTCGCCAAGAGCTTTGCCGCCGATGTCGAAATCGCACTGGCCGCCAACGGGCCATGGTTCGATGCCAAGAGTATCGTCAAGGTGATGGCGGCCAAGGCGCCGAAGGGCACGGTGCTGCATATCAGGGCCAGTGGCGGCGACGCCAGGGATGCTGTCGAAGCTCTGGTCGATCTGGTGCGGCGCGACTTCGATGAAGGCGCGGACCATGCCCGCTCCGCTTAGGCTTCAAGGCATTCCGGCCTCCGTCGGTTATGCCGAGGGGCCGCTGTTCGATCTCGATCGGCCGCCTGTCGCTTATGCCGGCAAGGCCAGTTCAGCCGAGGAATTGAAATCTCTGAAAGCCGCGATCGGCAAGGCGGTCAGCAGGCTTGTCGCCATGGTCGAGACCGCCGACAGCGACGCCGCCGGCATCCTCGAATTCCACATCGCGATGCTGGAAGACGACGCGCTGAGCGGACCGGCCTTCGCGTCGATCGCGTCGGGGCATAGCGCCGATGCCGCCTGGCGGCAGGCGCTCGATGCCGAGATCGCCGGCTACGAGGCCTCGGACCAGGACTATTTTCGCGCCCGCGCCACGGATTTGCTTGATATCAGGGACCAGGTGCTGCGCGCGCTGACCGACGACGGGGAGCATGCCGTTCCCGCCGGGGCAATTCTCTATGGCGAGGACATCGCGCCGACGCGTTTTCTTCAAATCGACTGGAGCGCCGGCGGCGGCATCGCGCTGAAGGCCGGCAGCACGGCCAGCCATGTCGCGATGCTGGCGCGCTCGCGCGGCGTGCCGATGGTCGTGGGTCTGGGCGCGTTGCCCGCGGGTCTCGCCGGTCCAGCACTGCTCGACGCCGAACACGGCAGCATCGTCGTGGATCCCTCGCCCATGGAGATCGCCTCGTTCAGGGAATCCTTGTCCGCCTTCGCGGCGCGTCAAGGCGACGCGCGAAGCTTCCTGACGCGGCCGGCGCTGACCAAAGCGGGCACCGCCGTGCGTGTGCAGGTCAACATCGCTTATCCCACCGATGTCGACGGCATCGATATCGCCACCTGCGACGGCGTCGGCCTGATGCGCACCGAGTTCCTCTTCGGCAAGACCCTGCCGGATGAGGAGACGCAGTATCGCGCCTATCGCAAGGTGCTGGAATGGGCTGGTGAGAAACCGGTGACGATCCGCACCGTCGATGCCGGCGGCGACAAGCCGGTGCCGGGTTTCACCATCCAGGAAGGCAATCCATTCCTCGGGCTGCGCGGCATCAGGCTGTCGCTGGCGCGGCTCGACATATTCCGCGTTCAAATCAGGGCATTGCTGCGCGCCGCCCCGCACGGCAATCTGAAAGTCATGTTTCCCATGATCGCCACGGCCGAGGAGTATGAACGATCCGCCGCGTTGTTCGCCGAAGAGCAGGCGGCACTGGCAGCGCGCGGCATCATGCAGAAAATGCCACCGCTCGGCATCATGGTCGAGGTGCCGTCGGTAGCGATCGCGCCGGAGGCGTTTGCCGGCGTCGCTTTCTTCTCGATCGGCTCCAACGACCTGACGCAATATGTGATGGCCGCGGCCCGCGACAATGCCGGGGTGGCGCATCTCAACAGCGTCCGTCATCCCGCCGTCCTGCGGCTGATCGGCTCGGTCGCGGCCTTCGGGCGGGAGAACGGAATTCCGGTCAGCCTGTGCGGCGATGCCGGCGGCGATCCGGCCTCGATACCGGTGCTGATCGAAGCGGGCCTGCGCGACCTGTCGGTCGCACCGGCTCAGCTTGCCACGGCCAAGGCGGCCATATCCGACGTTGCGGTATAGGGCGGCGGGCATGGTAGACAGCACTCCCGAACCCGGTTCCGAAGAGGCGATCCGCGCCTACAAGACGATCCTGTCGCAGGTCATCGACCAGCGGCCGTCAGGCATGCGCCAACGCCTTGCCGACGCGCTCGGCAAGCATCGCAGCTTCGTCACGCAGATTTCCAGCCCGGCCTATTCGATTCCCATCCCTTCAAAGCATCTGCCGGCGATCTTTTCCGTCTGCCATTTCAGCCAGGCCGAGCGCGACCAGTTCCTTGCCGCCTACCATCAGGCGCATCCCGGCAAGATCTCGGTCGCGGCGGGCCTGCGCAAGACACGCCATGTGTCGCTCGTCGTGCCGGATTTCGGCGACGACAAGCAGAATGCCGCGCTCGACCGCGCAATCAACGAATTTATCCAGAAGGTCACCAGCATCACCGGCAAGAGTGGCTGAGCGACCCTTTGATGCCAGGCTATTTCGGGAGGAGACAGCCGTGAAGAAATTCATGAACTCGGTGGACACGGTGCTGACCGAAAGCCTCGACGGGTTCGCTGCCGCCCATGCCGATATCCTGGTGCTTGGCGAGGAGCACAAGTTCATCCGCCGCCGGACCTTGCGGCCGGGCAAGGTGGCGTTGATCTCGGGCGGCGGCTCAGGCCATGAGCCGCTGCATGGCGGCTTTGTCGGGCACGGCATGCTGGACGCCGCATGCCCCGGCCAGGTGTTCACCTCACCGACGCCGGACCAGATGCTGGCGGCGGCGCAAGCCGTCGACACCGGGGCCGGCTGCCTGTTCATCGTCAAGAACTACGAGGGCGATGTGATGAACTTCGACATGGCGGCCGAAATATCCGATGGCGCCCTGCAGGTGGTGACCAATGACGATGTCGCCGTCGAGAACTCGTCCTATACGACCGGCCGGCGCGGCGTCGCCGGCACGCTGGTGGTGGAGAAGATCGTCGGCGCGGCGGCCGAGCATGGCATGGCGCTGAGGCCGCTGAAGGCGCTTGGCGAGCGCGTCAACGCAGCGACCCGCTCGATGGGCGTGGCGCTGACCAGCGGCACGGTGCCGGCCGCCGGCAGGCCTACTTTCGACATCGGCGACGGCGAGATGGAATTCGGCGTCGGCATCCATGGCGAGCCCGGCCGCCGCCGCGACAGGCTGAAAAGCGCCGATGCGATCGCCGAGGAAATCTGCGCCGCGATCCTGGGCGATCTCGGCGACAGGGCGCAAGGCCCTGCCCTGCTGTTCGTCAACGGCTTCGGCGGCACGCCGCTGATGGAGCTCTATCTGATGTACAACAGCGCGCGCCGTATCTTCGAAAGACATGGCATCGCCCTTGGCCGCTCGCTGGTCGGCACCTATGTGACCTCGCTCGACATGGCCGGCTGCTCGATCACGCTGACCATGCTCGACGACGAGATGAAGGGCTGGTGGGACGCGCCTGTCCACACGGCCTCGTTGCGCTGGGGCATGTAACACTGGCTTCCGCCGGCCTTTTCTGCAACCATTCACGGACAATGCCTCCACCCTCAACGTTGTCCGATTGATGCTGCCATCCCTCACCACCGCCGAAGAAAGGCTGTTGCTGCGTTACGCCGATCCCGAGGCTGAAGCGGTGCAGAACGTCTCGTCGGCAAAGTCGCTGTCGGCGCTGCTCGACAATGCCGAATTCCACGGCATCCTGCCGATCATGCTGCGCAAACTCAGGGAGCACGGTGATTCGCATCTGCCGAAAGATGCGGGCCTTGAGGCCAGACTGGAGGATCTGCGTCAGAAGGCGACGATCGCCACCGGCCAGTCGATGCTGCTGCAATATCATGGCGACCGCATCATGAGGGGGATGGCGGCGGAAAACATTCCGGCACGAATCGTCAAGGGGCCGGTGTTCGCGCGGAAGCTTTACCGCAACCTCTCGGACCGGCCGTTCACGGACATCGATATCCTCGTCGACCCCGCCGACCTCGCGCGGGCAAACAAGGTGATCGCGGCATGCGGTTTCGAGCTTGGCAGCAACGAGGCCGAATCCTACCAGCTTCAGGAATTCAAATGGCTGGAAAAAGAGAATTCCAGCCTGCTGGTCGAACTGCATGGCGACCTGGTGCATGACACCGGCATGCGGCGGCGCCTGTCGCTGGGTTTCCGCGAACTCGGCATCATCGACGGCGATACGGCGGACACGCCGGCCGCCCTTTTGACGATCGCCATCGTGCATGCCGCCGGCGGCCACAAGTTCCACCGGCTGCAGCTTTGCGTTGATGTGCTGCAGGGAGTACGGGCGTTGCGCACGCCGGACTCCGAAACCCGCCTGCTCGATGCCGCCCGCATGACCGGCATCGAGCTGGAACTGGCGATCGTGCTCAACGTGACCGGCCAGCTGTTTAACGAACCGCATGCGCTCGACCTCGCCGGGCGCATCAAGCCCGATCTGTCGATACGCCTGGCCAAGCAGCTGATCACGACGAACACGCTGCTCAGGGTCAATTCGAGGGAGAAGATCGGCTCGCGCCTGCGCCGCGATGCGTTCCGCTGGATCCAACGGCTGGCGAAGGCCAGGCCTTACGTCGCCTGATCGCCGGCTTTCGCTGCCAGGGCAGCCCAGATCAGCTCAGCCGCGTCGGCCGGCCGCGAGCCTACCTCCAGCGTGAAGGTCGGCACTGACGAGACAAGCTTGCCGATCGTTGCCAGCCGGCGCTTCTGCAGCGGCAGCAAGCCGGTCGCGCCGGTGCGCACATTGTCCATCGCCAGCGCCACCATCGCGTCGGTCCGGGCCATCGGCACAAGCCGAGTCTCGCCGTCGGTGGAGCGGGCAAGGTGCAGCAGCGCGGCCACCGGACGGACGGTAGGGCTTTCGACCTTTACGATCGCACCCAGCTTTTCCAATGAGATCGGCTGCTCGCCATTGCGGTCCCACGAAGGGCCGAGGCATGGCGCGACCTGCGGGATCATCTCGGCGGTCTTCTGGTGGACCTTGACGTGGCGCGGCAGACCCCAGGCTACAGGCGTGGCCGAGGCGACATTCAGGACCATCGCATCATCGGAGCACAGGCCGAACCCCTGCGTTGCCAGGGCCAGTGACGTGGTGGTCTTGCCGGTGCCGCTCGGCGCATGGATGAGCACGACAGCATCGTGACCCGGCAGCGTCAGGCCCGCCGTGTGCAGCATGTGCTGGCCGCCGGCGTCGAGTGCCGCGTCCAGCACCAGCATGGATGGCGTCCAGGCATCCTTGCTGTCGGGCACGATGCGGAGCCTCGCCCACCCCGTCTCGTTGATCTCCACGGTCTGGCGACCTGGAAAGATGAGATGGATGCTGGCGCCGTCCGTGATCATCCTGCAATAGCCGTCTTCCGGTATCTCGCCATCGAAGACCAGTGACCCCACGGGCGTCTCGTCCAACGCGTCCGCCTCGGCAATATCGAGGTGAAAATCCGGCCGGGCCGCATTTTCGATGCGCAGGCTGGCGAGCATCCTGTCGAAGTCCTGCAACAGGTCCGACCGCTCCGCCGAAATGCCGAAGAGTTGGCCGTTGAGGCCATAGCAGGCTGAGGGTCTGGTCAAGCGGGACGCACCTTTGTGGAGTTCGCGGGGTGGCGATAGATCTCGACCATGCCGGGAAGGCTGTCGCTGACCACAGGCTTGCCGTCGAGACAGACCCAGCAATGCGCCGACAGGCGCTGCGACTGCAGCGAGCCCGGATCGACGCCGAAACGCAGTTCCGGATCGAAGCCGGCAAAGCGCAGGAAACGGTGGCCAAGCAGGCCTTCGCGCAGGCATCTGCGGTCACGCATCAGCCAGGGACGGCGCACGGTCCGGTTGACGCGGGCGACGATGTAGGCGGCGGGCAGACCGCGATAGGGCGTGGACGAGGCAAGCGGCGCCCATTTCAGCACGTCCTCGAAGCTGCGGTTCGCGATGAGGATCGGCAGCAACCGCGCGCTTGCCCAGAGATGGCATCGAAAGAGCGCGCGCAGGATTGGGCTATCGGCCATCAGGCGCGAACCTCAAGCACCCGGAGCGGCGAGGATGCCTTCGGAGACGAGATCGGCGGCCAGCGCCGCCATATCCTCATCGAGCGTATCCTTGTCGACCTCGAACTCGGCGCAGAGCAGGCCGACGATCTGGTCGAGGCTGCGCGCGCCATCGACCTTGTCGAGAAAGGCCTCGGTCGTGCCGTTGCAGGTATAGAGCTGGCCGCTGCGCGCCAGAAGCACGACGGCGCCATCGCCGACATGCTGGACCGAAGCGTCTTCGGCCAGC
>NZ_JAFKIC010000258.1 GCF_017306585.1 Mesorhizobium sp. | reverse complement strand
TCAAGGATTTCGCCGCGGTTATCAACCCGCCGCACGCGACGATCCTGGCGGTCGGCGCCGGCGAGGAGCGGGCGGTGGTCAAGAACGGCGAGATCAAGATCGCCACCGTGATGTCGGTGACGCTTTCGACCGACCATCGTGCTGTCGACGGCGCGCTGGGGGCGGAACTGCTGGTCGCCTTCAAGCGGCTGATCGAGAACCCGATGGGCATGCTGGTGTAGGAAGGAAAAAGGGCTGTGCGGACATTCTTCACCAGCCTTTTCGCCTTCATCATTTCCGGGTTTCTCGGCGGGCTAACCGCGCAGGAACTCGCGGTCGCCACCGGCGCCGAGGAAGAATACGTCATCGTCTTCATGTTCTCGGTGCTGGTGACTTTTGTCGTCACCTTCGTCTTCTTCGTGGCCCAGCTGATGAACGATCCGGTCGCGGCCGTGGCCAGGACGGGCAAGTGGACGCTGATTGTGTTTGTGGTGCTGCTTGCTCTGTTGATCGCATTGATCCTCTACAGCGACAGCAGCGCCGCCGTGGTCAGGAAAGACATGCCGATGGTTGCCGGGCTTGGTCTGCCGGGCCTGGTCACGATCATCGTGCATTGGCTGTTCGTACGCTGGCGCGTGCAACGCGGCATCGCCGGTATAAAGGCAGGATAAACGGATGAAAACCGTGCTTTGCTACGGCGACTCGCTGACCTGGGGCTACAATGCCGAAGGTGGCCGCCATGCGCTCGAGGATCGTTGGCCGAGCGTTTTGCAAGCCGGCCTCGGCGACGGGGTGAACGTCATTGCCGAGGGCCTCAACGGCCGCACGACCGCATTCGACGATCATATGGCCGGCGCCGACCGCAACGGCGCCAGGATGTTGCCGACGGTTCTGGCGACGCACGCCCCGATCGATCTGATCGTGATCATGCTCGGCGCCAACGACATGAAGCCCTGGATTCACGGCAATCCGGTTGCGGCCAAATACGGCATCCAACGGCTGATCGATATCGTGCGTGGCCACGACTATCCGTTCGACTGGGCCGCGCCTGAGATTCTGATCGTTTCGCCGCCTCTTGTCAGTCGCACCGAGAATGCCGATTTCAAGGCGATGTTCGCCGGCGGCGATGACGCCTCCAAACAGCTTGCACCGCAATACGCCGCGCTTGCCGATGAAGTCGGCTGCGGCGTTTTCGATGCCGGCGGCGTGGCGCGGACCACGCCGCTCGACGGTGTCCATCTCGATGCCGAAAACACGCGAAATATCGGCAAGGCGCTGACGCCGATCGTGCGCGTCATGCTGGAATTGTGAATCCAAGGAGAAGAACGTGGCTGAGAACTACGACGTCATTATCATCGGCTCCGGCCCCGGCGGTTACATCGCGGCCATTCGTGCCGCGCAGCTCGGCCTCAAGACGGCGATCGTGGAGCGTGAGCACCTGGCTGGCATCTGTTCGAACTGGGGGTGCATTCCGACCAAGGCGCTGCTGCGTTCGGCCGAGATCATGCACTATGCGGATCACGCCAAGAACTATGGCTTGAAGGTCGAGGGTACGGTCAAGGCCGACCTGAAGGCGATTGTCGACCGCTCGCGCGGAATTGCGCAGCGCATGAACGCCGGCGTCGGTTTCCTGATGAAGAAGAACAAGGTCGACGTCATCTGGGGCGAGGCCAAGCTGACCAAGGCCAATGAGATCGTCGTCGCAAAGACGTCCAAGAAGCCGATGGAGCCGCAGGCGCCGCTGCCCAAGAACACCAAGGGCGAGGGCACCTACACCGCCAAGCACATCATCATCGCCACCGGCGCCAGGCCGCGCGCGCTGCCGGGCATCGAACCGGACGGCAAGCTGATCTGGACCTATTTCGAGGCCATGGTGCCGCCGGAGATGCCCAAGTCGCTGCTGGTGATGGGATCGGGCGCCATCGGCATCGAATTCGCCTCGTTCTACCGCACGATGGGCGTGGACGTGACCGTGGTCGAGGTGATGCCGACCGTCATGCCGGTCGAAGACGCGGAAATCTCGGCTTTCGCCAAGAAACAGTTCGAGAAGCAGGGCATGAAGATCCTGCTCGAGGCCAAGGTGGCGAAAGTCGAAAAGGGCGCGAACTCCATTACCGCCCACGTCGAGATGAAGGACGGCAAGGTCGAAAAGATCACCGCCGACCGCATGATCTCGGCCGTCGGCGTGCAGGGCAACATCGAGAATCTCGGCCTCGAGGCGCTCGGCGTGAAGACCGAGCGCGGCTGCATCGTCATCGACAGCTATGGCAAGACCAACGTGGCCGGGCTCTATGCCATCGGCGACGTCGCCGGCCCGCCGATGCTCGCCCACAAGGCGGAACATGAAGCCGTCATCTGCGTCGAGAAGATCGCCGGCCTGCCCAATGTTCACCCGATGGACAAGCTGAAGATTCCGGGCTGCACCTATTGCAGCCCGCAGGTCGCCTCCGTCGGCCTCACGGAAGCCAGGGCCAAGGCCGAGGGCAAGGACATCCGGGTCGGCCGCTTCCCCTTCGTCGCCAACGGCAAGGCCATTGCGCTCGGCGAAGATCAGGGCCTGGTCAAGACCATCTTCGACAAGAAAACCGGCCAGTTGCTCGGCGCGCATATGGTCGGCGCCGAGGTGACCGAACTGATCCAGGGTTTTGTCGTCGCCATGAATCTTGAGACCACAGAGGAAGAGCTTATGCACACCATCTTCCCGCATCCGACGCTGTCGGAGATGATGAAGGAGAGCGTGCTCGACGCCTATGGCCGGGCGCTCAACGCGTGATAGATTCGTCGCAAGAGACTCGGCCGCGAAGGCTGCGGGGTTTCGACGGCGAAGCAGTTCGTTTTGGGATGCATTTTTACGCGCGCAAGGAGAAGGCATATGCACTTGAACGGCGTGGGCTGGATCGCAGCCATCATCATCGGCGGCCTGGCAGGCTGGCTTGCCGAAATGGTCATGAAGAGCAACACCGGCATTTTCATGAACATTATCATGGGCATCGTTGGAGCGGTCGTATTGAACGCCATCCTGCAGGCTCTCAACATTGGCGTCTTCGGCGTCGGCTGGACCGCCTATCTGATCACCGGCTTCATCGGTGCCTGCCTGCTGATCTGGGTCGGTCGCCTGGTGCGCCGCTAGCCGGTATCGTCTCCGGCCATGCGAAAACGGTTGTAGCGGCATGCGCCGCTGCAGCCTTTTTCTTTGGGTCGAAAAGTCCTAGATGACGTAAAAGTGACGACCGCCGGCGAGCGGTCGCAAGCAAAGCCAGGGTTCAGATGGTCACCGTTCTCGACACGATCGCCAACGCGCCGCGCCTGCGGCACCCCGAGAAGGCGCACAAGCCCGACCAGGAGGTGCTGCGCAAGCCCGACTGGATCCGCGTCAAGGCGCCGGTATCGAAAGGCTATGCCGAAACACGCGAAATCGTGAAGTCGCACAAGCTGGTGACCGTGTGCGAGGAGGCGGGCTGCCCCAATATCGGCGAGTGCTGGGAGAAGAAGCACGCCACCTTCATGATCATGGGCGAGATCTGCACGCGCGCCTGCGCGTTCTGCAACGTCGCCACCGGCATTCCGACGGCGCTGGATCCCGATGAGCCGGCCCGCGTCGCGCATGCTGTGAAGCAGATGGGGTTGAGTCACGTCGTCATCACTTCCGTCGATCGTGACGATCTTGCCGATGGCGGAGCGCAGCATTTTGCCGACGTCATCCTTGCGATACGCGCGGCAACGCCTTCGACCACGATCGAGATCCTGACTCCGGACTTCCTGCGCAAGGATGGGGCGCTGGAGATCGTCGTGGCGGCAAAGCCCGATGTCTTCAACCACAATCTGGAGACTGTGCCGTCGAACTATCTGAAAGTCCGGCCCGGCGCCCGTTACTTCCATTCGATCCGACTGCTGCAGCGGGTCAAGGAACTCGACCCGTCGATCTTCACCAAGTCCGGCATCATGGTGGGCCTTGGCGAGGAGCGGAACGAGGTCCTGCAACTGATGGATGATCTGCGTTCGGCCAATGTCGACTTCATGACCATCGGCCAGTATCTGCAGCCGTCGAAGAAGCACCATCCGGTGATCCGCTTCGTCACGCCGGAGGAGTTCAAGTCCTTCGAGACGATCGGCAAGACCAAGGGCTTTCTGCTGGTGGCGTCGAGCCCGCTGACGCGCTCATCGCACCATGCCGGTGACGATTTTGCCCGGTTGCGGGCCGCGCGTGAAGCGCAGCTCCAGAAATCGCTCTGATGCATAAGAGCGAGCTGAAGCGCGGCGCATGACTCCGTCTCGACACCACGCGCTTTAGAGCCGGTTGATGCCGAAATTCGAAGCCACCCGCCGTGTTGCCCACACGCCGCAGCAGATGTTTGCGCTGGTCGCCGATATCGAGGCCTATCCGCAATTCCTGCCGCTGTGCGAAGCTCTGTCGGTGCGCTCGCGCAAGGAACGGGATGGACGCACCATTCTCGTCGCCGATATGAGCATCGGCTACAAGGCGATCCGCGAGACCTTCACCACACAGGTTCTGCTGAAGCCCGACGAAAACGCCATCGATGTGAAGTACATCGACGGACCGTTCAAATATCTGAGCAATGTCTGGCGCTTCGAGCCCGACGGCGCCGGTTGCGCCGTCCGCTTCTTCATCGACTATGAGTTCAAGAGCCGCATCCTGGGCGCCCTTATGGGCACCATGTTCGACCGAGCCTTCCGCATGTTCGCGGAAGCCTTCGAAAAGCGCGCAGACGTGATCTACGGCGCAAGCTCACCCCATTCGGGCCTGCCTGTTTCCGGGTCGTGACGTCAGTCCAGCGCGCGCAACCCGAGCTGCAGCGCGTGCCTGACCGTCTCGTGACGAATGAATTCGCGGCCCTTGTGACCAAACAGCTGGCACTCGGCGACGACCGGTCGTCCGGCCACGGCGATCCCGAACCAGACGAGGCCGATCGGCTTGTCCGCCGAGCCGCCGCCGGGGCCGGCAATGCCGGTGACAGCCAGGGAGAGACTTGCTCGTGAATGCGAAAGCGCGCCTGCTGCCATCTCCAGCACCGTCTCTCGCGAAACCGCGCCATGAGCGTCGAGCGTCGCGGCCGATACGCCGAGCATCTCCATCTTGGCTTCGTTGGAATAGGTGATGAAGCCGCGGTCGACCACGGCGGACGAACCGGCAATGTCGGTCAGGGCGGCAATGATCAGGCCACCGGTGCAACTTTCGGCCGTCGCCAGCATGATGTCGCGTTTCTGGCAGGCCCCAAGCAGGGCGATTGCGAGTTCGGCGTTGCTCATTCGGGAACGTCTCCTGGGAACACAACGCTCGCCGTGGCGATTGCCGCTATGCCTTCCTCGCGGCCGACGAAGCCCAGCTTCTCGTTGGTTGTCGCCTTGACCGAGATGCGGTCGGGGGAAATGCCCAGCATCAGAGAGAGTGCTGCCGTCATGGCCTCCCGATGCGGGCCGACACGGGGCGCCTCGCAGATCAGCGTGATGTCGGCATTGGCGATGCGGCCGCCGCGCTCGCGCACCAGTCCGGCTGCATACTCGACGAACAGCCGCGAGGCCGCACCCTTCCATTGCGGGTCGGAAGGCGGGAAATGCGTGCCGATGTCGCCGGCGCCGCATGTCGCCAGCAGTGCATCCGTCAGGGCATGCAGGCCGACATCGGCGTCCGAATGGCCCGACAGCTTCTTCCCGTGTGGAATGGCGACGCCACACAAGGTCACGTGGTCGCCAGGCTCGAAGGCATGGACGTCGTAGCCGTTGCCGGTACGGATGTCGGGGAAGCGAACGCGCTCGCCGGAAAGTCTTTGGTCGGCCATCGCTATGTCCCGTGCCCAGGTGAGTTTGACATTGTCCGGCGAGCCGGCAACGATCTTTACCGGCATCTGCATCCATTCGGCGATCGCTGCGTCGTCGGTAAAGTCGGATCTGCCGCGATGATAGGCTTCTTCATGCATCGTCATGATCGCAGTGAATGGAAAGCCCTGCGGGGTCTGTGCGGCGTGGAGCCCGCTTCTGGAAACAGTCTCGCTGACCACGCCACCTGCGGATTCCCGCTTCAAAGTATCAGCGACGGGGAGGGCCGGGAGCGCGCCTTCGCGCTCGCCGATGGCCGCAATGGTCCGGTCGATAAGCTCCGCGTCGACAAAAGGGCGGGCCGCGTCGTGAATGAGGACCTTGTCGGGGGCGTGGCTTCGCAAAGCCTGCAATCCGAGCCGGACCGAATCCTGCCTGGTGGCGCCTCCGGCAATTGCGGTCACCCGATCCGCATGAGCACCTACTGCCTGACGGAAAAGCTCATCATCCTCGGCGTGGATCGCCACGACGATCTCACCGATGCGTGGATGCGCCAGGAAAATATCGAGCACACGAGCGATGACGGCGCGGCCGCCGATGCGCTGATATTGCTTCGGACCGTCGGCCTGTCCAGCGCGCGCGCCCCGGCCGGCGGCAACGATGACCACGGCTACCTTGCCCCCCGTGTTCAAAGCCCTGTTGTCGCTTGCGTCAGCCATGCCGATTGGCTTAGCGCACGATCCTGAAAAGTGTAATCGGTTTTCGGAAAGATCGTACGCCAAATCTAAACACACAAAGCGTCCTTTGGCGCCTTGAAGGACGCCCGGTGCCTGCATCGCGGCAAGAGCGGAAGGCCGACATTTTCCCAATTGCGCCTCAATGTGGCGTCATTGCGCGTTGCACATTGTGGCCGATATGGCTAGAGAATGTGCAACGAATGGACATGCTTGGTTTTTGTGCATGGTTAATTTGACCAGATTGTCGGCGCCTCTCGATGTCGGCGGTGTCGGAATCCGCAATCGCGTTTTCCTGGCGCCGATGTCGGGAATAACGGACATGCCTTTCCGGCAGCGCGCTTATGCGCATGGCGCGGGCCTTGTCGTGTCCGAAATGGTTGCCAGCGGCGAACTCGCCAGGGGCAGGGCCGGTTTCGACCTGCGCATACGGCATTCCGGCCTGCCCGTCCACATGGTGCAGCTTGCCGGACGCGAAGCCGTACACATGGCCGAAGCCGCGCGGATCGCGGCCGGCGAAGGCGCCGACATCATCGACATCAACATGGGCTGTCCGGCCAAGAAGGTCACCGGCGGTTATGCCGGTTCGGCATTGATGCTCGACCTCGACCATGCGCTGTCGCTGATCGATGCCGTGGTCGGCTCGGTCAAGGTGCCGGTGACGGTCAAGATGCGGCTCGGCTGGGACGAGGGCGCGCTCAACGCACCGACCCTTGCACGCCGCGCCGAAGAGGCCGGTGTCAGCATGGTGACGGTGCATGGTCGCACCCGCTGCCAGTTCTACCAGGGGAAGGCCGACTGGCGGGCGATCGCGCGCGTCAAGGAAGCCGTATCGATTCCGGTCGTTGCCAATGGCGATGTCTGTTCGCCGGCCGAGGCGGCCGAAATTCTCGACCAGTCCGGCGCCGATGCCGTGATGGTTGGCCGGGCGCATTATGGCGCGCCCTGGATTGCCGGCAGCATTGCCGCGGCTGACGCTGGTGAACCGGCGGCCGACGTGCCGCAAACGCCCACGGCATTGGCCGACTATGTCATCGCCCACTATGAGGACATGCTGGGGCTGTATGGCGTCGCTAGCGGTGTCCGTCAGGCGCGCAAGCATCTGGGCTGGTATCTCGATCGCCATGCCGGTGGCGTCGCCGAAGACAGCCGCAAGGCGATACTGACCGCGTTCGAGCCGGCCCGTGTCACTGCCTTGTTGCGCGACATGCTTTCGCGTGATCCGCAATCCTTGAACCTGCGGAGCGCCGCATGAACGCCACTGTTGGCCAAGGCACCCAAATGGCTGATGCCGCGCAGATCGTGCTGAACACGATCCGCCGCCCGGTGATCATGATCAGCGAGGAAGGGTTCATCACCTTCGCCAATGCCGATGCCGAGGATTTCTTCCGCTCCAGCGCGACGATGCTTGCGCGCAACACGCTGTCCAAGCTCATTCCTTTCGGCAGCCCGTTATTGACGCTGGTCGATCAGGTGCGTGAGCGCCGGGCGCCGGTCAACGAGTACCGGGTCGACGTTTCGTCGCCACGTCTCGGCATCGAGAAGGTGGTCGATCTCTACGTCGCGCCAGTGCCGGAATTCCCGGGCTCCGTGGTGGTGATGTTCCAGGAGCGGTCGATGGCCGACAAGATCGACCGGCAGATGACGCATCGTGGCGCGGCGCGTTCCGTGACCGGGCTGGCCGCGATGCTTGCCCACGAGATCAAGAACCCGCTTTCCGGCATTAGGGGCGCGGCACAGCTGCTTGAACTGTCCGCGTCCGACGAAGACCGTGCGCTGACGCGCCTGATCACCGACGAGACCGACCGCATCGTATCACTGGTCGACCGCATGGAGGTGTTTTCCGATGAGCGGCCGATCGATCGCTATCCCGTCAACATCCATGTCGTGCTCGACCATGTGAAGGCCATCGCCAAGAACGGCTTTGCGAAGAAAATCAAGATATTGGAGGACTATGATCCTTCATTGCCTCCGGTCTTCGCCAACCGCGACCAGCTCATTCAGGTGTTCCTCAACCTGGTCAAGAATGCCGCCGAAGCGATCGGCAGTGACCCGCAGGGCGAAATCGTGCTGTCGACCGCCTTCCGGCCTGGCATTCGGGTTTCGGTCCCGGGCACGCAGGACCGCGTATCGCTGCCGCTCGAGTTCTGCGTGCGCGACAATGGTTCGGGCGTTTCGGAGGATATCCTGCCGATCCTGTTCGATCCGTTCATCACCACCAAGCCCAATGGATCCGGGCTTGGCCTAGCGCTGGTCGCGAAGATCGTCGGCGAGCATGGCGGCATCATCGAATGCGATTCGACGCCGCGTGCGACAACGTTCCGGGTGTTGATGCCAGCCTGGAAGGAGACGGCGCCGGGCGCCGATCAAGACGGTGAAGGAGACCGCAAATGACCGCTCGCGGCAATATTCTCGTCGCCGACGACGATGCGGCCATCCGCACTGTGCTCAACCAGGCTCTTTCGCGCGTCGGCCATGAGGTGCGCGTGACGTCGAACGCCTCGACCCTTTGGCGCTGGGTTGCGGCGGGCGAGGGCGACCTGGTCATCACCGACGTCGTCATGCCCGACGAGAACGCCTTCGACATGCTGCCTCGCATCAAGAAGGCGCGGCCGGAACTGCCCGTCATCGTGATGAGCGCCCAGAACACCTTCATGACGGCGATCCGTGCCTCCGAAACCGGCGCTTACGAATACCTGCCGAAGCCGTTCGACCTGACCGAGCTGCTCAACATCGTCAACCGCGCCCTTTCCGAGCCGCGCCGGCCGAAGATCGACGCACGCCCCGAGGAGCAGCCCGAGACGATGCCCCTGGTCGGTCGCTCGGCGGCCATGCAGGACATCTACCGCATGCTGGCGCGCATGATGCAGACCGACCTCACGGTGATGATCTCAGGCGAATCAGGCACCGGCAAGGAACTGGTGGCGCGGGCGCTGCATGAATATGGCCGTCGCCGGGGCGGGCCTTTCGTCGCCATCAACATGGCCGCGATTCCGCGCGACCTGATCGAATCGGAACTGTTCGGCCACGAGAAGGGCGCCTTCACCGGCGCGCAGAACCGCTCCACCGGCCGCTTCGAGCAGGCCGAGGGCGGCACGCTGTTCCTGGACGAGATCGGCGACATGCCGATGGAGGCGCAGACGCGCCTGCTGCGCGTCCTGCAGCAGGGTGAGTACACGACGGTCGGCGGCCGCACGCCGATCAAGACCGACGTGCGCATCGTGGCCGCCACCAACAAGGATCTGCGCACGCTGATCAATCAGGGATTGTTCCGCGAGGATCTGTTTTATCGCCTCAACGTCGTGCCGCTCAGACTGCCGGCGCTGCGCGAACGCTCCGAGGATGTGCCCGATCTCGTGCGGCATTTCTTCAAGCTCGGCGAGATGGAAGGGCTGCAGACCAAGCGCATTTCCTCGGGCGGCATCGAACTGATGAAGCGCTATCCCTGGCCGGGCAATGTGCGTGAACTGGAAAACCTCGTGCGCCGGCTGGCCGCGCTTTATTCGCAGGACGAGATTTCCGCCGAAATCATCGAGGCGGAACTCAAGACCGGCGAGCGCCCCGTGGTGCCCGGTGCAGGCAACCTCATTCCCGACGACCTGTCGATCGGCCAGGCGGTGGAACACTTCCTGCAGCGCTATTTTGCCTCGTTTGCCGGCGAACTGCCGCCGGCCGGCCTCTATCAGCGGATTCTTGCCGAAGTCGAATATCCGCTGGTGCTGGCGTCGATGACGGCGACCCGCGGCAACCAGATCAAGGCCGCGGAATTGCTTGGCCTCAACCGCAATACGCTGCGCAAGAAGATTCGCGAGCTGGGCGTCAATGTCTACAAATCGTCACGGACAGGCTGAGCTCTGACCTGATGTCGCCGTTTTTCGGGGGATCGAGCGGCTAAAGATTTCCGCTCGGGACACACTTGTTGCATAATCGCCACAATGCGTTGCATAGATCGGACGCAATTACTGGCTCTAGACGGCGACATGGCTCCGCAGGCACCTGGACTCAACCAACCGCTTTTCAGCGAACCCGGCACACGCGACGGGCGCAGACTACTGGCGCTGCCGGGTGTGGTGGCCATCGTCGGCGCGCTGATCATGGCGGCCATTTCGTTCGCGATTCTGGTGGGAGCGACACCGATCGCGCCGGATGCCAATACGACCTGGGCGCTGATCGCGCTCAACGCAGCCTTCGTCGTCTTCCTCATTGCCTTGATCGGCCGCGAAGTGCACCGGATCGCAATGGCGCGACGTCATGGCAAGGCGGCTTCGCGGCTGCACATCCGCATCGTCACCATGTTCGCACTGGTCGCCGCCATTCCGGCCATCATGGTAGCGATCATCGCCTCCATCACGCTCGACATCGGTCTTGATCGCTGGTTCCAGATCCGCACCAAGACGATCGTCAATTCGTCACTCTCGATCGCGGATGCCTATGTCCAGGAGAATGCCCGCAACCTGCAGGGCACGACGCTGTCGATGGCCTATGATCTCGATGCGTCGCGCACGCTCTATGGCCTTGATCGGACAGGCTTTCTCGACCTGATGAACAAGGAAGCCGTGGGCCGGTCGCTGGCCCACGCCGCGCTCATCAAACCGGACGGTTCGTTCGTGATGAGCGCGAAGACCGATGCCGATTTCGCCATGCCGGAGCCGCCGGAAGGCGCGGTTTCGAGCGCCACCGACGGCCGGCCGGTGCTGATCGAGCCACGCACGCGCAACATCATGGGCGCCATCGTCAAGTTGCGCGAGATCGAGGGGCTTTACCTCTACACCATCCGGCTGGTCGACCCCGAGGTGATCAAGGCGCGGCAGATCGTCAGGTCCAACACCGACGAGTACCGCAACCTCGAGGACAACAGGCGCACCTCGCAGGTGGCCTTCGCGCTGCCCTATCTGTCGCTGACGCTGATCATCATCCTGTCGGCGATCTGGACCGGCATTGCCGTCGCCGACCGGCTGGTACGGCCGATCCGCCAGTTGATAGGCGCTGCCGACGAGGTGGCGACCGGCAATCTCGACGTCGCCGTTCCCGTCAGGCCGTCGGACGGCGATGTCGCCTCGCTTGGCGATACGTTCAACAAGATGTTGCTGGAGCTCAAATCACAGCGGAACGAAATCCTGTCGGCCAAGGACCTGATCGACGAGCGTCGGCGCTTCTCCGAAGCCGTGCTTGCCGGCGTCACCGCCGGCGTCATCGGTGTCGATCCCTATGGCACCATCACCATCGTCAACCGTTCGGCCGAATCGATGCTGGCCATTTCCGCCACCGCGGCCCTCGGCCAGAACCTTTCCGCCATTCTGCCGCATGTCGGCCGCGTCTTCGAGATCGGCCGCAAGTCAGGCAAGCCCGTCTATCGCGAGCAGGTGACGTTCTATCGGGCGGGCACCGAGCGGACCTTCAACGTGCAGATCACCATCGAGGCCGGCGACGACGGTTCCGAGGAGAAATCCTATGTCGTGACCGTGGACGACATCACCGACCTCGTTCAGGCCCAGCGCTCGTCCGCCTGGGCCGACGTGGCGCGGCGCATTGCCCATGAGATCAAGAACCCGCTGACGCCGATCCAGCTGTCGGCCGAACGCATAAAACGTCGCTACGGCAAGGTCATTACCGAGGATCGCGAGGTTTTCGACCAGTGCACGGATACCATTATCCGCCAAGTGGAGGACATCGGCCGCATGGTCGATGAGTTCTCCGCCTTCGCGCGGATGCCCAAGCCGGAGATGAAGGCCATCGACCTGCGCGAGTCCTTGCGCGAGGCCTCGTTCCTGGTCGAGGTCAGCCGTGCCGACATCACATTCGAACGGATGTTTGGCAACGAGCCGCTCAAGGGTACGTTCGACAGTCGCCTGATGGCGCAGGCTTTCGGCAACGTGATCAAGAATGCCGCCGAGGCCATCGACGGACTGGAACAGAATGACGGTTCGCACGGCATAATCCGGATTCAAGCCGCCCGTCAGAATGGCGCGATTCGAATCGACGTCATCGACAATGGCAAAGGCCTGCCGCGCGAGAATCGCCAACGGCTACTGGAGCCCTATATGACGACGCGAGAGAAGGGGACCGGGCTCGGTCTGGCGATCGTCAAGAAGATCGTGGAGGACCATGGCGGCAAGCTGGAACTTCACGATGCGCCCGAGGATTTTCATGGCGGGCGCGGCGCGATGATCAGCATCATCCTGCCGCCGGCGGCAGCCGCGCCACCGCGCGGCGAAAGCAGGCCGGAACACGAACGAGAAACTGAAAAGGTCGGTAATGGCGTCTGATATCCTGATCGTCGATGACGAGGAAGACATCCGTGAACTCGTCGCGGGCATCCTGAGTGACGAGGGTCACGAAACCCGGACGGCATTCGATGCCGACAGTGCGCTGGCGGCCATTGCCGACCGGGCCCCGCGTTTGATTTTCCTCGACATCTGGCTGCAGGGCTCGCGCCTGGACGGCTTGGCCCTGCTCGACGAAATCAAGACCATGCACCCGACCTTGCCGGTGGTGATGATCTCGGGCCACGGCAACATCGAAACGGCGGTGTCGGCCATCCGTCGCGGCGCCTATGATTTCATCGAGAAGCCGTTCAAGGCCGACAGGCTGATCCTGATTGCCGAACGCGCGCTCGAGACCTCGAAATTGCGCCGCGAGGTCTCCGACCTCAAGCAACGCAGCGGTGAAACCTTCGACCTGATCGGCATGTCGTCGGCCATGAGCCAGTTGCGACAGACCATCGAGCGTGTCGCGCCGACCAACAGCCGCGTGATGATCGTCGGCCCCTCCGGCTCCGGCAAGGAACTGGCGGCGCGCGCCATCCATACGCTGTCGTCGCGCAAGGGCGGACCATTCGTGACGCTGAGCGCCGCCAACATCACGCCCGAACGCATGGAGATCGAACTGTTCGGCACGGAATCGAACGGCGTCGAGCGCAAGGTGGGTGCGCTGGAGGAAGCCCATCGCGGCATTCTCTACATCGACGAAGTGGCCGACATGCCGCGCGAGACGCAGAACAAGATTCTGCGCGTGCTGGTCGAGCAGCAATTCGAGCGGGTAGGGGGCACCAAGCGGGTCAAGGTCGACGTCCGCATCATCTCCTCGACCTCGCAGAACCTGGAAGCCATGATCGCCGACGGACGCTTCCGCGAGGATCTCTATCACCGCCTGGCGGTGGTTCCGGTCATGGTGCCGGGACTGGCCGAGCGGCGCGAGGACATCCCCTATCTCGTCGACAATTTCATGAAGCAGATCGCCCGCCAGGCCGGCATCAAGCCACGCCGCATCGGCGACGACGCGCTTGCCGTGCTGCAGGCGCATAACTGGCCCGGCAATGTTCGCCAACTACGCAACAATGTCGAGCGGCTGATGATCCTGGCGCGCGGCGATGACGTCGATTCGCCGATTACCGCGGACCTGCTGCCGTCCGAGATCGGCGATGTCATGCCACGCACGCCGAATCAGTCCGACCAGCACATCATGGCGCTGCCGCTGCGTGAGGCGCGTGAACAGTTCGAGAAGGACTATCTGATCGCGCAGATCAACCGCTTCGGCGGCAACATCTCCAAGACCGCCGAGTTCATCGGCATGGAGCGGTCGGCGCTGCACCGCAAGCTGAAGTCGCTGGGCGTCTGATCGGGCGCCCGGTGGCCCACGCGATTGTCCGTTACGGTCGAGGCGGAATCGCCTAAACAGGCCCAAGCAAATCCCCTGAGGTGACCAATGCCGCGCATTGCCTATGTGAACGGGCGCTACGTCGCTCATGCCGATGCCGCCGTGCATATCGAGGATCGCGGCTATCAGTTCGCCGACGGCGTCTACGAGGTCTGCGAGGTGGCGCGGGGTTTCATCGTCGACATGCCGCGCCACCTGGCCCGTCTCAACCGCTCGCTGACCGAGCTGTCGATCGGCTGGCCGGTGACGCGCAACGTGCTGCCGCTGATTTTGCGCGAAGTCGTCAACCGCAACCATGTCGTCAATGGCCTGGTCTACGTCCAGGTCACGCGCGGCGTTGCCAGCCGTGAGTTTGTCTTCCCGTCGACCGACACCAAGCCGGCTCTTGTTGTGACGGCCCGCAAGGCCGATCCCGCCGCCGGTGCGAAACGGGCTGAGACCGGCATAGCGGTGCTTACCGTGCCGGAGAATCGCTGGGACCGCGTCGACATAAAAAGCGTCGGGCTGCTGCCCAACGTGCTGGCCAAGCAGAGGGCCAAGGAGGCCGGGGCCCAGGAAGCATGGTTCGTCGACACCGACGGCAACGTCAAGGAAGGCGGCTCGTCCAATGCCTGGATCGTCACCCGGGATGGCGTTCTGGTCACGAGACCGGCCGATCACGGGATTTTGCGCGGCATTACCCGCACGACTATGTTCGAAGTGGCGGCAAAGCTCGGCCTCAAGATCGAGGAGCGCGGCTTTTCCGTTGCCGAGGCCAAGGCGGCACGCGAGGCCTTCATCAGTTCGGCGACCACGATTGCCATGCCCGTGGTGTCCATCGATGGCGATCCGGTTGCCAATGGACACCCCGGCTCACTAACACTTTCGTTGCGGCAGGCCTTTTTTGACATTGCGGAAAAAAGTCCAGCCTGATAACCGCACAGGTGGAATGAACATCAATATATCTCGTTCTGCTTGTCGTTACTGACGGCAAGACGGTGTTTGCACGCTTGACATGTGCCCGACAATTTGGCGCATTGGCTTGCAAACCGAAGGGGATCGGCGAAAGACAAGAACAATGGCGGAACGATCGCAAAACCTTCAGGACCTGTTCCTGAATTCAGTTCGCAAGAGCAAGAACCCGCTCACCATCTTCCTGATCAACGGCGTGAAGCTGACCGGCGTGGTCACTTCGTTCGACAATTTCTGCGTGCTGCTGCGCCGTGACGGTCACTCCCAGCTCGTCTACAAGCACGCCATTTCCACGATCATGCCGAGCCAGCCGGTTCAGATGTTCGATGGCGAGGAAAGCCAGGGCGCCTGATTGGCACGTGAGAAGGACGCGGACGGCACGGTTCGCGGAAAACCAGCAAATCAACCCGGGACGGAAGCCAAGGGTCCGCCCCGGGCTGTCGTTATTGTGCCGGTACTTACCCGGCAGCCGCGCGGCGAGGACGATACCAGCCGGCCGCG
>NZ_JAFKIC010000257.1 GCF_017306585.1 Mesorhizobium sp. | reverse complement strand
ACTGTCGAGGGATTTTGACACGTGCGATCCGTCCTTGTCTGTTCAGCCTGAAAGGGAACGGACGCCGATGGCATGCAATCACGCGCAAAGGTGCGGGTACGGCCATTTCCGCTGTCCGCTCCCAAGCAACCCGAGCCGTTCAAGGCGGCGCGTGCGCTGGTTCGGCGCAAATACTGTTCCCGCGCCGACCGCTGGCACGGATGCACCGCATATAGAGAATTTCCTGGAATAGTTCTAGACAGTTGGCGAGCAAATTTGTGCGATGCGGAAGCGCTCGCGAAACATTGTTTTCAGGGCAGGCGAGGGATGCGGCTTATCGCCGAAAATCTGGGCGGCGAACGCGGCGGCGAGGCGGTTTTCTCCGGGGTCGACTTTGCGCTGGGCAAGGGCGAGGCGCTGGTCGTGACCGGGCCGAACGGATCCGGCAAATCAACCTTGCTCAGGGTGATCGCCGGCCTGCTGCCGAAGGCTCAGGGCCGGCTGCTGCTCGAAGGCGGGGGCGACGCGTTTCCCTCGATTGCCTCGGCCTGCCACTATCTCGGCCATCAGAACGCGATGAAGACGGCGCTGAGCGTCACGGAGAATCTGCGCTTCTGGCGTGATTTCAACGGCGAGGCGCGTCTTGGTGTCGACGAGGCGCTGGAGACGGTCGGGCTCGGCGGCATCGGCCATCTGCCGTTCGGCTATCTCTCGACCGGGCAGCGGCGGCGGGCCGCGATCGCAAAGCTCCTGGTCAGCCATCGGCCGGTCTGGCTGCTCGATGAACCGACGGCGGGACTGGACAAGGCTTCGGAGGAGAGGTTCGCGGGATTGATGCGTGAGCATTGTGCCGGGGGTGGGATGATTGTCGCGGCGACGCATCTGCCGCTGGGTTTGGATGGGGCGAAGGCGTTGAGGATGGGGGATTGATGCCGGTGCCAAGCCCCCCTCTCTGCCCTGCCGGGCATCTCCCCCTCAAGGGGGGAGATCGGCAGTTTCGGCGCCCCGCAGATCTTGCAACGCCGGAAATTGGCGAAGGCGGAGATGACATCCAATCTCCCCCCTTGAGGGGGAGATGCCCGGCAGGGCAGAGAGGGGGGCCTGGGCGCAGGTGTCTCTCATCATGCTAGCCCTCCTCCTCCGCGACATCCGTCTCTCGATCCGTGCCGGCGGCGGCGCGTTGACCGGCGTCATCTTCTTCCTGGCCGTCATCGCCACGATCCCCTTCGGCGTGGGACCGGACCTGAAGCTGCTGGCCCGCATCGGCCCGGCGATCCTTTGGATCGGGGCGCTGCTTGCCTGCCTGCTCGGGCTCGACCGGCTGTTCCAGGCTGACCGCGAGGACGGTTCACTCGATCTTCTGGTGCTCGGCAACGACCGCCACATGCTGGCGCTGACGGTGCTGGTGAAATGCCTGGCGCATTGGGCGGGCAGCGTGCTGCCGCTGGTCATCGCCGCGCCCCTGCTCGGCCTGTTCATGAATATGGAACCGCTTGGCATCGGCGCCACGGCGCTGACGCTGCTGGTTGGCACGCCGGCCATCACCTTCATCGGCGCGGCGGGCGCGGCCGTGGCGGTGGCGCTGCCGCGCGGCGGGCTCCTGATTTCGGTGCTGGTTCTGCCGCTGACCATTCCGGTGCTGATCTTCGGCGTTTCGGCGAGCTATGGCGCGTCGGGCGATCCGGCGCCGTTTCTGCAGCCTTTCCTCATTCTTGCCGCGCTGACACTGTTTCTTGCCGTTGTGGGTCCGGTTGCGGCGGCGCTGGCCCTGCGCCATGGGTCGGATTGATATGCTGGAAGGCTGCGGCGCGGCGGCCAATTGCGAAGCCGCCGACGCGCGGTTAAGGGAAAGCATGATCGAACGAGGCGGAAGGATAGCGCTGGAAGTGGACGCGGCAACCGGGCAGCCGGCATGAGCGCGCATGCCCTCTACGTAACCGCCGCCTATGGCATCACGGCGGTCGTGCTGGCCGGGCTGATCGGCTGGATCCTGCTCGACCAGCGGGCGCGCAAGCGCGAACTCGCCGAGCTGGAAGCGGCCGGCGTGCGGCGGCGTTCCGACAAGGCCGGGACGGCGAAGCCATGAGCAGCGAAACCGAAACGGGCAGCGATACCGAAACGCCGACGCCAGCTCGTCGTCGCCTGTTCGTATTTTTGCCGTTGCTGGTCTTTCTCGGCCTTGCCGGCCTGTTCCTGTCGCAGCTGCTGTCGGGACGCGATGTCTCTGAAGTGCCTTCGGCCCTGATCGGGCTGCCGGCGCCACAGACCAGCCTGCCGGCGCTGGATGGCTCGAACCTGCCGGGACTCGATTCCAAAACCTTCGCCGGCAAGGTGACGCTGGTCAATGTCTTCGCGTCCTGGTGTGCGCCATGCCGCGAAGAGCATCCGGTGCTGCTGGCGCTGTCGCAGGACAAGCGGTTCGTGATGGCGGCGCTGAACTACAAGGACCGGCCGGAAAACGCACGCCGCTTCCTCGGCGACCTCGGCAATCCGTTCCAGGCGATCGGTGTCGACGAAGCCGGCCGCACGGCGATCGACTGGGGCGTCTACGGGGTGCCTGAAACCTTCGTCATCGGCAAGGACGGCAAGATCGCCTACAAGCATGTCGGCCCGCTGACGCCGGAATCGGCCCGGACGCTGTTGCTGCCGCAGATCGAAAAGGCGCTGGCGGTTCCGGGTTAGGCGCTGGCGCCAGCCCCCTCATCCGGCCGCTTCGCGGCCACCTTCTCCCCGTGGGGGAGAAGAGAAAAGCGCCAGCGTCTGCCACCTCCTCTCCCCTCGGGGAGAGGTCGGATTGCCCCGAATTGCGTTTGCAATTCGGTCTTGGCGATCCGGGTGAGGGGGATTCCCTCAGCCGTAAATCTGCTTGTGAATCTGGTAGAGCATTTCCGAGCGGTCGGCGCGCATGTCGGCCAAGTCGCGGCTGGAGAAGCTGTCGATTTCGGCGACAAGGCGGTTGTACTGCTTGCGCTTGGCAATGCTGGTGCGGGCGCGGGTCATGAGATCGTTGAAGATCATGGCAAGGGTTCCTTCTCTCGCCGCATTTTCGCGGCCGGTTCTTCCTCCCTTGATCGATACGAAGCATGACATAGGAATGGTGCATTGCAAAAAGAAGATGTTGCAATGCACCATTGCGCTGAGCGCATAGCCGGTTAATCCCGTCCTAATCCAGACAGGCGTTGGCATGCGCCTACCTGGTTTGTCTTACAAATTGCGAAGGGCCCGTCTTGCCATATCCGTCGCGGGCTGGCTTGATCCGGCATCAGCTGATGCCGGGAGGAAATGCATGGCGGCCGCCGACTATTACGAGATTCTCGACCCACGCTTCGCGCGGCTGTTCAACGGCAACGCGCAGGTCGAAAAGCTGTTCACCGGATGCCGATGGTCGGAAGGGCCGGCATGGTTCGCCGCCGGGCGTTATGTCGTGTGGTCTGATATTCCGAACAATCGCATGCTGCGCTACGACGAGACCGACGGCAGCGTCAGCGTGTTCCGGCAACCTTCGGGAAATTCCAACGGCAACACCGTCGACCGGCAGGGCCGGCTGGTGACCTGCGAGCATGGCGGCCGTCGTGTCAGCCGCACCGAGCATGACGGCTCGATCACCACCATCGCTTCGAGCTACAAGGGCAAGCGCCTGAACTCGCCCAACGACGTGGTGGTCAGGTCCGACGGCTCGATCTGGTTCACCGATCCGACATACGGCATCGACACCGATTATGAGGGCGACAAGGCCGAGAGCGAGATCGGCGCCTGCTACGTCTACCGGGTCGATCCCGACAGCGGCGAGATCGAAGCCGTCATCACCGATATGGTGAGGCCGAACGGCCTTGCCTTCTCGGCCGATGAGAGCCTGCTCTATGTCGCCGACACGGGCCGCACGCATGGCGCGCAGAACCCGGCCCACATCCGTGTGTTCAACATCGGCAAGCACGGCAAGAAGGTGTCGGGCGGCAAGGTATTCGCCGACTGCACCGCCGGATTGTTCGACGGCTTCCGGCTCGATGCTGACGGGCGCATCTGGACAAGTGCCGCCGACGGCATCCATTGCTACGATCCGGATGGCACGCTGATCGGCAAGATCAAGGTGCCGGAGGTGACCGCCAATTGCGTGTTCGGCGGCGCCAAGCTGAACTGCCTCTACATCGCCGGCACCACCTCGCTCTATTCGGTACGGCTGATGGTGAATGGGGCGAAGACTTATTGAGCCTGCTGGAAACCCTGCTCTGGCGACCCTTGATGGCGCTGCTGCGCCTGGCTCCGGCGCCTGCCGCGACAAGGCCGCCCGAGCCACCGTCATCCAACCCGCCGGAGCGGGTTTTCAGGCAGTCCCATCCAGGCAAGCAAAACAGTTCAAGGGAAGCGCCCCATGCCATTCGTCAACATCCGCATCGTCAAGGAAGTGATCGCCGCCGATCCGGCCGGCAAGAAGGCTGACATCGCCAGGAAAGTGACCTCGGCGATCATGGACGCCACAGGGCTCGGCAATGACGATGTCTGGGTGGTGTTCGAGGAGGTCAACGCCCGTGACTGGTATGTCGGGGCGACGGATGTCGAGACGCTGCGAGGGAAGAAGTAGTCCGAAGCCCTTTTCCTTCGTCATCCTAGGGCGAAGCAGTCGCGAAGCGACGTCGCGGAGACCCTAGGATCCATGCCGGGACTCTTGAGCGTCGCGGCGGTGCAATACTGTCTGCGGCGCGGTTCCGTGTAGTATCCAAAGTCTGCCCTTCTGGACCGCTGCACTCTACGGCAAAGGTCGCGGCATGGATCCTAGGGTCTGCGCGCGTCGCTTCGCTCCTTGCTTCGCCCTAGGATGACGACATCACGTTTGCTCGCGGATGAAATCCGCAAACGTCACGAGCGCATCATGCATCGCCAGCTCATTCGCGGGCTCTGTCAGGATGGCTTCCACCTCCGGCGGCTTCTTGCCCAACAGCGCAATCTCCAGCCCACCCTCATACATCGCGAACGACATGGTCCGCATGATCTCGGCCAGCGCGGCGCGGGCGAACAACGAGCGGGGTGAGGCGTGCGCCAGCATCGCCGGTTTGCCGACGGCGGCGTCGCGCGACACCAGCCAGTCGAGCGCGTTCTTCAGTCCGCCCGGCACGCCATGGGCATATTCGGGGCACGAGATGATGACGCCGTCGGCGCGCGTCACGGTATCGATCAACGCGGATGCTTCTTGCGGCGTCCGCTCGCCTTCATCGTCGGGATTGAAGACCGGCAAACGTCCAAGCCCGTCATAGACGGTGACGTGGCAGCCCTCGGGCGTGTTGCGCGCCAGCGCCGCGACCAAAGCCGAGTTGGTGGAAGCTGCCCGCAGGCTGCCTGAGATGGCAAGGATGTTGAGCAAGGGCAATCCGGACGAATCGTGTCCGGATCAGGTTACCACATCGTCTGCTTGTACTCTCCGTCCAGCCAGCGGTCGGTCGCCTCGGCGGAATCGGCCAGCGCCAGCTGGTCGCGCAGGATCTGGCCGAGCGTCGGCAGGGTCGCGCGGTCATACCAGCTCTCCGGTTTCCACAGGTCGGAGCGCATGAAGGCCTTGGCGCAGTGCATGTAGGTCGCCTTGACGGCGACGACGATGACGCTTTGCGGCTCCCTGCCGTCGACGGACAAGCGTTCGCGCAAGGTCGCGTCGACGGTGATGCGGGCATCGCCGTTGACGCGCAGCGTCTCGTTCATGCCGGGGATCAGGAACAGCAGCCCGACCGAGGGATTGCGGATGATGTTTTCCAGCGTGTCCAGCCGGTTGTTGCCGGGCCGGTCGGGAATGGCGATCGTCCGCTCGTCGAGGATGGCGGCGAAGCCGGGCCGGTCGCCACGCGGCGTCACATCGGCATTGCCTTCGCCGTCGGAGGAGCCGATCAGCACGAAGGGGCTCTTGCCGATGAAGGAACGGCAGTGGGCGTCGAGCGCCTTGAGCTCCTTGCGGATCGAACCGTCGGTCGGGCGCGGCGTCTTGTAGATCGTCCGCAACTCCTCGCGCGTGGTGATGAAGTCCATGGCTCTCCCCCGTTTGTACTGGCGCAATTCCGGACGGAAAACCGCTTAACACTTTTCCTGGAATTGCTTTATTTACCGGCCTTTTCTTCCCCGCTGGCCTTGTCATCCAGCGAATGGCGTAGGATCAGCGGCATCTGGCTGAAGGTGAACAGAAGCGTGATCGGCATGATGCCCCAGACCTTGAAGGTAACCCAGGCATCGGTGGAAAAATTCCGCCACACCACCTCGTTGACGAGGGCCAGGAACAGGAAGAACAGACCCCAGCGGAAGGTGAGCTTCTTCCAGCCCTCGGCATCGAGCCGGAAGGCGGAATCGAAGACGTAGCCGAGCAGCGACTTGCCGAAGAACAGGCCGCCCAGCAGCACGCCGCCGAACAGCGTGTTGACGATGGTCGGCTTCATCTTGATGAAGATATCGTCCTGCAGATAGAGCGTCAGCGCGCCGAAGATGAAGACGACGACGCCCGAGACCATCGGCATGATCGGCAAGGTTCGGGTCAGAAGCCATGAGGCGATCAGCGCGACGGCGGTGGCGGCCATGAACAGGCCGGTGGCGACGAAGATCGGGCCGCCGAATTCGGCCAGCACCGGAAATTTCTGCGTCAGCCACTCCCCGCGCGCATTGGCGAAGAAGAAGACCAGCAACGGTCCCAGCTCCAGCACCAGCTTGAGGACGGGATTGATGCCTTCCTTCTTCTCTTTCTGCGGGTCGGACGGATCGCGTTCGAGAATGGGTGGGTTCATGGTTTCCTTCTTACACATGGTCCGGAAAGCCAGCGCTTTCCTTCGTCATGCCGTTATGCCACCCCAGCGATCGCCCTGGCGAATTCGCTCGCTGAGAAAGGTTCGAGGTCGTCGACCTGTTCGCCGACGCCGATGAAATAGACCGGCAGTTTGTGCTTTGCCGCGATCGCCACCAGAATACCGCCGCGCGCCGTGCCGTCCAGCTTGGTCATGACAAGGCCGTTGACGCCGGCGAAATTGCGGAAGATCTCGACCTGGTTCAGCGCGTTCTGGCCGGTGGTGGCGTCGACCGTCTGCAGCACGGTGTGCGGCGCCTCTGGATCGAGCTTGCCCAGCACGCGCACGATCTTTTCCAGCTCGGCCATCAGCTCGGTCTTGTTCTGCAGCCGGCCGGCGGTGTCGATGATCAGAACG
Organism: Mesorhizobium sp.; assembly: GCF_017306585.1. Taxonomy (GTDB): domain Bacteria; phylum Pseudomonadota; class Alphaproteobacteria; order Rhizobiales; family Rhizobiaceae; genus Mesorhizobium. The sequence goes on along the minus strand of NZ_JAFKIC010000257.1, from coordinate 8,517 downwards.
TCGGAACCGGCCTCCTTCGCCTTTTCAAAGGCGTCATAGGCAAGGCCGGCGGCATCGGCGCCGAGCTTGGAAGCGATGACGGGCGATTTCGTGCGCTCGCCCCAGATCTTCAGCTGCTCGATGGCGGCGGCGCGGAATGTGTCGCCGGCGGCCAGCATCACCTTCAGGCCGCCATCGGTGAGCTTGGCGGCGAGCTTGCCGATGGTGGTGGTCTTGCCGGTGCCGTTGACGCCGACCACCAGGATGACATGCGGCTTGTGCGACAGGTCGAGCTCGAGCGGCCTGGCGACCGGCGCCAGCACCTTCTCGACCTCGGCCGCCATCACGGCACGCACTTCGGTGTCGGAGACATCCTTGCCGTAGCGGCTGGAGGCCAGAGAATCGGTGACGCGCAGCGCCGTTTCCACGCCGAGATCGGCGCGGATCAGCACGTCCTCCAGGTCCTGCAGCGTCTCCTCGTCCAGCTTGCGCTTGGTGAAGACGCCGGCAATGCTGCCGGTCAACTCGCGCGAGGAGCGGGCAAGCCCGTCGCGCATGCGCTGGAACCAGGACCGCCTGGGCGCCGGTTCCGGCGCTTCCGCCGGTTCGGCTTTCTGTTCGACCTTCTTGGTTACGGTCACCTTGCCGGGCGCCGGCTTGGGCTCCGGCGTTGGAACCGGTTGCGGGACGGGCTGCGGCTCGGGCGCGATCTCGGCGATGATGGGCAGCGATTCGACCGGAGAAGGCTGGCGAAGGGGGGGCAGGATTTCCTCTGCCGGTGCCTCGGGGGCCGCAATCGCTGGCGCGGTTTGAACGGAGGATGCCAAATCCTGCGCAAGTCCGCGCTGCCCCGCACCCTTACCCTCTCCCCGTGAAGGACGGGGAGAAGGGGGCATCAGCGTTGAGGCTTTTTCTTCTACGTCGGAAAGAGGGGTGCCGGCATCACGATCAGCGCCCTTCTCCCCGTCCCTAAACGGGGAGGAGGTGCCGGCAGGCGGATGAGGGGCGGAGCTGACCTCCGAAGGAAGTCTCGCGGATGGAATTGCTGGCGGAGCCTCAATCGGCACCGGCACTTCGACAGGCGCTGGCTCCGGTTGTCTGTCCGGCACGTCCGGAACGATCTCGGGCTGTACAGGTGCCGGGATTTCCCGTGGCGCGGGTTCCGGAACGCGCTCCGGCACGACCGGCACCTCAGGCGCCCTCTGTGGCGCCGGCTCTTCGTCGGGTACTTCAGGCGCCGGCGGCTCTGGGGTGGGCTCGGCCGGCCGCGGTTCCTCGAATGGGGCAGGCTCGGGCTGGATCTCGGGCCTGGATGGAACCGCGGCCGGTGTTGGCGGGACGGTTGGAGTAGGCTCCGGTGTCGGTTCCTCGACGGGCGCCGGCTCCGGCCGAGGCGGCTCGGCAGGTGCTGGGGGTACGTCCGCCTTCGGTTCGTCGCGTTTCAGGAATTCCGGAACGACCTGCTCGGCAGCCGGCTTCAGCGCGTCGAGCTGGTCCCATTTGATCGGCGGCAGCGGGGCGGTCTCGTCGATCCGCTCCTCGACAACCTCCTTCTTGCCGAACGAAAATATCTTCTTGAAAAAACCAGCCATGCTTTGCGTTTCTCAGGCGGCGCGGGCGGCAAGGGGGGTCGCGATCAGGCGCGCGCCGTCATGGCCCGATATGGTGGCCTCGACGATCTCGCCCGGCGCGCCGAAGCCGAGCGCGGCGAGCGTGAACCCCTCGGTGCGGCCAAGGCCATCGCGCTCGATGAGGATCGACTGACGCGTGCCGGCAAGCGACGACAGATGGTTGCCATAGGCGGTCTCGCCGGCGGCGCGCAGCCTTGCCGCGCGCTGCTTGACCACTTCACGGCGCACCTGCGGCATGCGCGCGGCGGGCGTGCCTTCGCGTGGCGAAAACGGGAAGACGTGCAGATGCGTCAGGCCGCATTCCCCGACGATCTTCAGCGAATTCTCGAACATCTCCTCGGTTTCGGTCGGAAAGCCGGCGATGATGTCGGCGCCGAAGACGATGTCGGCGCGCAGCTTGCGGACATCCTCGCAGAAGCGGATCGACTGGTCGCGCAGATGCCTGCGCTTCATGCGTTTCAGGATCATGTCGTCGCCCGCCTGCAGCGACAGATGAAGATGCGGCATCAGCCTCGGCTCGGTGGCGATAGCGTCGAGCAGGTCGTCATCGGCCTCGATGGAATCGATCGAGGACAGCCTGAGCCGCTTCACGTCGGGCACTTGTTTCAGAATGGTCTTGACCAACTTGCCGAGCTTGGGCGCGCCCGGCAGGTCGGCGCCGAAGGATGTCATGTCGACGCCGGTCAGCACGATCTCGGCGTAGCCGTTTCCGGCCAGCCGCTTGACCTGCTCGACCACGGCGCCCATCGGCACCGAGCGCGAATTGCCGCGGCCATAGGGAATGATGCAGAAGGTGCAGCGATGGTCGCAGCCATTCTGCACCTGGACGAAGGCGCGGGCCCGGCCTTCGATGGCGTCGACCATGTGCGAGGCGGTCTCGCGCACCGAGAAGATGTCGTTGACGCGCGCCTTTTCGGTGTCGTTGACGCCGAAATCCGGCAGCGCGCGGTAGGAATGCGCCTTGAGCTTTTCCTCGTTGCCCAGCACGAGGTCGACCTCGTCCATGGCAGTGAAATCCTGCGGCGCGGTCTGGGCGGCGCAGCCGGTGACGATGATGCGCGCTTGCGGGTTTTCGCGGCGCGCCTTGCGGATCGCCTGCTTGGCCTGGCGCACGGCCTCGCCGGTGACGGCGCAGGTGTTGAAGATCACCGCGCCGCCGGCCAGCGCGCCAAGGCCGGCACTTTCGGCCTCGCGGCGCATGACCTCGGATTCATAGGTGTTGAGGCGGCAGCCGAATGTGACGACGTCGACGCCTTTTTGAAGAGCCGGCATCAGGCCGCGCTTTCGGTGTCGCGGGCCCAGGCGCCGGTCGAGGGATCGAAGCTGCCGGAAAATTCCCATTCGGCGGCGCCGGTCAGGATGACGTGGTCATCGTCGCGCCATTCGACATGCAGCGTGCCGCCGCCGGGGGTCAGGAGGCTGACGGCGCGGCCGGTGCGCCTGGTGCGGGCGGCAGCCACCACCGCCGCGCAAGCGGCGGAACCGCAGGCCTTGGTCAGGCCGGCGCCGCGTTCCCAGGTGCGGATGATCATGGTCTCGGGCGAAGTCACCTGCGCGATCGTGATGTTGGCGCGCTCGGGGAAGATCGGGTGGTTTTCGAGCAGCGGGCCGAAGCGTTCGAGTTCGTATGACCAGACGTCGTTATCGACCCAGAAGATGGCATGGGGGTTGCCCATCGACACGGCCGAGGGGGAATGCAGCACCGGCGCGTCGATCGGGCCGATCTGCAGTTCGATCATGCGGGTGTCGCGGAATTCCTCGGCCAGCGGAATTTCCTGCCAGCCGAAACGCGGCTTGCCCATGTCGACCGAGATCAGGCCGTCGGCATGTTCCCTGGCGTTGAGGATGCCGGCGCGGGTTTCGAAGGTGAAGGTCTTCTCACCGGTCTCGGCGGCGAGCGCCTGCACCACGCAGCGCATGCCGTTGCCGCAGGCCTGGGCGCCCGAGCCGTCGGAATTCAGGATGTCGACATAATAGGCGGTGCCCGGCGTCCTGGCGTCATGGATCGCCATGATCTGGTCGAAGCGGGTCGCGGCGTCGGCGTTCAGCGCGATCGCAGCCGTCGCCGTCACCTTGTCGGCACGGCCGCGCATGTCGGCGACGATGATCTCGTTGCCGATGCCATTCATCTTGGCGAAGGGGGCAGTGCCTGCCATTTGCTACGCGAATTCCTGTCCGTTTGGCGCTATATGGCGGAAACGGGCGCGAATTACCAGTCCGGCATCGGCTCAGCCCGGTTGCTGAACCGAGCTGCTCAGCCAAGTTCCTGGGCGAGCCCGATGAGCAGCCCTTCAGGTCCCCTGATGTAGCAGAGCCGGTACATGTCCTTGTACTGGACCACGTCGCCCACCAGTTGCGCGTCACGGGCGCGGAGCCTTTCGAGCGTGTCGTCGATGTCGTCCACGGTGAACATGGCGCGGAGATAGCCCAGGGCATTGACCGGAGCGTTCCGGTGGTCCGCCACGACAGCCGGCCTGAGGAAGCGGGAGAGCTCCAGCCGGCTGTGGCCATCCGGCGTACGCATCATGGCGATCTCGACATGTTGGTCGCCCAGGCCGGTGACCTGCCCAGCCCATTCTCCCTCGATCGTGGCGCGCCCCTCGAGCTCAAGGCCGAGTTCGAGGAAGAAATCTATCGTCGCTCCGAGGTCCTCGACGACGATTCCCATATTGTCCATCCGCTTGAGCGCCATGATTCCTCTCCAAAGATATCAGCCATCCTGCCGTGGCCCATTGCCGGCCCACAGCGGAAGGTTGGATCACGGACCGCTGCGGACCGCCACCCCTTCAACCGCTTATGCGGCGACGGGAGCCGCGCCTTCGACCGGACGCCAGGCTCAGGTTACCGCAAAGACCCCAAGTACGATCAGCAGGAAGATGACAAGCACGATGCCGATCAGCACGCGCGCGCCGGTCGCCGCTGCGCCCGCCAGGGCCGGCATGCCGAGCAGGCTCGCGGCGGCAGCGACGATGAGAAGGATGATGATCCATTTGATCATGGGAAATGCCTCGCAAGCCGACAGTTTGAAACCGGATCAAAACGCGGCTGCCGCGCTGGGGTTCCGCTGGCCATGCGAGACGTTTGTCAGGCTCAGTTACCCGGCGATCTCGATGTCGGTGCTGAAAGGCGCGGTCTTGGCGGAATTCTGATCGTGCATGAGGAAATCGCAGCGGTATTTGCCGGGCGGCAAGCCGTCGAGCGACAGGTCCAGCTTGAAGAACAATTCGCGGTTGTGCGAGCGCGACGCGACCTGAACGGCGCCGATCTTCTCGAAGGTGCCGAGCTTTTCACCCGCTTCGGACAGCACGGTGAGGTCGACGGAAAGCGCGATCTGGCTGTTGCCGAGGCCGTCCGAGCCGTAACCATAGCCCACCGGTTCCATATAGAGGACGACCTTCTCGCCGGGCTTGTAGATATGGTTGGCGCGCTCGGTGTAGATGCCGAAGCCGCCGGCCGAATCGACCTGCTTCACATTCATCACGGCGAGCGGCATCGCCTTCCACAGCGCCTCCTCGGCGCCGCGAAATTTTTCCAGGGCGCCTGGTGCGTCGCCAGACTGCAGTGCCTTCTCAGCCTCGGCGGCCTTGTCGGCGATTTCACCGGCATAGGCGGCGGAGCCCGCGATCATCAGCGCCGCCAGGGTCAGGGCGAAGGATTTCATCTGTCTCTCCAGCATTGTGGTGCGTGCATCGTGGTCGAAAAAGCCCGCAGGGTAAACTGCCGGCTTATCGCGACGCGGTGATGTCAGGCACATCCCATGCCTCCCCGGGGCGCATGGCGCGGAAACGGTTTCCCGGGATGTCCTCGGCTACAAGCGCCTCGGCCAGCTTGCGCGCCGGCTCGTCGATGGGCTCATCCGTGAGCTGGAACGTGCCCCAGTGGCAACCGGCGGCGAAGGCCGTGTTGCTGAGTTTCATGCCCTGCACCGCTTCCCGCGGGTTCTGGTGCTGCGGCGCCATGAACCAGCGCGGTTCGTAGGCGCCGATCGGCAGGATGGCGAGGCGGAAACCGCCATGCTTTTCCGCCATCAGCCGGTAGTTGATGCCGTCGTGGAAGCCGGTGTCGCCGGCGAAATAGATCTTGGTGCCCGGCGTCTCGATGATGAAGCCGGCCCACAGCGCCATGCGCCGGTCGCGGCCGCCGCGCGCCGACCAGTGATGCGCCGGCTCGACATGGATGGCGACACCGTCACGGTCGACCCTGTCGCCCCAGTCATGCGCCGACAGCCGCATGCCGGGAATGGCGGCGGCGATGATGGCGTCGTTGCCGAGCGGGGTGACGACAAGCGGGTCGTGGACCGCCTTCAATTGCTTCAACGTAGCGATATCGAGATGGTCGTAATGATTGTGGCTGACCAGTACGAGGTCGATCGGCGGCAGGTCGGCGAAGGCAATGCCCGGCGCGTTGACGCGCCTTGGCCCGGCGAAGGAGAACGGCGAGGCGCGCTGCGACCACACTGGGTCGGTTAGGATGTTCAGCCCGGCGGTCTGGACCAGCAGGCTGGCATGGCCGACCATCGTCACCGTCAGGCTAGAACCCTCGACCTTCGCGGCTGGCCTTGCCTGCGCGAAAGGGCTCGGGCTGGCGGCGGGCCATTTCGAGCGTTGGCCGTTGAACTGCCACCGCAGCAGGTCCATGAAGCGACCGGGCATCCGGCCGCCGGGATTGAAGAACAGGGTTCCGTCGAAGTGATCGCTGGGCGGGCCGCTGTAATAGCGGTTGGCGGCTTTCTTTCCTGCGGCCAAGATGTGCGCTCCGGCGGTTTCGGCCTTTAGAGATAGGCTCAATGCCGGCTGACGCAAACATCTGGCGCTGCATGGGCATGTGATTTCGGTTTGGCTCATCGCTACGACGGACGAGAAGGCGAATGCGGCCGATCGGGATTGCGATAAATTTGCAACAAATATTGCCGCAAACCCTATTTTAACCATATCAGGTTGAAATTTCGCCACCTTCTCCATCTTGGTGGAGGTGAGATTGCGCGGACGGCTTCCCCCCAGCCGGATCCGACGGAGGTTGGAATGACTTTTACGAAAAGCGGCCTTGTGGCCGTATCGCTGGCGGCGCTTTTTGCAAGCGGCTGCTCGACCTCGCGGTTCTCGTCCATGGACGATCAGCAGCCCGCGCCGCTGCAGCCGGCCCCCGCCGGCCAGGTGACCTCGAATCAGTTGCCGCCTCCGGCATCGCCCGGCACCACCGACCCGTCGCAGTTCCCGACGGCGCCCGCCAACACGCAGGTCGCCTCGCTGCCGCCGGACGGTGGAGCGCCCGCCGGCGCCGCGGATCTCAGCGCGGCCAGCGTCGCCGGCGTGTGGAACGTCAGCGTCTCGGGCCAGAGCTGCAAGATCGCGACGCCGCAGACCAAATTCGGCGCCGGCTTCCGCGCCGGGCCGTTGCACTGCCCGGCACCGATCGACGGCATCAAGTCGTGGAACGTCGCCGGCAAGCAGCTGACGCTCTATGACGACAATGGCGGCTCGCTGGCGCGGCTCTATTCCTCGGGCGGCTCGAAATTCGACGGCCAGACTTCCAACGGGCAGCCCATCTCGCTTACAAGATAAGCGCGATCTTCCCTGCTGCGTCTCGCCGGGCTTTGTTCCGGCCGGACGTGCGGCATGACCTAAGACAAATGACGTGACCGATGCATCTGCGTGACGGCCTCCAGACCCATGCGACCGTCAGGCAACGCTACGACCATCTGGTGTCATCAGGCGCGATCGAACGCGACCCGGCGCAGGAGGCGATCGCTGCGGCGCTCGACCGGTTGACGGTGGAGATTTCGGCCAAGCGGCTCGCGCACAAGTCCAGCGCATTGGGCTGGCTGTTTGCCCGCAAGCGCGAAACCCATGAAACGGTCAGGGGCCTCTACGTCCATGGCGGCGTCGGCCGCGGCAAGACCATGCTGATGGACATGTTCTTCGAGCTGCTGCCGGTCCGGCGCAAGCGCCGCGTTCATTTCAACGATTTCATGGCCGAGGTGCAGGACCGCATCCAGAAGCACCGGCAGGCGCGCAAGGAGGGCACGGTCAGGGAGGACGATCCGATCCCGCCGGTCGCCAAGGCGCTGGCCGAGCAGGCCTGGGTGCTGTGTTTCGACGAATTCTCGGTCACCGACATTGCCGACGCCATGATCCTGTCGCGGCTGTTTTCCGCACTGTTCGCCAATGGCGTGGTGCTGGTCGCAACCTCCAATGTGGCGCCGGAAAACCTCTATCGTGACGGGCTCAACCGGCAGCTCTTCCTGCCTTTCATCGCCATATTGGAACGCCACGCCCAGGTGCTGTCGCTGGACAGCGACAAGGATTACCGGCTGGAGAAGCTGGCGCGTACGCCGGTCTATGTCACGCCAGCCGATGCCGCCGCCGATCGGGCGCTCGACGAGGCTTGGAAGGCGATGACGCAGGGCGCGCCGATCGCCGCGACATCGCTGGCGCTGAAGGGACGGCAGGTCATCGTGCCGGCCGCCGCCGGGGACGCCGCGCGGTTCTCCTTCGCCGATCTCTGCGAAAAGCCGCTCGGCGCGCGCGATTTCCTGGCCATCGCAGGCCGCTTCTCGACCATCTTCATCGATCATATCCCCGTGCTCGGCGAAGGCCGGCGCAACGAGGCCAAGCGCTTCATCCTGCTGATCGACACGCTTTACGACCATCACGCGCGGCTGGTGGCGAGCGCCGAGGCCGCGCCGCAGGATCTTTATGTGGCCAAGCGCGGCGTCGAGGTGTTCGAGTTCGAGCGCACCGCGTCGCGCCTGATCGAGATGCAGAGCCGCGACTGGCTGGAGGACTGGGCGGAACGGCGGAAGGGGAAGGCCTCATCGGAGGCTCAGCAGGCGTAGCGTTCCTTCGCGCCTCCCTCTGTCCTCCCGAACGCAGCAGGGCAATCGCATATGGATTCTTGCGAAGGGGAC
>NZ_JAFKIC010000256.1 GCF_017306585.1 Mesorhizobium sp. | reverse complement strand
GGCTCAGGTTAGCGGCGACAGCTGGATTTCGACGCGCCGGTTCTGCTCGCGGCCGGCGGCCGTCGCATTGGAGGCGATCGGCCGGGTCTTGCCGAAACCGGTGACGGCGAAACGCCTGGAATCGACGCCCTGGCCCGACAGGTAGTTGGCGACAGCAAGAGCGCGACGCTGCGACAGGTCGAAATTGTGCTGGTCGCCGCCGGTCGAATCGGTGTGGCCGAACACGTCCACCGTCGTCTGGCGGAACTTCTTCAGCACCAGCGCGACGGAATTGAGCACCGGATAGAAGCCGGGCTTCACCGCGTCCTGATCGACATTGAAGGTGATGTCCGACGGCATGTTGAGAATGATCTGGTCGCCGCTGCGGGTAACGCTGACGCCGGTGCCCTGCAGCTGGCGGCGCAGCTCCGCTTCGTTCTGATCCATCGTGGCGCCGATGGCGCCGCCGGCCAGCGCGCCGATGCCGGCGCCGATCAGCGCGTTGCGGCGGTCATTGCCGCCGGCAAGCAGGCCGAGGCTGGCGCCCGCCAGGGCGCCGAGGCCAGCGCCGGCCGCGGTGTTGGAAATCTTCTGGTCGCCCGTATACGGGTCGGTGGTGGTGCAGGCGCTCACGAGCAAAGCCGTCGCCATCACGACGAGCACGGTCTTCTTCATAGATGGTCCCTCTCCAAGTCGCGCCAGTTCGATGGCGCCAAATCAGCCCTTCCGGCGACTTGTACCATGAATTGCGGCGAAAAGCGGAACGGGAAAAGCGCCAGCGGCGGCTTTTCCCGTGCTCGCTTGCGGGTGAACCGCCTTGGCGAACTACCAGAGATTCTTGCCGTCGATGACCACCACCTCAACGGTGTCGAGATCGAAATCGTCGAACAGCCTTGAGTTGACGCTGATCTTGGGATTGTCGAAATCCGGCTCGCCGGTCGACCAATCCGGCGTCTCGGTGAAAGTGCCGCAGCCGCATGTGGCGCAAAACCCATGCTTGATGGTTTTCGAGCCCCATTGATAGAAGGAAACGTTCTTGAGCGGGGTGACGAGCTTGAATTGCGACGGGCTGTAGTAAGCCCAAAGCGAACCGCGCTTCGAGCAGAACGAGCAGGTGCATTGCGTCACTGTTTGCGGAGCCTGCGACACCTCGAATGTCGTCGCCTTGCAGTGGCAGCTTCCCTTGATGGCCATGAACATCACCTCTCCATTGTCCGCCGCCCGCACGGCAGGGCACCATAAAGAAGCGATCCTGACAACTGTCCGTCAGGAGGCTTTGCCGAGAACGTCAGCAGCCCTCAATAGGACTGTGGCGGCACGAACAGGCAGATGGTCTTGCCCGCGTCGAGACCGGCCACATGGGCGCACCAATGAAATTCGCCGTCGGGCGAATCCTTGATGCGTCTGTCGCTGTAGGCAAGCACCTCCCCGGTGTCCTTGATGACGTAGCCTTCCGGCCGCTCGCTGATAGAAGTCTGCGATACCTCATGGCAATCGTAGTTCGCGCAACAGGCGAAAGGATAACTCCAGCCTTGCGGCTTGGCCGCCGTCGGCTTGGCGTCATGCGCCAGGGCCGGCCCGGACAGGGCCGCCACCACACAGGCCGCGCACAGAGGAATGAAGCCAACCGGAGGAATGGGAATGGCTGATTTGGAACCGGCAGCAAACATGGGAACGCTCCTTTCAAACGAGGTTCAAGCGTGTCGCCTGCCCCTTCCCGGAACGTGTCTTCCCAGCGGCCGAATCGTCAGCAGATATGCCGCGACCGGCCATAAATGCTTTTGTCTCTTCCTGTCGGAATGGTGAGCCGAAATGTGAGTCGGCGCAAGAAATTGCTGCATGCTGCGAATAGCTGTGCTGACCGGCGCGACGCGCACTTCGCTGACCGCTCGTCGCTGCCAAGGCGCGAGCGGTCACGATACTCGTTGAGCGTCGGACAGGGCTAGTCCAGGTCGGCCACGGCCTCACCCGCACCGCCCTCGATGCGCTGCGACAGCGAGGCTTCCATGAAATCGTCGAGATCGCCGTCGAGCACGCTCGACGGGCTGGTGCTCTCGACGCCGGTGCGCAGATCCTTCACCAACTGGTAGGGCTGCAGCACGTAGGAACGGATCTGGTGGCCCCAGCCGATATCGCTCTTGGACGCCTCGGTGGCATTGGCGATGGCCTCGCGCTTCTTCAGCTCTTCTTCATAGAGACGCGAGCGCAGCATCTCCCAGGCCTTGGCCCGGTTCTTGTGCTGCGAACGCTCGGCCTGGCAAGCGACCGCGATGCCGGTGGCGATATGGGTGATGCGTACGGCCGAATCGGTGGTGTTGACGTGCTGGCCGCCGGAACCGGACGAGCGGTAGGTGTCGATGCGCACATCGGATTCGGAGACGTCGATCTCGATCCTGTCGTCGACGACAGGATAGACCCAGACACTGGAGAAGGACGTGTGCCGGCGCGCATTGCTGTCATAGGGCGAAATGCGCACCAGTCGGTGGACGCCGGATTCGGTCTTCAGCCAGCCATAGGCATTGTGGCCCTTGATCAGCAAGGTCGCGGATTTTATGCCTGCCTCTTCGCCGTCATGCACCTCCAGCACCTCGACCTTGAAGCGGCGGCGCTCGGCCCAGCGCGTGTACATGCGCAGAAGCATGTTCGCCCAGTCCTGGCTCTCGGTGCCGCCGGCGCCGGCGTGGATTTCCAGATAGGTGTCGTTGGCGTCGGCTTCGCCCGAGAGCAGCGTCTCGACCTGGCGGGCCTTGGCCTCGCCCTGCATCGAGCGGATCGCCGCTTCGGCTTCGGCGACGATGCTCTCGTCGCCCTCTTCCTCGCCAAGCTCGATCAGGCCGATATTGTCTTCCAGCGCCTGCGTCAGGCCCTTGACCGCCGCGATCCCCTCTTCGAGGCCCTGGCGTTCGCGCATCAGCTTCTGCGCTTCCAGCGGTTCGTTCCAGAGGCTGGCGTCCTCGGCCCGCACATTCAGGTATTCAAGCCGCTTTATGGCCTGATCCCAGTCAAAGATGCCTCCTCAGCAGGGTTATCGCCTGCCTGATCTCGTCGACAATATTCTGCGTTTCCGCGCGCATGGCCTGATATTTTGTCCTGTTGGTGAAATGACGCCCTGGTCGGCGCGATACATAGGGACGGCACCGCCGCGTGTAAAGCGAAATGGGCCAGCCCGTGGCTGACCCATGATTGCCGTCGAACCCGTCAGTAGAGGCCGCCGCCGCCGTCCTGGATGGCCTGGTTGGCCTGCGGCGACAATGCGCCGCCCGACGCGTTGGAGCCATCGGCGCCCATGCCGATCACCCAATAGCTGTCGGCAGGACCGGTGCCCGGCTTGAAGGCTTCGATGATGGTGCCGGGATCTCCCGACGTGGCCCGCATGCCGGTCTTGCGGTTGATGGCGATCAGGTTCATGCCGTCGGGAACCTTGAAGTCGACATTGGGCGTGCCGTCCAGCGCCACGCGCATGAAATCCTTGAAGATCGGGGCCGCCAGACCGCCGCCCGTGGCGCCATGGCCAAGACCGCGCGGCGTGTCGTAGCCCATGTAGAGGCCAACCACGAGGTTCGGCGTATAGCCGATGAACCAGGCGTCCTTCTCGTCGTGGGTGGTACCGGTCTTGCCGGCGATGTGACGGCCGAGTTCGCCGATCGTAGCGCCGGTGCCGCGCTGGACCACGCCCTCCATCATCGAGGTAATCTGGTAGGCGGTCATCGGATCGAGCACCTGCTCGGAATTGTCGACCAGTTCCGGCTCCGGCTGGTTCTTCCATTCGGGCGCGTTGCAACCTTCGCAGCCGCGCTCATCCTGCTTGAAAACCGTCTTGCCGTAGCGGTCCTGGATGCGATCGATCAGCGACGGTTTGATCGACTTGCCGCCATTGGCCATGATCGAATAGGCCGAAACCATGCGCATGACGGTCGTTTCACCCGACCCCAACGCCATCGGCAGATACGGCGCCAGGTGATCATAGACACCGAAGCGTTCGGCATATTCGACAACCAGCTTCATACCCATGTCGTTGGCAAGCCGCACCGTCATCAGGTTGCGCGACTTCTCGATGCCGGAACGCAACGTTGCAGGCCCGGCAACCGTGCCGTCATAGTTCTTCGGCGTCCAGGTCGTGTTGCCGCTCTGGATGGTGATCGGCCCATCCATGATGACAGAGGCCGGCGTATAGCCATTGTCGAGCGCGGCCGAATAGACGATCGGCTTGAACGAGGAGCCTGGCTGGCGCATCGCCTGGGTGGCGCGGTTGAATTCTGACTGCGAATAGGAGAAGCCGCCGACCATGGCCAACACGCGGCCGGTATGCGGATCCATGGCGATCAGGCCGCCTTCAACCTCGGGAACCTGGCGCAGGCTGTATGCATTTTCGGAGCCTTCGTTCTTCTGCACGAAGATGACATCGCCCGGCTTCAGCACTTCGGCCGGCGACTTGGCCTTGACCGTCTTGCCGCCGACCAGATGGCGCATCGCAAAGCCCATGTCGTCCTTGCTGACGGTGCCTTCGACACGCTCCTTGACGATATCGCCCGATGCCTGGCGCGCGGGCTGCAGGCCGATCGACAGGCCGGACGCGGAACTGTCGAGCACGACGGCGAGCGACCATTCCGGAACGTCTTCCAGCCCCTTGACGGCCCCCAGCGGCACGCCCCAGTCGCCCGACACATCGATCGATGTCACCGGCCCGCGATAGCCGCGCAGCGTGTCGTATTTCATCAGGCCATTCTGCATCGCCTTGCGGGCAATGAGCTGGACTTTGGGGTCGAGGGTGGTGCGGATGGACAGCCCGCCCTCATAGAGCGCGTTCTCGCCGTAGCGCGCGATGATCTGCCGGCGAACCTCCTCGGTAAAATACTCGCCCGCGAACAAGTAGGAGCCGGTGCGGCGTGGAGCCACGCCGAGCGGTTCGGCCTTCGCTTTCGCACCCTCCTCAGGGGTCACATAACCGTTCTCGACCATCTGGCCGATAACCCAGTTTCGCCGCTCGATCGCGCGATCGGCATGCTTGAAGGGATTGTAGTTGGCCGGACCTTTCGGCAGCGATGCCAGGTAAGCGGCCTCGGCGACGGTCAACTCGTTCACCGACTTGTCGAAATAGGTCAGCGCGGCGCCGGCGACACCATAGGCGTTGAAGCCAAAGAAAATCTCATTGAGATAGAGTTCGAGAATGCGATCCTTGGAATAGGCCTGCTCGATGCGGAATGAGAGGATTGCCTCCTTCACCTTGCGCTCCATGGAGCGCTCGTTGGTGAGAAGAAAGTTCTTGGCAACCTGCTGCGTGATCGTCGAGCCGCCCTGCATCGGTCCGCCCGAAACGTAAGTCAGCGCCGCCCGGCCCAGTCCCGTTATGTCCACGCCGGGGTGGCTGTAGAAATTCTTGTCCTCGGCGGACAGAAAGGCCGCCTTGACGCGGTCCGGAATCGCCTGGATAGGCAAGTACAGGCGCCGCTCGCGCGCGTACTCCGCCATCAGCGAGCCATCCGAGGCATGAATGCGGGTCGTTACCGGCGGCTCGTACTTGGCCAGCACCTCGTAGTCGGGCAGATCCTTTGCTACATGGCCGATGTAAAGCGCAACGCCCGCCGCGACCAAAAGGGCCAGCGTCGTGCCGATGCCGAAGAAATAGCCAATGAGACGAATCATACCCGCTCCAGTCCTTGGTTCGGGAATTTCCTAAACGAAGCCGCCTTCCACGCAAGCTTTCGAGCCGGTCCCAATCCGTAATCGAAAACCCATGTCGCCACCATGTGGACAAAATACGGCAAGGCCGGATTTCGTGACCATGCTGCGGAAATAAAGGCACAGGGTGTTGTCATCCAGCAACGCCGCCTCTGGTTGCAGGCGCGCCGTCAGACATGTCAGCCCCCGGTTCCCGCCCCGGCACGGGCAGACGCAAACAGCGCGACGGCGTTGGTAATGCTTTGCGCGGCCTTGCCCCGCCATTCGGCATCGAGCAACTGCGCCTCGTCCTTGGCATTCGAGAGATAGCCGAGTTCGACCAGAACGGACGGCACATCCGGCGCCTTCAGCACCCTGAAGCCAGCGGAACGCTGCGGATTGTTGATGAGGCCGACACTGGTCGAAAGCTGGCCGACCAGTGTGTGGGCGAAGCTCATCGAGAAGGTGTGCGTTTCGCGGCGGATCAGGTCGATCAGGATGTCGGTCACTTCCTTGTTGTCATCCTTGATGACCATGCCGGCGAACTGGTCGGACAGATTTTCACGGTCGGCCAGCGCCTGCGCCTCGGGATCCGATGCCTTGTCCGAGACCGTATAGACGGTGGCGCCGCGGATGCCCTTGACGCTGATCGTGTCGGCATGGATCGAAATCAGCAGATCGGCCTCATGCTGGCGGGCGATGCGCACGCGGTCGTCCAGGCGCAGATATTCATCCGTGTCACGCGTCATGAAGACATCGTATTTGCCGATGGCCATGAGCTTGTCGCGCAGCTCCGTGGCGAAGGCCAGCGTGACGTTCTTCTCGATGGTTCCGTTCAGCCCCTCCGCGCCGCCATCGATGCCGCCATGACCGGGATCGATGACGACGGTGAAGCGGTGCCCCGGATTGGAGACAGGCCCCTTGCCGACCCGTTCTCCCTTGTCGGCGGAAACCGTGGAGCCGGTGGTCAGCGCCTGGTTGGCAAGAGCCTCATCGAACTCACGCTCGGAGGCCGCCGACATGTCTATGGCGATGCGGTAGCCGGTCCCGTCCTCATTCTTGACCACGTCGAGCTTGTCGACGGCGAACGGCCCCTTGCCGGTCAGGATCAGCCGCGAAACACCTTCACCGAGATCGCCCAGCCGCACGCCCTTGACCAGGCCGCGCGGCTTCAGATCCTTCGCGTCGATGGCAAGCCTGGTGTTGGCGAGGTCGATGACCAGTCGATTGGGCCCGCGCAGCAGGAACCATTTGATATCGGGCTCACGATCGAAATCCATGACGATGCGCATCTTGGTGGCGTCGCCCGCCATCTTGTAGGATTTGGCCACCAACGGGGCATCGGCCGCATGGGCGGCCGGGGAAAAGGCCTGGCAGATCGCCACCAGCAGCAAAAGGCATAAGGCGCCCAGAATCTGGCCGCGAACACGACATCCCTTGTCAGTGAAGCCTGCCAGTCCCATCTCTCTTCCAGTCGCTTCCGGTTTGGCGCCAGGCGCCGCGCGTTTCATCGAAGTGCCGGTTACGCCGCGAACTCGATTAACGATTGGTATCCAGAGAAGGTTAACCAAGCCTTTTCAACAGGGATCGGAACCCCGGCTTACGCTACGGAACTGCTTTTTGCCGGCATCGGAAATCGGGGTTGCCTTCCAACCCGCCAAATCATAAAAGCGATAGTGGATCACTGCAATCCTGGAACCGCCCTCCTCCGCAGCTTCCTGCTAAAGGGTCAGATGAAAGGCGGCTCCTCTCGCTTCTGCGAGGAGGCTTCAGGTGATCGCGACGAATTTCGCAGGTGTGCTCCCGTGGCGGGGGAATCGCCTGCGTGAGGAAAACGGCCGGGTTTGTCCCCGCGCCGGCTCTGTACGAGCAACAAGCTGGTCCGGTTTCCGGGCTTTGGTTCAAAAGGTCTGCTTGGTGACGATGGCTTCAAGCGCAATCATGGAAAGGTCCGCATCAAACCGCGCCAATATGGCTGCGGGCGGCACCGACATGACGCGCAGGCACCGTCCGGCGGCCGTTCAATTATCCGGCACCCACTCTCATCCAGACACACAGCAGCGGGCTTTGCCTCGCCAGCTGCGGCTGACGGCTGCCGGGGGGAAACGAAATAATGCCCAACAAAATGCTGATAGACGCCTCCCACCCGGAGGAAACACGAGTTGTCGTCGTACGCGGTAACCGTATCGAAGAATTCGACTTTGAATCCCAGGACAAGAAGCAGCTCAAAGGAAACATCTACCTCGCCCGCGTAACGCGCGTCGAACCTTCCCTCCAGGCAGCCTTTGTCGAATATGGCGGCAACCGTCACGGTTTCCTCGCCTTCAGTGAAATACACCCTGATTACTACCAGATCCCGGTCGCCGACCGTCAGGCGCTGCTTCGCGCGGAAGCGCAGGAGGCCGAAGACGAGGAGGACGAGGACGGTGACGGCGACGACCGCCAGAATCGCGACCGCGGACGGCGCGGACGCCGTCGCGGCGGCAAGGGCCGCGAGCGCGCCGAGCACAAGCGTGGCGCTGGCACCGGCGATGGTGACGAGTCAGGCGAAGCCGGTGAAAACCATGACAGCGGCACGGATGCCGTCTCGGCCGAATCGGTAACGGATGACGCCTCCACCACTGCCGAGGTGACCGAACCGGCTGCCCAGGTGTCCGAGCACCACGATGCGACCGACCATTCGGACGCGGCCGAACAAGAAGGCTCTTCTTCGGACGCAACAGAGCACGAAGCCTCCTCCGAAGAAGACGAAGGCAAGGCTCGCGACGGCGGCCCGACATCGATCGCCGCCTCCGTCGAGGCCGATGTGATTTCCGAGCCTGCCCCGCAGACGGAACAGGGTAGCGAAGCCGCTCCCGCCGACGAAGCCACTGCCACCGACAATGATCGCGGCATGCTGGAGGAAGTGCAGTCCTCGCACCCGGACGATCACGAGATCGAATCGGTTGGCGCCGAGGACGCGCTCGAGGAAGTGCGCAATCGCCGCAAGCCGGTGCGCCGCCAGTACAAGATCCAGGAGGTCATCAAGCGCCGGCAGATTCTGCTGGTGCAGGTCGTCAAGGAAGAGCGCGGCAACAAGGGCGCTGCTCTCACCACCTATCTGTCGCTTGCCGGCCGTTATTCCGTGCTGATGCCCAATACGGCGCGCGGCGGCGGCATTTCGCGCAAGATCACCAGCGCGGTCGATCGCAAGCGCCTCAAGGAGGTGGTTGCCGACCTCGAAGTGCCGCAGGGCATGGGCGTCATCCTGCGCACGGCCGGCGAGAGCCGCACCAAGGCCGAGATCAAGCGCGACTATGAATATCTGATGCGGCTGTGGGAGAATGTGCGCAGCCTCACATTGCAATCCACGGCCCCTGCCCTCGTCTATGAGGAAGGCAGCCTGATCAAGCGTTCGGTGCGCGACCTCTACAACAAGGACATCGACGAGATTCTGGTCTCCGGCGAGGACGGTTATCGCGAAGCCAAGGATTTCATGCGCATGCTGATGCCGAGCCACGCCAAGGTGGTTCAGCCATTCCGCGACACAACGCCGATCTTCGTGCGCAACGGCATCGAAGCGCAGCTCGACCGCATGCTGCAGCCGCAGGTGACGCTGAAGAGCGGCGGCTACATCATCATCAACCAGACCGAGGCGCTGGTCGCCATCGACGTCAATTCGGGCCGCTCCACCAAGGAGCACTCGATCGAGGACACCGCCCTCCACACAAATCTGGAAGCGGCCGAGGAAGTCGCGCGCCAGTTGAGGTTGCGAGACCTTGCCGGCCTGATCGTCATCGACTTCATCGACATGGAGGAGAACCGCAACAACCGCTCCGTCGAGAAGCGGCTGAAGGATCACCTCAAGAACGACCGCGCCCGCATCCAGGTCGGCCGCATCTCCCATTTCGGCCTGATGGAGATGTCGCGCCAGCGCATCCGCGCCAGCGTGCTGGAATCGACCATGAAGCCCTGCCCGCATTGCGGCGGCACCGGCCATGTGCGCTCCGATTCGTCGGTCGCGCTGATGGTGGTGCGGGCGATCGAGGAATTCCTGCTCAAGGATTCGCGCAGCCACATCACCGTGCGCACGCCGGCCGCGACCGCGCTCTATGTGCTCAACCACAAGCGCAGCACGCTGGTGGAACTGGAAAGCCGCTTTGGCCTGACCATCACCCTGGAAGCAGACGACACGGTCGGCTCTCAGCACTATGCGATCTTCCGTGGCGCATTGGCCGAGAAGCCGGAAGGCTTCGTCGAAGCGCGCAGCCTGCCGGCCTATGTCGAGCCGGAAGAGCCCGAGGACGACATTGTCGTCGCCGAGGAGGAAGACGAGGCTCCGGCGCAGGCCGAGCAGCCGCGCCATGCCCAGCAGGGACAGCAGCACCAGCAGCGGACCAGCGAGGACGGCGAAGGCCGCGACCGCAAGCGCCGTAAGCGCCGCAGGCGCCGCGGCGGCAGGGATCGCGACCGCGAACATGGCGCGCCGACGGACGGCGTATCCATCTCGGCCATCGGTGATGTCGCCGAATCGGCGGACGCCGCGGACGGTGATGACATCGAAACCGACGACACCGCTCAGGCCATCGCCGCCGAGCCGGGCGAGACAGCCCAGGCTTCGGAAGACGGCGCGGGCAAGAAACGCCGGCGCGGCAAGCGCGGCGGCAAGCGCAACCGTCGGGAAGATGGCGAAGGCGAGACTGAGGCGGGCGCCGGGGAAACGACGGAACCTGCCGAACTGGATGCTTCCGAAAGCGAACCGGCATCGGCCGAGCCGGTGGCTGTCGCTGTCGCGGAAGAGCCGGCGGTTGTCACCGAGGAGGCGCCAGTAGCCGAGAAGCCCAAGAAGCCGCGCCGTACAGCCAAGTCGAAGAAGGCGGCCGCCGAGGCGGTTGTCGAAGCGACCGTGGTCGAAACGGTTGAGCAGGCGCCGGTCGAGGCTCCGGCAGCGGTTGCCGAAGAGCCGGCGGCTGCACCTGTCGAGGAAGAGACCGCGAAGGCTCGACCGTCGCGGCGCAAGCCGGCTTCCGCCGACGCGCCGGTTGCACCGGTGGTTTCCTCGACCGTCGAGGCCGAAACAAAGACCGAAGACAAGCCGAAGCGTGCCGGCTGGTGGCAGCGGAAGGGCTTTTTCTAAGCCTTTCCAATGACTTGAATAGACTTTTCTGACAGAAATCCCGCGCTATCCTGAAAGACGGCGCGGGATTTTTTGCATTGCCGGTTCAAACGGTGAATTCGCTGCTTGACCTGCTAGCGCAGTTTTAGCACTTCGCCATCCCTGTAAACCAAGGACGCCTGGCGATTGGCTGCCATATGGCTCCGTGCGAACCTGCGGCAGCGTCCGTCAGTATTGATTTGACGCACTACCCAACGTCGCCAATGAGGATCGGACAAGGCAATCCGCTCAGCCTCGAGAAGGTTCACGCCGTGGCGAGCGCGCACCTCTTTGATATACAATATCCAGCTGTTGCGATCTTCCATGGCTGCTCGCCCGACCCTGTTGTATTGCTACGGCGCGAAGATCGACCAGTTCATCATCCTGGCCAGCTTTTCCAGCGCGATGGAGCCCAGCTTGGAATTGCCGTTGGCGTTGAGGCCGGGCGACCAGACGGCAAGCGAAGCAATGCCCGGCACGATGCCCAATATGCCACCGCCGACGCCGCTCTTGCCGGGAATGCCGACGCGGAAGGCAAAGTCTCCCGATCCGTCGTAATGGCCACAGGTCAGCATCATGGCGCCGATGCGCCGCGCCCGTTCCGCCGACACCACCTGATATCCGGTCGCCGGATTCCTGCCGCCATTGGCAAGGAATCGGCCAGCCATGGCCAGTTGCCGGCAGCTCATAGCGATGGCGCAATGATGGAAATAGACGCCCAACGCCAGTTCCGGCGCGTGATTAAGATTGCCGAAGGATTTCATATAGTTGGCAAGCGCGAAGTTGCGGTAGCCGGTGGCGCGCTCTGAAGCCGCGACCTCGCGGTCGATGATGATGGTCTCGTCGTCGGCTAGGAACTGGATGAACCGCAGGATCTCGCCGATAGCCTCCCGCGGCTGGTGGCCGGCCAGCAGGATGTCGGAAATGACGATGGCGCCGGCATTGATGAACGGATTGCGCGGAATACCGTTCTCGTGCTCGAGCTGGACGATGGAATTGAACGGATTGCCGGAGGGCTCGCGCCCCACCCGCTTCCACAGCGCGTCGCCGACATTGCCGAGCGCCAGCGTCAGCGTGAACACTTTCGATATGCTCTGGATCGAAAAGGCCTGGTCGGCATCGCCCGCCGTCAGCACGCGACCGTCATTGGTGACGGCGGCGATGCCGAACTTCCTCGGGTCGACCTTGCCCAGCTGCGGAATGTAGGTCGCGACATCGCCACGATCAGTGCGTTCGGCCATCTCGGCGGCGACTTCGGCCAATGCTTGATCGAGTTCCGGCATGGCGTTACCTCAGCCAGCGCTCGATGCGCGCCATCGCCTCGACCATGTCGTCATGGCTGCCGGCGTAGGAAAACCGCATCGTGCGGTGTCCTGCCAAGGTGTCGAAGTCGCGGCCGGGCGTTGCCGCCACATGCGCTTCCGCCAGCATCCTGCGCGCGAAGGCCATGCTGTCATTGGTATGCCTGGTGACGTCGCAAAAGGCGTAGAAGGCGCCGTCCATGGGGGCCGCGAGCGGAAAGCCGAGCTCCGGCAGGCGCTTCATCAGCAGTTCGCGATTCCAGGCATAGCGGCCCTTGACGGCTTCCAGCTCCTCGGTCGCTGCGAAGGCCTCGATCGCCGCGATCTGCGATAGCTCCGGCGGCGAGATGTAGAGGCTCTGCGCGACGCGTTCGACCGGCCGGACCAATTCCCCAGGCAACACCATCCAGCCGATGCGCCAGCCGGTCATGCAATAATATTTCGAGAAGGAGTTGATCACGGTTACGCCTTTGCCGTAGCGCAGCGCCGTCGTGTCGGGCGCGGCATAGGCCAGCCGATGGTAGATCTCGTCCGAAATCACGGCGATGCCAAGGGCCTCGGCCGTGGTGACCAGCGTCGCCAGTTCATCGGCGGGAATCACCGCGCCGGTCGGATTGGCGGGACTGGCGAACAGCACGCCCTTCAGCGGCTTCTCCCGGTGCGCGCTCTCCAGATGGCCGGCATGCAGGTAAGCCGCCTCGCCGAGCTCTATCTCCACCACCTCGATGCCAAGCGCAGTCATGATGTTGCGATAGGCGGGATAGCCGGGCGCGGCGATCGCGACGCGGTCGCCCGGATCGAACATCGCCAGGAAAGCGAGATTGAAAGCGGCCGACGATCCCGTCGTCACCGCGATCCGGCCGGGCTCGACATTGAGCCCGTAGTGGTCGGCATAATGCAGGGCGATTGCCTTGCGCAGGTCCGCAAGGCCAAGCGTATCGGTGTAGCCGATGCGCCCGTGCTGCAAAGCCTTCGCGGCTGCGGCGCGAACCCGCTCCGGCGCGGGATCTGACGGCTGGCCGACGGCCATCGATATCACCGGCACGCCCTGCGCCTTCAGCCGGTTAGCCTCGGCCAGCACATCCATGGCGTGGAACGGCTCGACATTGCCGCGATGTGAGAGCGAAACGACCATTTCTACCCCTGCTGCGAGGATTGATAGCGCCGGCGCATGGCGCATGCGCCGCACAAATGCCCGATTGATGTGAGGATCACAAGTTGAGGAAGTTTTTCCGGTGCCGACTTTTCATCTTTCGCCCGCTCGTCTACCAGTGGACACATCATGTTGAGCCGACCCAGATCGACGATTGCCAAGGCAGCGCGCGCGCTCGCGACGCTTGCGCTCGGGGCGGCCGTCGCCGTGGCGGGTTCGATCACCGCCTTCGCCCAGAACGTGCCGGTCATACGCGACGCCGAAATCGAGGCGCTGGTTCGCGATTACGCCCGGCCCATCTTCAAGGCGGCCGGTCTGGGCAATGACGGCATCGACATCGTGCTGGTCAACGATTCCTCCTTCAACGCCTTCGTCACTGGACGCCGGATGTTCATCAACACCGGCGCGCTGATGACGGCTGAAACGCCCAACGAGATCATCGGCGTCATCGCTCACGAAGCCGGTCACATCGCCGGCGGCCACCAGCAGAAACTGCGCGACCAGCTCGAGCGGGCCAAGACCATGGCCGTCATCGCGACGCTGCTTGGTGCCGGCGCCATGGTCGCCGGGGCCACCACCAACAGCCGCGGCCTTGCCGGCGCGGGCATGGGCGTGGCTGCGGGCGGCGGCGAGATAGCACAGCGCAGCATTCTCGCCTATCAGCGCACCGAGGAGATCACGGCCGACCGCTCGGCGATCACCTATCTCAACGCCACCGGCCAGTCCGGCATGGGCATGCTGAAGACATTCCACCGCTTCCAGTCGGCGCTGTCGCTGTCGGGCGCGCAGGTCGATCCCTATCGCATCAGCCACCCCATGCCGCAGGACCGCATCGCCAATCTTGAGGTTCTGGTCAAGCAAAGCCCCAATGTCGACAAGCCCGATGCGCCGGCGCTGCAGCAGCGCCACGACATGATGCGTGTGAAGATCGCCGTCTACATGGAAGGCCGGTCCGCTGCTGCGCGGCTGATGCAGAAGATGCGGGGCAGTCTCGCCGCGCAATATGGCGATGCCCAGTCGGCCTATCTCTACGGCGACATCGCCACAGCACTCGTCAAGACCAACGCCCTGATCAAGGCACAGCCTAAAAATGCCTACTTCCAGGAGTTGCGCGGCGACATACTAATGAAGGCGAACAAGCCCGCGGATGCGGCGGATGCCTATGCCAAGGCGGTCAGCCTCGATCCCGCGCGATCTGGCCTGTTGCCTGTCTCGCTCGGCCAGGCGCTGATGGCCGTCGGCACGCCGGACTCCTTGAAGAAGGCCGTCGTGCAGATCAACAACGGTCTGGGGCGCGATAAGGAAAACTCTACCGGCTATCGTTATCTGGCGCAGGCTTACGGCGAGCTGGGAGACATACCGGGCGCCGAGCTTGCCACGGCCGAAGGCCATTTCTATTCCGGTAACTACAAGGATGCGAAGATCTTCGCCATGCGGGCGCAGCAGCAGCTGAAGCGTGGCGAGCCGCGCTGGATACGCGCCCAGGACATCATAAACTACAAATCGTCAGCCAAGATTTAGTGAACCTTCCGGCTATACGCTGCGACACAGGCGGACCGGGAAACAGGCAAAAGGAACGAGAACGATGAAAAAGGCACTGCTGCTGGGCACCACGGGGATCGCTGTAGCCCTTGCCATGCTGGCTTTCGGTTTCGTGGCCGGCAGCCCCGAGATTGCCAAGGCTGGAACGACGCTGCCGGCCCAGACGGCGGCGGGCGATACCAAGACGGGCGATACCAAGATCGACCGCGCCGAGGTCGAAGGCATCATTCGCGACTATCTCCTGAAGAATCCGGAAGTGCTGCTCGAAGTGCAGGACGCCCTCGAGGCCAAGCAGAAGGAAGAACAGCGGATCGCGCATCTCGGCGTGATCAAGGACGCCAAGGACCAGATCTTCAACTCCTCCTTCGACGGCGTTGTCGGCAATCCCAGCGGCAAGGTAACGATCGTCGAGTTCTACGACTACAATTGCGGCTTCTGCAAACGCGCCATCGAGGACATGCAAGCGTTGACCAAGTCCGATCCGGACCTGCGCTTCGTGCTCAAGGAATTCCCGATCCTCGGCCCGGATTCGCAGAAGGCCAGCGTCGTTTCGATGGCCTTCCATTTGATGATGCCGGAAAAATACGGCGAGTTCCACAATGCGCTGCTCGGCG
Organism: Mesorhizobium sp.; assembly: GCF_017306585.1. Taxonomy (GTDB): domain Bacteria; phylum Pseudomonadota; class Alphaproteobacteria; order Rhizobiales; family Rhizobiaceae; genus Mesorhizobium. The sequence goes on along the minus strand of NZ_JAFKIC010000256.1, from coordinate 468 downwards.
GCCAGGGACGCGCAACAGAAGCGGCCGCCATCAAGATCGCGCTTTCCCTCGGTGCCGATGAGGCGACGCTGCGCGAGAAGATGAAGGACCCGTCTATCCCCGAAGCCCTCTCCAAGACCTATGATCTTGCCAACAAGCTGTCGATCACCGGCACGCCGTCCTATGTCGTCGGCAACGAGGTCGTGTTCGGAGCGCTTGGGCAGGAAGTGCTGGCGGAAAAGATCGAGGCGGCGAAAGCGGCGCTCTGATTTTGCTCACGGCCACATTTCCGCCTGTTGTGGACAGTGAAAGAACGCACTTGCGCTCTTTCCGTGGGCGGCTATGCCCATTATAGAGGGCCCAGCGCGCCGGCCCAGGCTGGCGCCGGGAAAGGTCTGATTTTTGAAAACGGTTTTCGTCCTGAACGGTCCCAATCTCAACGCGCTTGGCAAGCGCGAGCCGGGCATCTATGGCGGCAAGACACTTGCC
>NZ_JAFKIC010000308.1 GCF_017306585.1 Mesorhizobium sp. | reverse complement strand
GCCAATTAGCTGCGGGATGTCCGTTTCAGAAGGGAGTGGCTCGGGCGCTTACGGCGGCATGATTGTGCAATCCTGCCGCTTTCCTCTGGCCGGACGCCCTCCCAGTGGTCCGCCTCGACGTCTTACCCCGACGTCTGTGCGGGGAAGTCTACGCCGCTCTGTCTCCCTCGCGAGGGCCAGTTTTCCAGAAAATGAAGGAACCAGTTGTGTTGGCGGGCGGCTGTGGCAGGATGGGTAATGGGGGATTTGAATACGTTGACGCAGCACCGACGAAGTAAGCTTTCAAGGTTGGCGCGAGGCACCGCCCTCTGTCCTGCCGGACATCTCCCCCGCAAGGGGGGAGATAGGCTGTGTCAGTGCCGGTGCTTCTTCTGCAACGTGGGCGATTGGCGAAAGCCTGGGCGACATCCGATCTCCCCCCTTGCGGGGGAGATGGCCGGCAGGCCAGAGGGGGGTGGGCGGGAACTCGGCGTGCAAAGTTACCGTTTTGCAACTGGCACGATCTGACCCATGCGCCTCCACTCCAAACCGCAAACCTTCCCCCTCGACATGCTGGCCGTGAACCGCGCCAGCCCGGAGCACCTGTCGCGCCAACTCTATCACGGCCTCGTCGGCATCATCCGCAACCGCACGCTGCCCCCAGGTTCGGAACTGCCTTCCACCCGCGCACTGGCTGCCGAGCTCGGCCTCGGCCGCAACACCATCGTCTCGGCCTATGATCAACTGATCACCGAAGGCTATCTGGCGAACCGCCAGGGGGCGCGGCCGGTTATTGTCGATCTGCCGGATGGACCGCGCGAGGTGCCGGCCGAGGCGCCTGCCGTGCCGCTACGGTCGCCCTCGCGGCGCGGTGAGGAACTGCTCAGCCAGCCCTGTCACCACGGCACGCCGGGGCGATTTGCCTTCCACCCCGGCATGCCGGATGCGGCGAGCTTTCCCTTCGGCGTCTGGGGCAGGCTGGTGGCGCGCCGCGCCAGCCATGGCGAAACGCTGTTCGGCACCTATGAGGTGACCGGCCACCCGGCGCTGAAACAGGCGATCGCCGGTTATCTCCTTTCCGCGCGCGGCGTCAGCTGCCGGCCGGAGCAGA
>NZ_JAFKIC010000255.1 GCF_017306585.1 Mesorhizobium sp. | reverse complement strand
AGAAGGGAAAGCGCCGCCTCATCCTTCGTCCGCGCTCACCATCTCCAGAATCCAGGGACAGGCATAATAGTCGGCGATACGGTCGATCACCCCGCTGGTGGCATGGACCCGCACCAGATAGGCCGGCCGCCAGGCCTCGCCATATTGCCTGTCAACGACCAGCACCTGTTCCCCTTCGACCACGCCGGGCCGCAGCCGCCAAGGCAGTTCGCTGCGTTCATACTCGACGAAATAGGGCGAGCGGGAGAGCAGGCCGTTGTAGCAGTCCGAGACCCGCAGGCGGGCATCGGCGCTGGTCAGCGCCCGCACGCCGTCCCAATCCCTGACGTTGAAGAGTTCGACATAGCGTTCGAGCAGCCGCGTCAGCTCCGGGTCGTCAGCGGGCGCCGCGACCGGTTGCGCCGGCAGGGCGGCGAGCTTGGCCCGGCCCCGGCTGAGCGCCGATTTGACGCCGCCTGACGTCGAGCCGACAAGCTCGGCGATCTCCTCCAGCGAATGGTCGAACACGTCCTTGAGCAGCACGCAGGCGCGCTCCTTGGGCGGCAGGTGCACGACCAGCCGCTCGATCGCGTGGCCGACGCCCTGCCCGGCCGGTTCGGCTGGCAGTACGATGTCGTCGCTGGCATGGCCGGCCTCGGCCCGCATGCGCGCGCGGCGGCCGCGGATGAGGTCGATGCACCTGTTATGGGCAATGCGGAACAGCCAGGGCGGCAGCGCCTTCGCATCGTCGAGAAGCTCGATCTTGCGATAGGCCTCGAACAGCGCGTCCTGCATGACGTCCTCGCCGTCGAGCGCCGAGCCGGTCATGCGGGCGCAGTAGCGATGCAGGCGGGCGCGCAGATGCGAAACGGTCGCCAGGAACGCCGCGTAGCGCGGGTCCAGCAAATCCGAAGGGGTGAGGCGCGGCGCGGCGCCTTGCCCCGTTTCGACAGAGGTGCGGATCTGCTGGTTCATGGCCAGATGTCGGTCAGCGTTGCCCAAGCATCGCGCAGGCCGGGCATTTCGACAAGCGGCAAGCGCGACACCATCTGCGGCCACATGCTTATGCCGCCTTGCCGGTGGTATTGGCCTCCGCCAGGCCGAGCCTCGGCCGCACCCAGGCGGCGAAGCGGCGAACCGCGTCATCGGCCTCCTGCGCCCGGCCGGCCATCATCTGGAAGGAGTGCAGCATGCCGTCGAAGACGTCGAGCCGGGTCTCGACGCCGGCCTGGCGGGCGCGTTCGGCGAACATGCGGCTTTCGTCGACAAGTGTCTCGTCGGCGCCGGCCTGCAGGAACACGGGCGGCAAACCGGAAAGGTCGGCATAGAGCGGGCTGACTTCCGGGTCGCGCCGGTCCGTATCGCCAACGAAGTTGCTCGCCAGCCAGTCGACGGCCTCCCGGGCGAAGGCCGGATCCTTCTTGCGGTTGGTCTCGTAGCTGGCGCCGGTCAGCGCCATGTCGAACCAGCCCGAGATGACCAGCGTGGCGACAGGCAGCGGCCGGCCCTGCGCGCGCAGCCGCTGCAGCAGGCCATAGATCAGCACCGCGCCGCAGGAATCGCCGGTAAGCACGATGCGTCGGGGGTCGAAGCCCTTGCCCGCGAGCCAGTCCCACACGGTCACCGCCGCCTCGATCTGCGCCGGATGCTTCGCCTGATGGGTGAGCGGATAATCATAGATCAGCGCCCGGCAGCCGACGGCCTTGGCGAGATGGCCGGTGAGCTTGCGGTGCGTATAGATCGAACCGCCGACGAAGCCGCCGCCATGCGCATGGACCAGCACCCGCTCCTCGTCGGTGCCCTTCGGCACGGCCCATAGCGCCGGCACGCCGCCGGCATCGGCCTCGATATAGTCGACGCCGCGGGGTTCGCCGGTCAGCGCCGTCCAGTTGATGTCGTTGAAATCGACGATCTCCTGCGGACTGGTAAACTTGCCGGCATTGGCGGCGATCGTCTCATAGTGGATCCTGTTTGCCTCGCTCTCTCTGCTCGCCACGATAGTCTCCCTGGGGCTGCGGGCCACCGATGAAGCGGCCCTTCAAAACCAGAGACGGACGGGCGGGCAAAAAGGATACGTCGCGCCGAATTTTTTGGATGGCTTGCCAGCTTAAAGGCCAACGCCGGAGGGTCAGCCCCCCTCTGGCCTGCCGGCCATCTCCCCCGCAAGGAGGGAGATCAGATGTCAGCTCCGCCTTCGCCAACTTCCAGCGCCGAAGAAAGGGCGTGTCAGCGGATATTGCCAATCTCCCCCTTGCGGGCAGGGCAATCGCATATGGGTTTTTACGAAGATTGACCCCCACCCTTAATCCCTCCCCACAAGGGGGAGGGAGACTTGGCCGGCGCTGATTGCGGCCAGTACTGAGGTTTCGATCCTCAACATGAAGATGGATAGGGCGCGCGCGGCAGCGTTCCCTCCCCCTTGTGGGGAGGGTTAGGGTGGGGGTCCCCTTCGCAAGAATCCATATGCGATTGCCCTGCCCTTGCGGGGGAGATGTCCGGCAGGACAGAGGGGCGTGTGAAGGATCACCAGCCCTCGCTACTGACTGACCGGTGCTGGGCCAAACGGCTTCCATCACCCTGCCGGCGCGTAGCGGCTGACCACCATGCCGCTGGCATAGGCCTTGGAGCCGACCAGCCGCAGTTTCCGGAAGCCGCCCTGGTCGAAGATGCGCCGGCCGCCGCCCAGCACCGCCGGGTTGACGAACAGCTGGAACTCGTCGACCAGCCCGGCTGCGATCAATGCCGAGGCGAAGCCGGCCCCGCCGAACACGGCCATGTCGCCGCCCTCGCCGGCCTTCAGCGCGTTGACTTCGCGCGCCAGGTCACTGCTCGCCACGATGGTGCGCTCCCAGCGCGACGCCTCGAGCTTGTCGCTGAGCACCACCTTGCGCGCCTCGACGATGCGCTGCGCAAAGGCATAGAACGGATCGGCCGGATATTTGCGCGCCGCATTGCCCCAGTGGGTGAGATAGCCTTCCTCGGCCATCTTGCGGCTGAGCAGGATGGTGTCGATGCCGGCGAAGACGGTGTTGAAATCCTGCTTCAGCTCGGCGTCCCAGCCATTGGCGTCGCCCCATTCCCAGAGCTGCCAGGGCTGGTCCGCATTGGCGCCGACAAAGCCGTCGACCGACATCTGCATCTGAAGGATGAGCTTTTTCATGGGGTTCTCCTCGTTTCCGGATTCTGGATGGCAGGGATCAGGCGCGGGCGAAGGCTTGCGCCCAGGCCTCGAAACTGGTCGGCGTCGCATTTTGCGCCGACGGCGCTTCCAGCGCCCAGCGTTCGCCCTTGTTGAAGCTCGCCGCCGTCTCGCCGAGTGCATCGGCGAAGCTCGCCGACATGCCGTTGGCGATCATGCCGGCGCGGGCGTCGGCGAAGGGCGCCGCGTGATAGGCCACCTCCCTGCCGATCGCCTTGCCGAGGATCGCGGTCGCCTGCTCGAACGTATAATAGCCGCCGCCATGCAGTTCGACGACGCGTCCGGCCTGGAGACGGTCCGATCCAAGCAGGGCGGCGGCGCGCTGGCCGATGTCGCGCGCGGCGATCAGCGGCATCGGCAGGTCGCCGCGGAACGGCGTGGCGAAAACGCCCGTCTCGGCCTGCTGGACGAAGCCCATGCCCTTGGCGAAATTCTCCATGAAGAAGGAAGCGCGCAGCAGCACCAGTTCGTCGAGCCCAAGCGCTTCCAGCCGCTCCTCCATCATGGCGGCGCCGAGCGAGGTTCCCATCCTGAGATGGGCGTTGAGGCCGCTGAGCAGCACCACCCGGCGCATGCCCGAATTCGCGATCGCCGTCGCCAGCCGCTCGCCGACCTCATCCTCGAAGCGATGCAGGTCCGGCGCGGTGACATCGAACGGGATCATCACATAGGCGCTGTCGGCGCCGGAAAAGGCCGACTTCAGCGCGGCGGCGTCATCGAGCGCCACCCCCAGGCTGCGCGCCACGCCGCGCACTTTGTGCCCCTGCCCCGCGAGCACCGAGGCCACTTCCGCGCCGACCTCGCTGGTGGCGCCGACGACCACGACGGTCCTTGGCGTGGCGGCCATTTTCGTTTCGGTCGCCACATTCGTTTCTGTCGCCTGCTGGTTCATGTCTGCCTCCTCCTGGAATTCGCAGGCCACGATGGCCGGCGAGTGATTTACTTTTGGAACCATTTGACGGAAGCCGCGAATGATGTCAATAGTAAAGTGATTTAAAAATGGAACCATTGAGATGTCGACGCGCGAAAAGTCAGGCTGTCCGATCAACCTGTCGCTCGAACTGCTTGGCGACCGCTGGACGCTGCTCATCATCCGCGACATGATCTTCGCCGGGAAAAAGCACTTTCGCGAATTCCTGCAATCCGACGAGGGCATCTCCTCGCGCACGCTAGCCGAGCGGCTGCAGACGCTGCAGGACGAAGGCATCGTCACCCGCAGCGATGACCCCACCCACGCCCTGAAGGCGATCTACAGGCTGACCGAGGCCGGCATCGACCTGTTGCCGGTGCTCGCCACGCTCGGCGCCTGGGGCAGCAAGCACCGCAAGGCGGACGACAAGCTCGCCCGCATCGCCGACGAACTGGCGGCCGGCGGCGAACCCGCACTGGAACGGATGAAGGCGGCGCTGCGGGCGGAGCATGTGGTGTAAGCAGCGGAGCAAGCGCCTCTGTAAGGTTGGCGCCGCCCCTCATTGCCCTGCCGGGCATTTCTCCCCGTATAGGAACGGGGAGAAAGTAGCTGGCCGCAGCGCCGGCGCCTTTTCCTGCCACATTGGCGACTGGCGAAACCATTGATGAAAGCGCCCCTCTCCCCGTCACTATACGGGGAGAGGATGCCGGCAGGCAGGTGAGGGGCGGCGCAAGCGTTTCAAGACAGGACAAGCGCCCAAGCTATCGGCGAACAAGTCTCCCAGACTCATCTCAGCCTTGACTCCATCTCGCATATGTTCTTTATTTGTTCTCATCTATCAGCAATCGCGGATGAGCGGAACGGGATGGAAACGACAGCCACCATCCTGCATGCTGATCTCGACGCCTTCTATGCCTCGGTCGAGCAGCTGCTCGACCCCTCGCTGCGCGGCAAGCCGATCGCGGTCGGCGGCGGCGTCGTGCTGGCGGCCTCCTATGAGGCGCGCGCCTTCGGCGTGCGCGGCGGCATGCCGGGGCGCAAGGCGCGCGAGCTTTGCCCGCAACTGATCTTCGTCGGTGGTAATTTCGCCGATTACCAGCGGCTGGGTGACGCGGCGATCAGGGTGCTCGACGATTTCACGCCGGTGGTCGAGCGCATCTCCATCGACGAGGCCTTCGCCGATGTCGCCGGCTGCACGCACCTTTTCGGCTCGCCAAAGGAGATCGCCACGGCGATCCGCCGCCGCGTGCGCGCAGAACTCGGCCTGCCGATCTCGATCGGCGTTGCCCGCACCAAGCATCTCGCCAAGATTGCTTCGCAGGTCGCCAAGCCCGACGGGCTGGTCGTGGTCGACCCCGGCACCGAACTCGCCTTCCTGCATGATCTGCCCGTCGGGCTGATGTGGGGTGTCGGCCCGGCGACCCGGGCGCGGCTGGCCGAAATCGGCGTCGAGACCATCGGCCAGTTGGCACGCACGCACAGCGGCGCGCTGGCGCGGCTGCTCGGCCCCGCCGCCGGCGAGAAGCTCGCCGCCCTGTCGTGGAACCGCGACCCGCGCAAGCTGGAGACGAAGCGCCGGGCGCATTCGGCCGGCGCGCAATCGGCGCTTGGCAGGAAGCCGGCCGTGCCTGATGTCATCGTGCCCACCCTGCTGCACCTTGCCGACCGCGTCGCCAGCCGGCTGCGCGCCAAGGCGCGGCCGGGCCGCACGGTGACCGTGCGCGTGCGCTTTGCCGATCTCAGCGCCGTGACGCGCTCGATCACGCTGGAGCAGCCGATCTCGGCGACCACCATGCTGGCCGAGATCGCTGGGGATCTGGTGCGCGGCGTACTCGCCGACCACCCACATGAGCTGACGATTTCGCTGCTGGCGATCTCGGTCTCGCATCTCTGGGAAAACGCGGAGCTGCAACTCGACCTGCCGCTCGGCCTCGCCGACGAGAGACAGCGCCCCGGCAGCAAGAAAGGCCTGGCCCGTTTCGGCGCCGACCGCGCCATCGACAGAATCCGCCAGCGCTTCGGCAAACAGGCCGTGGGCTACGGCACCGTGGCGCTCGAAGCCGCCCGCTCGGTGCCCGACGAGTTCAGGGAACTGGCGGAGAAGGAACTCTAGCCAAATCTACGCCTGATGCACTGGCGCAGCCCCTTCCCCGCGCTGCTCACAGGCAGGGGAAAGCGTTCATCTGCTTCTCGAAGTCCATGTCGACGGACGAGGTCAGTTTTCCATTGAGCGCATACCCCTGGATGACGGAATAGGCGGCCGAAGCGGTAAAGCCGTATTTCTCGAGGAACTTCACCTGCTCGGCCCCGCCCTTCGCGCTGCTGAGCTTGTCGAACTGGCCATACCACTTGATGTAGGCCGTATACGGCTTCTTGTTGTAGGGCGCCTTGCTCTGCAGGCCGTCATCGATCCATTTCCTGAAACTCTCCTGTTTCAGGAAAGCCTTGCCGTCCTTGATCTGCCTGGCGACCTGTTGCTCGTAGGCGGTGCACTTGGCGGCCGCCTGCGCGCCGGCCACGCCCGCCAACGTCGCTACGGCGAACACCGCCGCCAGATTTCTGGATTTCCGCATCATTTCTCTACGAATCCCCGGTGGAAAAGTTGAAAACACAACGAGTTGGAACGGTTCGCCGATTCTGCGGACCGGCGGCTCAAAACCCGGCCGGAACGAACTCGCAGGCGAGCAGCGTCTTGCCCTCGAGCGCGCTTCCCTCGCGCGCCACGATCGAAACCTTTCCGGGGCCGGCCAGTCCTTCCGGCGGCTGCTGATCGGCCGGCAACTCCAACGCATAGCCCTTGCTGGAGGTGCCCATCAGGTCCGAGGTCTCCGGCTTCAGCCCATAGGCCTTGGCAAGGTCGTCAGCGCGTTCGCCCTTGATCAGCACGCCGACCGCGCTGTTGGCGAAGAACACCTCGTCGGTCTCGAAACCGTCGCGGCCGATCTGTTGCGGAATCTTGTAGATCGCGGCGCCCAGCGACGACATGTCGGGCTTGGCCAGCTTTTCCGCCGCGTCATAGATTTCGGTTGCCGAAGCCACCGAATAAGGCGGCTTGCACAGCGCCGCGTCGAAGAAAGCGGAGGTCTCGGTGGCGCTCGCGGCATTGCCAGTGAAACTCACCAGGGCAACGGCACTCGCAGTGACGACAAGACGATAAATAGACTTTGATTTCGGCACGCAAACATCCTTTAGGGCAAGAAGGGCATAGTGGCGTTGCCTGGACAACGCCCGATTTATATTAGATAAATCTGATTTATATCTGAGACTCCTCGCCTGCTTATTGCAAGGCAACCGCAAGCACAAGCTGGCGGCGTCCGCCGTCCGGAGATCGCCGTCCTTATCCCCAGGCGGCCGCGTGGCCCGTCTTCCAGTGCCGGATGGGGCGTCAGAGCCGCGCCGTGCCGAAAACCCGGTCCCACACGATCGACGTGACGCCAAAATTCGCGGTGTCATCGACATGGTGGTGCACCGCATGACGGCGCTTGAGCGTGTAGAGGTAGCTCGGATGCGAGGGGTGCCAGTGGTGGATCATGTGGTGCACGCTGATATACCAGAGATAACCCAGCATCAGCCCGCAGCTCACCGCGCTCGCGGCCGCGAAACCGAAAACCAGCCAGACGGCCAGTCCGATCAGCGCGTGCACGCCGAGGCTGAGCCAGGTCGGCGTGCCCACCGGACTGCGCTCCTCGACATGGTGGCGGTCATGCAGGTCCTTGATCCAGGGAATGTGATGGAGGACGAAGCGGTGGAGCACATATTCGATCAGCGTCCACAGGCCGAGACAGAGCAGCACCGTGCCGATCCACTCCGGCGCGCTTTCTTCGCCGGCCTCGATCAGCCCCGCCACCCCCAACAGGGCGATGACCAGGGGATAGACCACGAAGTCGCTGTAATAGCCGATCAGACCCAGTTGCATTCGGATGCCCCCAACCTGACTTTCGACGCCACCCAAAACGATGCTATCAGATTGCCGAACTCGCTGGTGAGGTGCAATGCGGATGTATCTGAAATAGCGTCGTATTTTCCCGGTACAAGATCGGCACCCACGATCCCGACGCAGAATCAGCGCAGGGCCGGCTTCGCACCAGTGACGTAAGCGGACATAGAAAAATGGCAAAACGCAGTGCGGGTCTGCTGATCTATCACCGGAGCGATGACGGCCCGCGCGTGCTGCTTGTGCATCCCGGCGGCCCGTTCTGGGCGAAGAAGGACGACGGCGCCTGGTCGATCCCCAAGGGCATGGTCGAGGACGGCGAGGATGAGCTCGCGGCGGCACGACGCGAGGCCGCGGAAGAACTCGGCGTCGAGGTCGACGGCATTTTCGCCAGGCTCGGCGAATACAGGCAGACGGGCGGCAAGATCGTTATCGCATGGGCTGTCGCGACGGCAGCCGAGATCGACGTCGCCACGATCAGGAGCAACAATTTTACGATGGAATGGCCGCCGCGCTCCGGAACGATGCGGGAATTTCCGGAGGTCGACCGGGCCGGCTGGTTCACTATGGCCGAGGCCGGCGTCAAGATCCTGGCCGGCCAGCGGCCGATGCTGGCGGATTTGGCCGAGCAACTGGGCCTGGAATAGCTGGATTAGGCGCCGGCGACCAAAGCTGCCGATCTCCCCCCAAGTGGGGGAGATGGCCGGCAGGCCAGAGGGGGGCGCTGTCCCGCCGACGTCTCAGTCAATCAATGAAGCATGCCCGCGTGCGGCATACATCTTCTCTAATTATTGCCAGGTGGTTCCCCCAATCCGTCGCTGCTTCGCAGCGCCACCTTTCCCCCCTCCGGAGGGAAAGGAAGGGAGCGTTGCTGGACGAGCGTCGAAGATAAAAAAGCCTGGCATCTTTCCTCTCCCCCGTCGATCGGGGGAGAGGTGGCTCGGCGAAGCCGAGACGGAGTGGGGGTCGACCAGCTCTGCGCAAGAAAATGCATGCTTGGAACTGTATGCATGCCGGAACCACGGAGGGGGAGATCGGCTGTTCTCACCCGAACCGCGCGCCCGTCCAGGCGCCGCCCGCCGCGTTCGATTCCACCGCTGCCGCGACGAACTTCACGCCGCGCGCGCCGTCCACCACATCTGGCACCTGCGCCGCCCGCGCCGGATCGACCTCAACACCCGAGCGGTGGGCGCGGATGATGTCGGCGGCGTCGCGGTAGAAATTGGCGAAGGCCTCGATATAGCCTTCCGGATGCGCCGCCGGCATGCGCGACACGCGCCGCGCCTCCGCCGTCGAGCCATGGCCGCCGCGCACCAGCGTGCGGGTTTCCTCGCCATAGACCGAGAAGCGCAGTTCCTCCGGCCGCGAGCCCGACCATTCGAGCCCGGCTCTGTCGCCATAGATGCGCACGGAGAGATCGTTGTAATGGCCGGGCGAGGTCTGGCTGGCGAGGATCGTGCCGCGCGCACCGTCGGTCCAGCGCACCAGTACATGCGCGTTGTCGTCGAGCCGCCTGCCGGGCACTGCCGTGAACAGGTCAGCCGACACCGCTTCCGCCTCGCGGCCGGAGATGAAACTCGCCAGATTGAAGGCGTGCACGCCGATATCGGCCAGCACCGCCGACTGCCCGGCGCGCGCCGGATCGGTGCGCCATTCCGCCTGTTTCTGGCCATCGGCATCGATCGGCTTCGTCAGCCAGTCCTGGATATAGGAGCCATGCACCGAAACGATGCGGCCAAGCTCGCCCGCCATCACCATTTCGCGCGCCTGCCGCACCATGGCGTAGCCGGTGTTGTTGAGGGTCACGACGAAGCGGCGGTTTTTCGTCTTTGCCAGGCTCACGAGCGCTTGCGCATCGGCCAGCGTCGTCGACAGCGGCTTGTCGCAGATCACGTCGATGCCGGCTTCGAGAAAAGCTGTGGCGATCGGCGCGTGCAGATGGTTGGGGGTGACGATGACCACGGCCTCGATGCCGTCCGGCCGCGCCGCTTCGGCTCGAGCCATCGCATGGTAGTCGGCATAGCTGCGCTCGGGCGCGATGCCGATCTCGGCGGCGGAAGCCGCGGCGTTGTCCGGATCGGAGGACAGCGCGCCGGCCACCAGCGTGATCTGGTCGTCGAGCCGCATGGCCAGCCGATGCACCGCGCCGATGAAGGCATTGCGGCCGCCGCCCACCATGCCGACCCTCAGGCGCCTGCCCGCCACCCCGTCCGATGTTGCGTAGACCATTTTCAAGCTCCTCCAACTAGCACTTCATCATCCTGGGGTGGAGCAAGGAGCGCAACGGGACGACCACTCGCGCCTTCGTCATCCTAGGGCGAAGCAAGGAGCGAAGCGACGCGCGCAGACCCTAGGATCCATGCCGCGACTTTGAAGTCCCGCTACGGTGCAGAACTTCTCTCCCGCTGCATTCCTCGACAACCGTCACGGCATGGATCCCAGGGTCTCCGCGACGGGGCTTCGCTCCTGCTTCGCCCTAGGATGACGACGTCGGGGAGGCTTCCGCCAACCCTTCGTATCGCAACCGCCCCGCTGCCCCCCTCAACTCCAATCGAACAGGATTTCCAATTTCCATATTGTAAAACGATCGTACCGCGCTAGCCTGAAAATCATGAGCGGGGCGAGAAAACCTTCCGGACGATCCAGTGCCGACGAGGCGGCGACGCGCAAGCGTGGGCGCTCTCTTGCGGCGTTGGGCTATATCCAGCCGCAGACCTATGAGGAACTGCGCGCGGTGCTGTCCTCAGGCACGGTGCATTTTCCCAAGCGCCTGCGCCAGGTGGCGATCTTCCTGTGGCAGCATCCGAGCGAGGTTGCGCTCGGCACCATCGCGCAGGTGGCCGCGCAGGCCGGGGTGCAGCCCTCGACCCTGGTGCGTTTCGCCCAGATTTTCGGCTATTCCGGCTTCTCCGATTTCCAGGGCCTGTTCAAGGACCACGTCAAGGGCTCCTGGCCGGAAGGCCGTGGCGAACCGCGCACAGAGGCGGAGCCCCATGCCGCCATGCACTTCCTGCACGGCATGGTCGGCGCCTCGCAGGCCTCGCTCGGCCGCATCGAGGCTGGCTTCGACATTGCAAGCTTCGAGAAGATGGTGGCGACGCTGGCCGTCGCCGACCTGATCTACGTCATCGGCTCCAAGCGCGCCTTCCCGGTCACCGCCTATCTGTCGCTGACGCTTTCGCAACAGGGCGTGCGCAACGTGCTGGTCGACAATGTCGGCTCCACCGCGCTCGACCAGGTCGGCTGCATCGGCAGCCGCGACGCCGTGCTCGCGGTTTCCTTCAGCCCCTACAATTCGATTACGCCCGACCTCGTCGCCGTGGCGCATGAGCGCAAGGCGCGCATCCTCACCATCACCGACAGCACCTTCAGCCCGCTTATCCCCTTGTCGGAAAGCTGGCTGGAAGTGGTGGAATCCGACTTCGCCGGCTTCCGCTCGCTGGCTGCCTCGCTCGCCGTCGGCATGGCGCTGGTCCAAGGCGTCGCGGCGCGGCGGGGCACGTAAGACGCCACTGGCACAATTGACTAACGGGAATTCCCGTTCCATATTTTGAAAAATAGAAACTTTGTTCCGGGAGGAGGAATGGAGACGAGGCTCGACGGCAAGGTGATGCTGGTCACCGGGTCGACGCAAGGCATCGGCCGCGCCATTGCCGAGACGCTGGCACGGTCCGGCGCCGAGGGATTGGTGATCACCGGTCGCGACAGGACGCGCGGCGATGCCGTGGCGGCGGAGCTGTCGGCGCTGGGCACCCCGACGCTTTTCGTCGCCGCCGACCTTGCCGATGAAGCCACGCCGGCTCTTCTGGCGCGGGCCTGCATCGAGCGCTTCGGCCGCATCGACGGCCTGGTCAACGCCGCCGGCCTCACCGACCGTGCTTCCTTCCTCGACGCCAGCCTCGACGACTGGGCCTCGCTGTTCGCCGTCAATGCGCGCGCACCGTTCTTCCTCATGCAGGCTGCTATCGCCGACATGAGGAAGCGTGGGGCTTCAGGCGCCATCGTCAACATCCTGTCGATCAACGCCCATTGCGGCTCGCCGGAACTCGCCGTCTATTCCGCCACCAAGGGCGCGCTGGCAACGCTGACCAAGAACGCCGCCAATGCCCACCGCTTCGACCGTATCCGCGTCAACGGCATCAATGTCGGCTGGACCGACACGCCGGCCGAGCGCGTGATGCAGGCGCGGACGCTGGGCCTCGGTCCGGGCTGGCTCGACGCCGCCAACGCCGCGCAACCCTTTGGCCGGCTGCTGAACCCCAGCGATATCGCCAACCTTGCCGTGTTCCTGCTCTCCGACGCGGCCGGCCCGATGACCGGCGCCGTGATCGACCAGGAGCAGGCGGTGATCGGGGCGAACAAGTGAGCGCCATCGAGACACTTGGCCCTGACCTCATGGACAGGCTTCCCGCCTCCGTCGCGAAGCCCGCCTATGACCGTGCCCGCCTTGAGGCAGGCATGGCGCATCTGGGTGTCGGCGCCTTCCATCGCTGCCACCAGGCCGAATACACCGACGACCTCCTGGCGCGCGACTTCGGCAGCTGGGGCATCGTCGGCATCAACATCCGCCCTCCCCATCTTGCCGATACGCTTGGCCGGCAGGGCGGCCTCTACACCCGGTTGATCCGCGAGAACGACAGGGTCGAGGCGCGCGTCATCGGCAGCATCGTCAGGGTCGTCGACAGCCAGGTAAGCGCCGCGCCCGCCCTGGAAGTGCTGGCCGCGCCGGACATCGAACTGGTGACGATGACGGTGACGGAAAAAGGCTATTGCCACATCCCCTCGACCGGCGAACTCGACCTTGCCCATCCCGATATCGTCCACGATCTCGCGCACCCCGAAACACCGCGCAGCGTGCCCGGCATGCTGACGCGGGCGCTGGACCTGCGCCGGGCCACGCATGGGCGGCCGCTGACCCTGCTTTCGTGCGACAACATTCCGGCCAACGGCCTCATCCTGGGCAATGTCGTGCGCACCCTTGCCGAACGGCGCGGCGCCGGGCTCGTGGACTGGATCGCGGCCAACGCCACCTTCCCTTCCGCCATGGTCGACCGCATTGCCCCGGCGGTGACGCAGGCTGACATCGACAGCGTCGAACAGCGCTACGGCTACCGCGATGGCGCCGTCGCCGTCGGCGAGCCGTTCCGCCAGTGGGTGATCGAGAAGAAATTCGCCGGGCGCATGCCACGCTGGGATCTGGTCGGTGCGACGCTGGTCGACGACGTCACGCCGTTCGAGCACCTGAAGATGCGGGTGCTGAACGGCGCCCAGACGACGCTCGCCACGCTCGGCGTGCTGGCCGGGCTGGAGCACACGTTCAACGCCATTGCCGATCCGCTGCTCTCGGTCTTCGTGCGCCGGATGCTGGTCGAGGAGACGCTGCCGACGCTGGAACCGGTGCCCGGCATGGATCCGTCGGCCTATGTCGAGCAGAGCCTCGGCCGGCTGAAAAACACCGCCATCCGCCACCGCAACCACCAGATCGCCACCGACGGATCGCAGAAGATCGTCCAGCGCCTGCTCAACCCGATCCGCGACCGGCTGGCGACGGGCCAGGACATTGCGCTGCTGCCGGTGCCGGTCGCCGGCTGGATGGCGTATCTCATCCTGGCCTCGGCTCGCTTCGGCGGGCGCTGGCCGGTCTCCGACCCCTATGCCGAAAAGGTCGCCGCCATCGCCGACGCCACCGGCAACGATGCGCAAGCGCTGGCTTCGGCTATCCTTGCCATCGACACGATTTTCGATCCCGGCCTTGCCGCGAACGACAGGTTTCGCGCGGCCGTTACGTCAGCGCTGGGCGAGCTGCTTTCAAGCGATCCGATGGCGGCCGTCCGTCGCAGTCTTCAACAAGATGAGGTCGCGAGGTTGAAGCGATCCAAACAATCGGCATTATAACGATCGACCGTGCAATCACGGTCAAGGGAGGCACAATGAAACTTGGACTGCTCACCGCTCCGTTCGCGGAGACGCCGCTTGCCGACGTCGCCGGCTGGGCGCATCAGGCCGGCTTCGAGGCGCTGGAGATCGCCTGCTGGCCGAAAACATCGGGCGCGACACGGCGCTATGCCGGCACCAGCCATATCGATGCCGCCGCGACGTCAGCCGCGCAGGCGAAAGAGATCGCCGCCTCGCTGGCCGAGAAGAACATCTCCATCTCCGGCCTCGGCTACTACCCCAACCCGCTGCACCCGGATGCCGCGCATCGCGAGGCGGTCATCGGCCACCTGAAGAAGGTGATCGTGCTGGCCGCCAATATGGGCGTGCCCGTCGTCAACACCTTCTGCGGCGGCGATGCGTCCAAGACCGTCGACGTCAACTGGCAGGACGCGCTGAAGGTCTGGCCGGAAATCGTCGCCCATGCGCGCGATCACGGCGTCAAGCTCGCCTTCGAGAACTGCCCGATGATCTTCAGCCATGACGAATGGCCGGGCGGGCATAACATCGCCTATTCGCCTTATATCTGGCGCCGCATTCTCGAAACCTGGGGCGGCGATGTCGGCATGAATTTCGACCCCTCGCACCTGGTCTGGCAGATGATCGACCAGGCCCGCTTCATCAGGGAATTCGGTCCCTATATGCTGCATGTCCACGCCAAGGACCTGATGATTGATCATGATGGTTTGTACGAGCGCGGAATCATGTCGGCCGGGATAGGATGGCAGGTGCCGCGCATGCCTGGGCTGGGCGATGTCGACTGGAGCGGCTTCTTCTCCGGCCTCTACCGTGCCGGCTACGACGGATCCATCATCATCGAACACGAGGACAGGCGGTTCGAAGGCAGCGACGAGAAGGTCAAGCAGGGCTTCCTGCTCGCCCGCGACGTGCTGCGCCCCTTCGTGAAGTGACGGCGGTCCGCGCCGGTTGAATCTCTTTCTGCGCGGCGAGGCCTAACAGGTTAGACTGAAACTGAAAAACAATGTGGAGGAAGACTGAAATGAAGAAAATACTGACCATGGTTCCGCTGCTCGCGGGCGCTGCCCTGCTGGCCTCGATGGGCGTGTCGGCGGCCGCCGGCAAATACACGATCGGCATCTCCAACACCGTGCAGGGCAATGGCTGGCGCGAGGAAATGGTCTGCGCCATGAAGGCGCAGGCGCTCGCTTCGGGCGAGGTCGCCAAGCTCAACATCGCGCACCGCAACACCGACGCCGCCGGCCAGTTGGAAGACATCCGCAACCTGATCAGCGCCAAGGTCGACGCCATCGTCGTCAACCCCGCTGACCCGGCCGGCATCAAGGCGGGCCTCGAGGAAGCCACCAAGGCCGGCATCGTCGTCGTCGCCGTCGACCAGGCGGTCACCGAACCGTCGGCCTACATCATCTCCAACAACCAGGAAGAATATGCCTATCTCGGCGCCAAGTGGCTGTTCCAGCAGATGGGCGGCAAGGGCGAGGTCTTCTACATGCGCGGCGCCGCTGGCGCTTCCGCCGATAGCGACCGCGACAAAGGCTTCAAGAAGGCGCTCGCCGAATTCCCGAACGTGAAGGTCGCGCAGGAAGTCTTCACCGGCTGGCAGCAGGACCAGGCCAAGCAGCAGATGCTGTCGTTCCTCGCCACCGGCACGCCGTTCAACGGCGTCTGGACCTCGGGCATCGACAACGTCATCGTCGACGCGCTGGTCGAATCGCAGGCCCCGCTGGTGCCGGTGGTCGGCGCCGACAATGCCGGCTTCGTCGGCCAATTGAGCTCGGTCAAGGGTCTGGTCGGCGCCGCCGTCACCAACCCCGGCTCGATCGGCGGCGCCGGCGTGACGCTGGCCCTGCAGATCCTCGACGGCAAGAAGCCGGCCCAGCAGACCGTGCTTGTGCAGCCGCAGCTCTGGGAAAACGCCACCGAGGAAGGCAAGGCCAAGCTGAAGACCGCCGCCGACCCGTCGCTGAGCCCCGAATGGCCGGTCTCGATCATGATCCCGGACTGGACGACCTACACCAAGGAGCAGATCGTGGCCTGCAAGGGCCCGGGCGAGTGATCAGCGTTTGAATGAACTCACGAGGACGGCGAACCGCCGTCCTCGCCATAAAGGTTAGCGCTCTACGGCGCCCCCCTCTGTCCTGCCGGACATCTCCCCCACAGGTGGGGAGATTGGCTGTCAGTTCGGCTTTCGCCAATTTCCAACGTTGCAAAACGAG
>NZ_JAFKIC010000254.1 GCF_017306585.1 Mesorhizobium sp. | reverse complement strand
CGCGCATGAGGGCAGCGCCTACGTGCTGCATTTCGCCGCCTCCGGCACCTATGCCGGCACGACCAGCCTTACCTACACCTTGTCGAATTCGGACGGCGCATCGGAGCCGGCCACCGTGACCATCAATGTGACGGCGCGCCCCGATCCGTCGCGCGATCCGGAAGTGATCGGCCTGATCCAGGCGCAGACGGACGCCACCAGGCGATTTGCCGACAACCAGATCCGCGGCTTTGGCCAGCGGCTCGAACAGCTTCACAATGAAGGCGACCAGCGCGGCAATTCCATGCGGCTGAGCGTCGGCATCCAGGGACTGTCGAACGGCGACGGCTGCAACCCGCAAGGCAAAGCCAGAAGCAGGATGCCCGGCCAGCCTATACCGGACGGCTCCTGTGCCTCGCAGGACGCGGGCTACGCCATGCCCGGCCAGATCCCGACGGGCCAAACCCCGATGGGCCAAAATCGGACAGGCCAGGTCCATAACAGCCAGCCTTCAGCCGATACCGTTTCGACAGCAGCCATTCCGACCGGGGCTTCCACTGGTCAGGTCGTGACAGGTGCCGGCGCGGCGGGCCAGGCGGCGACCGGCCCAGCCAATCCGGCCTATCAGCCCGAACCGGCCGCAAACCGCTTCGGCGAGCTTGCCTTCTGGAGCGGCGGCTATGTCAATTTCGGCTCCAATGACAACGGCGCCATCAGGCTCGACCACACGCTGGTCGGCGTGAGCGGGGGCGCCGATTATCGTTTCAGCCCCACGCTGACGGCGGGTATCGGCCTCGGCTACGGACGCGACATCACCGATGTCGGCGGCAATGGCACCGAGAGCCGGGCCGACGCACTCTCGGTCGCCGTCTATGGCAGCTATCGCCCCGTGCCTGGCTTCTTCCTCGACGGTCTGGCCGGCTACAGCACCATGAACTTCGACAGCGTGCGCTATGTCACGCCAACCGGCGACTTCGCCTCCGGGACACGCGACGGCAACCAGGTCTTCGCCTCGATGACGACAGGCTATGACATTCGCCAGGCCCGCTCGCTGATCTCGCCCTACGCCCGGCTGTCCGGCTCGCATTCCACCCTAGACGGCTTCACCGAAGACGGCGGCGGCATCTACAACCTGAACTTCGGCGAGCAGACCATCGACACGCTGTCGGGCACGCTCGGACTGCGCATCGAGAACACCGTCCCCATCGACTGGGGTGTGCTGACGCCGCGCGCCCGTTTCGAATACACGCATGATTTTTCCGGATCGAGCCGCGCGAGCCTCGGCTACGCCGATCTAGGCACCATGCCTTATGTGATCGATGCCCAAGCCTTTTCCCGCGACTATCTGTCCATAGGCATCGGCGTCGATGCCCGGATCGGCGGGCTTACCTTGGGCCTCGATTACAGCACCGCCGTCGGCACCAACAGCGGCAGCCAGGACCATACGGTGGCCACCAGGATCAGGATGCCGCTTTAAGCTTGCGCCGGACGCATGCGGAACGGACAATGGCCGGTGCCAGGCGCGGCGATGCATCGCGCCGGGCCGCATGGACATCCGGAGGCATCGCCATGAGCGAAACCGATCTCTACCGAGGCTATATCGACTGCCTCAACAATCAGGACTGGGAACGGCTGCACCGCTTCGTCCATGACGAGGTGCATTACAACAGTGAGCGTGTCGGCCTATCGGGCTACCGCGCCATGCTCGAGCGGGATTTTCGCGAAATCCCCGATCTCTATTTCGACGTCCAGCTGCTGATCGCCGAGCCGCCTTTCGTGGCCGCCCGCCTGCAATTCCATTGCACGCCCAGGGGCACCTTCTTCGACCTGCCCATCAACGGCAGGAAGGTGTCGTTCAGCGAGAACGTCTTCTACGAATTTCTTGACGACCGGATCAGGAATGTCTGGTCGGTGATCGACAAGGCGGCGATCGAGGCGCAGCTTTAGTCTTGGCCTCGCGCCGCCCCTCATTGCCCTGCCGGGCATTTCTCCCCGTATAGGGACGGGGAGAAATACGCCCTCGCCGCTGCTTTCGCCAATCGCCAGCGTTGCAAGAGGGGACGCGGCTATCTCCCTTCTCCCCGTCCCTATACGGGGAGAAGGTGCC
The DNA here is from genome assembly GCF_017306585.1 of Mesorhizobium sp. GTDB lineage: Bacteria > Pseudomonadota > Alphaproteobacteria > Rhizobiales > Rhizobiaceae > Mesorhizobium. The sequence continues at coordinate 14,081 of NZ_JAFKIC010000254.1, read as the reverse complement.
GGCAGGCGGATGAGGGGCGGCGCTGCCGTCCGCCATCATGCCAATCGTTCGTAAAAATCGATCATTTCAACCAGAATAATTCGTTGGAAAGATCGGTTGTGAAATGGCATTTCTCCGGCGTACTCGCCTGGAGAATTGCATTGTCTTCCCTGACCCACATCGCGAACGATATTCCGAACAGCACGATTTCCGCCGATCTCGCCGCCGGCCGCAAGCGCCTCGACTCGGTGTGGAACGGCGTCATTCCGGGCGTCGTGCTGGTGGCGATGATCACGGCCGTTGCCTTCTCGGCCCACAATGTCTCCGGCTTCGCCCTGTTCAGTCCCATGATCCTGGCCGTCGTCGCCGGCATGATCTACTCCAACGTGCTCGGCACGCCGGCGCATGCAAAGGCGGGCATCGCCTTCTCGCAGAAGCGCCTTCTGCGCTTCGCCATCGTGCTGCTCGGCTTCCAGCTGACGCTCGGCCAGGTCGTCTCGATCGGTGCGAGCGGCGTCGGCATTGTCGCCGCCACGCTTGGCTGCACCTTCCTGTTCACCGTCACGCTCGGCCGGCTGATCGGTGTCGACGCCAAGCTGGCGCAGCTCATCGCCGCCGGCACCTCGATCTGCGGCGCCTCGGCGATCGTCGCCACCAACATCGTCACCGACGCGCGCGACGAGGACGTCACCTATGCGGTGGCCTCCATCACCCTGTTCGGCACCGTCGCCATGCTCGGCTTCCCGCTGTTGGCCCCGCTGCTCGGCCTCGACCAGCACGCTTTCGGCCTGTGGGCCGGCGCCTCGATCCACGAGGTGGCGCAGGTCATCGGCGCCGGCTTCCAGAACGGCACCCAGTCCGGCGAGATCGCCACGGTGGCAAAACTCACCCGCGTCGCCATGCTGGCGCCGATGGTGATCGCGCTCGGCCTGATGGCGCGCCGCGGCAGCGCCGGCGTCCAGTCGGGCGCCCGCCCGCCCATGCCCTGGTTCGTCGCCGCCTTCGTCGCCGTCGTGGCGCTGAACAGCCTGGTGACCATACCGGCCGAAGTGAAGTCGGCGCTGGCGCTCTCCACCACCATCATGCTGACCATGGGTCTGGCGGCGATGGGCCTGCAGGCCGACATCTCGCAGCTGCGCTCGCGCGGCCTGCGTCCGCTGGCGCTCGCCTTCTGCGCCTTCCTGTTCATCGGCTGCTTCAGCCTGATGCTGGTGAAGCTGGTTTAAGTACCGGCTTCGTTCATCCGCCCATTTGGGAATCAAAACCACATCGGCTAGGGTCTGCTGAAGCATCATCACCCAGCGAACCCATGCCGTTTGTTCCCCTGCCCTTCGTCGTCGCGCTACTGCTGTTCATCCTGCTTTGGGTCGTCGCCAGGCGACAGGATGGGGCAGCGCCCAACCTGCCGTTTCTGGGCCTGATCCTGCTCAGCGCGCTGCAGTCGGTGCTCACCGGCCTGCGTTGGGGCTATGGCATCCCGCAGGTCGGCTATATCGCTCCCGTATCGGCCGCCATCATGCCGTCGCTGCTCTATGCCGGCGTCTCCAGCCTGGTGCGGACGGACAAGCGCCAATGGCCGGCGCTGCTCGGCATTCACGCGACGCCGGCCGTCGTCATCATCGCGCTGATGATCGTCTGGCGCGAATCGATCGACCTGGCGCTCATCGCGATCGACTTCGTCTATGCCGGCGCCATTCTCTGGCTGCTGCGGTCGGGCGCCGACGGCCTTCGCCTGGCGCCGTTCGATGGCGCGGTACCGGCCTACCGCGCCATCCTGCTGGCGGCGGCGACGCTGTGCCTGTCGGGACTGGTCGATATGCTGGTATCCTTCGAGCTGGCGTCCGGACAGGGAGCACGGGCCGCGACCGTGATCGGCATCGCCAACCTTTTTCTCCTCGTGCTCGTCGGCACGGCGGCTGCCGCCGCTAGCCAGAGCCACGTTCCGCCGAACGCGCCCGACCCCGCCGAGACTTCATCTCCAGGCGACGCTGGCGAGGACGCCGCCACGATCGGTGAAATCGCCCAGGTGCTGCGGGAGAAAAAACTCTACCGTGACGCCGACCTGAACCTCAACCGGCTTGCCCGCCGCACCGGAATTCCGGCACGGCAGATATCCTCGGCCATCAACCGGGCGACGGGCAAGAACGTGTCGCAATATGTCAACGAATACCGCATCGCCGAGGCCTGCCGGCTGTTGACGGAAACCGACCAGTCCGTGACCGAAATCATGCTGACGGCCGGCTTCCAGACCAAGTCGAACTTCAACCGCGAATTCCGCCGCGTCACCGATATGACCCCGCTTGCCTGGCGCGAGAAGAACGCGCCTTCCCCATCTCTTGCCGCCCCTGTGCGCGGCTGAACCGGCGGCGCCGGTGCGCATCAGGCGTACTCGATCGCGATAAAGCACGTGCTGGATCGTGATCCAGGTCTCTTTCGGCGTCAGGTTCCGCCGATATCGCGGCATGAACACAGCAACCGCACATGACCGTCAACTGGCCCTGAAGCTCAAGTCCCTGTCCCTAGAGCCTGTCGCTCTGGGGACCGGTCCGTCGATGCCGTCCAGACAACCCGAACGCCGGCGATCGTTCGCCCTTGGCGGGGTCGCGATACTGGCGATAGCCGGCGTCGCGGCCCTCGCCCTCCCGACCGCGCCAGAGCTTTTCCATGCCGATCCGCCCGCTCCTGCAGGCGGCGATCAGATCGCTCCCGCCCCGACGGATCCGGCCGCGCCGAAAGCGCCGGCGCCTGTCGCGGCACCGGCAACGCGAGAGATCACCGGGTCCGGCCATGTCGTGGCGCCGCGATCGGCCGAGGTCTTCTCCAGATATGAGGGCCGGATCGTCGCGGTCGCCGTCGAGGTCGGCGACAGGGTCGAGGCAGGCCAATTGCTGGTCAGGCTGGATGATTCAGGCGCTCGCTTCAAACTGCGGCAGACCGAAATCGCCGAAGCTTCCGCAAGGCTGGCGCTCGCGGCCCGCGATATCGACTTCGCACAGGCCAGCGCCACATCGGATCGCGCCGCCACGCTCTTCGCCCGAGGCGCCGCTTCCAGGCAACAGCTTGAAGACGCCCAAACCCTGCGCCAGCGCGCCGCAAACAGCCTCGACCAAGCTGCGCAGGACCTGGCCAGGGCCGTGCTCGACCGCGAACAGGCCAGCGACACCGTCGACGAACTGATCGTCGTCGCGCCGATTGCCGGCACCGTCACTGTGCGCAACGCCCGGCTGGGCGAAAGCGTTCTGGCGCGCGCCGACAGCGTCAAGGAAAATGCCAGCCTGCTAACCATCGTCGACACGCGCGACCTCGCCATCGACGCCGACATTGCCGAGACTAGCATCGCGCTGGTGCGGACCGGGCTGCATGGCGAGGCGGTGCTCGACGGCTTCCCGGATCAGCCATTCGAGGTGACGGTCGACAGGATCGCGCCCGCCGCCTCGGCGGAAAAGGGAACCGTGGCGCTGCGCCTTTCCCTTGTTTCGCCGCCCGCCGGCATCCGGCCCAACATGGGGGCCCGTATCAGCATCGCCGGCATCCCGGGAGCCACCGCGTCCGCCGAAAACCGCAAAGGAGCGCAGCAATGACAGGCACCATCGGCAAAGAGCCCTATATCGAGATACGGGGCGTGAGGAAGGGTTTCAGCTTCGGCGCCGAGAAGGTCGCGATCTTCTCCGACCTGAGCTTGAACATCGCCCGTGGCGACTTTGTCGCCGTCATGGGGCCTTCGGGATCGGGCAAGTCGACCCTGCTGAACATGCTGAGCGGCATCGACCGGCCCGACAGCGGCAAGGTGCGGATCGGCGACAGCCATCTGGAACAGATGGGTGAAAGCGCCAAGGCCGCGTGGCGCGCCCACAATCTGGGCATCGTCTTCCAGTTCTACAATCTGCTGCCGATGCTCAATACCGCGCAGAATGTCGAGCTGCCGCTGCTGCTCAAGCCGCTCAGCCGCAGACAACGCGCCGAGCGCGTCGACACGGTTCTCGACCTGGTCGGCCTGGACGGCCGCCAGAAGCAGTACCCGGCCAGCATGTCCGGCGGCCAGCAGCAGCGCGTCGGCATAGCACGCGCCATCGTCACCGACCCCGGCCTGCTTCTGTGCGACGAGCCGACCGGCGATCTCGACTGCAAGTCGGCCAACGACATCCTGGAAATGCTCCGCCTCCTCAACCGCGAACTGAACAAGACGATCGTCATGGTCACGCATGATCCCGAAGCGGCCGGCTTCGCCAGGCGCACGCTGCACCTCAACAAGGGGGAATTCACCGAGCAGTTCCAGCGTGAGCCGGAGGACCTTGCGCCGCAACCGCACCGGGACGAGGCGATGGAACAGGGGGTGGCGCGCCAATGACCAGCCTCCAGCTCGCACGGCGCAATGCCTGGCGCAAACCCTACCGCACACTGCTGCTGATGTTCTGCGTCGCCGTCGCCATCCTTATTTATGGCCTGACGCAAAGCTTCCTTGCCGGCTCGCAGGGGACGGGTGGCGCGAGCGACAATCTGCTCGGCGTCTTCAACAAGGCCGGGCGGTCGCAATCCCTGCCGATGAGCTATCTCGGCAGGATCGCGGCGGACAGCGATGTCGCCGCTGTCTCCTACATGGCGCGTATGCGCGGCTTTGCCGGCACCCAAAGCAATGTGGTGATGACCAGCGCCGTCGACCCGCGCTCGATGGCTGCCGTCAATGGCAGGGAGCTTGGCCTGACCGCGGACCTGCTCGCCGGGCTCGACCGGACGCGCGACAGCGTTCTTGTCGGCAAGGCGCTGGCGCAGGCCCAGGGCTGGTCGGTCGGACAGCGCATCGGCGTCACCGCGTTCCAGATGACCGGCACCAACGGCAGCCGTGACTGGAGCTTCGAGATAGCAGGCATCTTCGAAGGCGCCGATGCCAGCACCGACACCTATTTCATGATCGCTCGCTACGACTACATCAACGCGGCGCGCGCGCAGGGCAAGGACATGGTGGATGGCTTCGTCGTTCGCCCCCGTGACGGCGTGTCACCGGGCGTGCTGGCGTCGAGGATCGATGCCCTGTTCGCCAACTCGGCCGCCCCCACGCGGACGCAGTCGGAAAAGCAGTTCCTCGAGGCCTTCATCCGCCAGTTCGCCGACATCGGCCTGATCATCAATCTCGTGGTTGGCGCCGCCTTCACCACGATCATGATGATCGTCATCAACACCATGGCGTTCGCGGTGCGCGAGCGGACCTTCGAGATCGGCGTCCTGAAGACGCTCGGCTTCTCGCGCGGCCGCATCATGGCGCTGGTCCTGGGCGAGACCCTGTTCATATCGGTCATCGGCGGGCTGGCCGGACTGGCCGGCGCGAAATGCGCGACCATGCTTGCCGGTCCCGCGCTTGGCCTCTCCCTCACGCCGCTGGTGGCCGGCAAGACCGCCATCGTCATCATCGCGCTTGGCCTGCTCGGCGGGCTGCTTCCCGCCGTCAATGCCATGCGCATGCCCATCATCAACGCCTTCAGGTCGAGGTAGGCCATGTTCTCACAACTCAAGCAGACAGCCGCCATGACCGGGGCCAATCTCGGCAGCCTGCCGCGCCGGGCCTGGATCGCCACGTCCATGGTTCTGTCGGTCGCGCTCGTCGTGGCCGTGCTGACCGGCTTCCTGTCGATGGCCAAAGGTTTTGAGAAGACGCTGGCAGGCGCCGGCTCGGCTTCCGTCGCAATCGTTCTTGGCGGCGGCACCAACCAGGAAATCGGCTCCGATATCCCCGCCGACCTGATCCGCAATCTCAGGGCGAACCGGGGCGAGACCGGAATTGCCCGCGACAGCGCCGGTGCGGCGATCGTCTCGCGCGAAATCCTCGTACCCATCGACGTGAAGCGGCTTGCCGACGGTGTCGACCAGACGCTTGCCCTGCGGGGCATGGATCAGGCAGGCCCGGCTGTGCGCGACGGCGTCGCGCTGTCGCAAGGCCGCCTGTTCGCTCCGGGTTCCCGCGAGATTGTCGTCGGCGCGCGCCTCGCCGGCGAGTTCGCCGGCTTCGGCGTCGGCGACAGGATCCGCCTCGGCAGTGTCGACTGGACCGTCGTCGGACAGTTCTCCGCCGGCGGCAGCGCTTTCGAGTCCGAAATCTGGGCCGACATCGAGGCCGTGCAATCCGCATTCGACCGCCAGGGTCAGGTGCAGACGCTCCGCGCCCGCCTTGAGAGCCCGTCGAGCCTGCCGCCATTGCGGGCGACACTCGCCTCGGCGGTGAAAACACCGGTCGCCGCGCTCTCGGAAGCCGAGTTCTACGCTTCGCAATCGGCCAGGACCAGCAGCCTTATCCGCCTCTTCGGCTGGCCGATCGCCCTGCTGATGGCGATTGGCGCCACAGCCGGCGCGCTCAACACGATGATGAGCTCGGTCTCGGACCGGACCGTCGAGATCGCCACGCTGCGCACGCTGGGCTTCGGCCGTCTGGCGGCCTTCACCGCGACATGGATCGAGGCCGTGTTGCTCTCGCTGGTCGGCGCGGCGATCGGCGCTGCTGTCTCATGGCTGGTCTTCAACGGCTGGCAGGCAAGCACGCTGGGCGCCAACAACACCCGCATGGCCTTTCAACTCACCGTCACCGGCAGCGTCATGCTGCAGGCCGGCCTGCTCGGCCTTGCGATCGGAGTGGTCGGCGGCACCCTGCCCGCTTTCGTCGCGACCCGCCTTCCGCTGAGCGCCGCCCTGGCCGGCAGGGGATAAACCACCGCCAGCCACCGGCATCGCCGCATCGGGATGAAACCTCAAACGCAATCGTTCCCGACACGCACGCTGGGCAGCCCCCGTCGTGCGCACGCCCTTACCAAACGGAGATATCCATGAACTTCAAAACCATGCTTTGCGCCGTCATCGTTTCCACGATGGCGATGCTGGATCAGGCCAATGCCGCCGACGCCGTCGGCGTTCGCCATCTCGCCGCGCCATCGGCCGAGCGCGGCGGCGACCTCGACGTCACCGTCTGGTATCCGGCGCGGCCCGGCGGCGAGGCCGTCACGCTTGGCGACAGCGCGCTTTTCAAGGGGACGGCCGCGATGCGCGAAGCCCCGATCGCGGATGGAAAATTCCCGCTGATCCTGCTTTCCCACGGCGCCGGCCTCGCCGGAACGCCGGAAGCACTGGGCTGGATCGCGGTGCCGCTGGCAAGCCGGGGCTTTGTCGTCGCCGCTCCGACGCATCCGGGCAATGGCGGCAAGAACAGATCGGCAGCAGAGACCATGAAACTCTGGCTGCGCCCCGCCGACCTCTCGGCCACGCTGAACGCGATGCCAGAGAACGCCTTCTTCGGCGGTCACCTTCTAGAGCGCAGGACGGGCGTCCTTGGCCTGTCCATGGGCGGCAGCACGGCGCTCGCCATTGCCGGCGCGCGTGTCGATGCCAAACGGCTCGCCGCCTATTGCGACACCGACCTGCTCAACGCCTCGCTGTGCGGCTGGGTGAGGCAAAGCGGCGTCGATCTCCACGCCATGGACATGCGTCTCGCCGGCCGCGACAACAGTGACCGCCGCATCCGCTTCGCCATGGCGATCGATCCCGCGCCGGTCGATGTCCTCGCCCCCGATAGCTTCGCCGGGATCGGCATTCCCGTCGCCATCGTCAATCTCGGCCAGCCCGGCAAGATCCCAGCGACCGCCGACGCTTCCGGAATTGCCAGGACAATCCCCAACGCCAGCTACGCCGCGATCGCCGATGGCAGCCACTACAGCATGTTCGGCGAATGCAAGCCGGGCGCACGCGCCCTCATCCTGTCCGAGGAGATCGGCGACCCGGTCTGCGGCGACGGGGGCGGAAGGCCGCGCGGAGAGATTCATGCGCAGCTGGTCGAGATGGCGGTGGAGGCGTTCGATCGCGCGCTGAAGGCGGGGTTGTAGGTCTGCAGGGGTAGCGCCCTACGGCGCCCCCCTCTGTCCTGCCGGACATCTCCCCCACAGGTGGGGAGATTGGATGTCGCCACGGCTTTCGCCAATCTCCAACGTTGCGAGACTGTGCAGGGCGCCGAAACCGCCAATCTCCCCCCAAGTGGGGGAGATGTCCGGCAGGACAGAGGGGGGCGCCGTAGAGCTCGGCCTGTGCCACTCAATCCACGAACGAACTCGCCGCGACATAGATCGCGGCCAGCGCCTCGATGCCGGCCTGGTCGGCCTTGTCGAAGCGGCCGGGCAGCGGGCTGTCGAGGTCGAGCACGCCGAACACGCCCTCCTCGTCCTCCAGCAGCACCACCAGTTCCGAACGCGAGTCGGCGTCGCAGGCGATATGGCCGGGAAAATCATGCACGTCCTTGATCAGCATCGAGGTGCCGAGATCGACGGCGGTTCCACACACACCCTTGCCCACCGTGATGCGCACGCAGGCCGGCTTGCCCTGGAACGGACCGAGCACCAGCTCCTCGTCCGAGGCGAGGAAGTAGAAGCCCGCCCAGTTGAGGTCGGGCACCATCTGGAAAATCAGCGCCGAGGTGTTGGCGGCGTTGGCGATCGAGTCGCTCTCGCCTTCGAGCAGCGCCTTCAGCTGCGTTGCGAGGTCGCGGTAGAAGGCGGCCTTATCAGAGGTGTCGATGGCCTTTGCGGCAAACATGGCTTGTCTCCGAACCGGGAATCGCGGCTGCTTCTAAAGGGTGCCGGGATGGCACGCCGTGGAGCGGACCATATAGCGTGAATTCGATGCCTTCCGAAAGCCGCAAGATCAGGATCGCCGCCGCCGTCATCGCCGATGCGTCGGGCAGGTTGCTTCTGGTGCGCAAGCGCGGCACCAGCGCCTTCATGCAGCCCGGCGGCAAGATCGAGCCGCACGAGGCGCCGCTTGAAGCCCTGGCCCGCGAACTGCACGAGGAGCTTGGGCTGACGATCGATCCCGCCATGGCCGCGCCGCTCGGCCGCTTCGCCGCCCCGGCGGCCAACGAGCCGGACAGCATGGTCGAGGCGGAGCTGTTCACGGTTTCCATCCACGACGAGCCGATAGCGGCGGCGGAGATCGAGGAGATGATCTGGCTCGATCCCGGCTCGGCCGACGGCATCGACCTCGCGCCGCTGACGCGCGACGTGGTTCTGGGCCTGGGCGGCAAGCAGCCGCCCGCCGGCTGAGGCGCCGCCTGTCGCCCCAGCGCTATTGATCCCCAGTGCTATTTCAGCGGCAGGAACAGCTCGACCACCACTTCATGCATCGGCCCTTCCGGGATCGGGGACAGCCAGCGCCGGCAATAGATCGGAAAGTCGCGCACGTCCTCGCCGCTGGCCGGAAGCCATTCGCGATAGAGGTAGAGCGCGGCAGGCTCGAGATTGTTGGTGTTGCCGGGGTAGCGCAGCACCGCGCAGCGCCCGCCGGGGATGACCCCGGCCTTCACCTCATCGTCATCAGGCCCGAGCGGCTGATCGGTTCCGGCACAGATATCCATGCTGTAGTTGGCCGCGACCGCAGGCTCCCTTTCGGATCGGAAGATGTTGAAGGTCGGGCTGGTCTGCGGCGACAGCCCTGCGGCCTTGCGCCAGGCGATGAACCGCTGGATCGTGGCGCCGAGCGTCGCCCGGTCGCCCCGATGCTCCATGATCGCCACCGGCGTCGGCGGCACATCGCGGATCGTCACGTCATCGTGTTCGAAGATTATCTGCATGAGCGTGTTCCTTGCTTTGTCGAAAGGCCCGAAGGCCATGAGCCACGCCCCCCAGTCGGGAGATTTCCGGAACGCCGAAGGCGATTGCCCGAACCGTTGCCGGAAGGCGCGGGCGAAGGCATCGGGCGCGTCGTAGCCGGCATCCATCGCTATGTCGGTGACGCTCTGGGCGTCGCTGCCGGCAAGCCTGTACGAAGCGCGCTTCAGCCGGGCGAGTTGCACATAGCGATGCACGGACACCCCGAAGGTCGAGGTGAACTGCCGGTGGAAATGATATTTCGAGAACGCCGCGACGCCGCTCAAGGATTCCAGGTCCAGATCGTCATCCAGATGCTGGTCAATGTGGTCCAGCACCCGCTGCATCCGGGCATGGTAATTTTCAAGCGCCGCCTTCAACGTCTCGTCCTCCGTGACGACGCCAGTTAGGCGATCCCGGACATCCAGCGCTCGACCGATCTTGCGGTTCGGCGCGGGATCGCCAGGCGCCCGCCGCGGCCTCGCCGGGCGTACCCGGACGTGTCTGTGGTCCTACCGGCTTCCCGCCACATCGCGCAGCGGCGGGCGGCCATAGAGCCTGCTGTATTCCCGGCTAAACTGTGACGGGCTCTGGTAACCGACGCTATAGCCGGCCGAGCCGACGTCCAGCCGCTCGGTCAGCATCAGCCGCCGCGCCTCGTGGAGGCGCAGCTGTTTTTGATACTGCATCGGCGTTATCGCCGTGACTGCCTTGAAATGATGATGCAGCGAGGACGGGCTCATGCCGACATGACGCGCCAGTTCCTCGATGCGCAGCGGCCGGGCGAAATTCCGCCCCAGCCAGTCGATCGCCTGGGCAACCCGGTTGGAGGGTGTTCCCAGCATCGCGATCTGCAGCAAGGCCGGTCCAAAAGGGCCGGTCGCCAAACGGTAAAGGATTTCCTGCTCGATCAATGGCGCCAGCGCCGGAATGTCGCCCGGCTGGTCCAGCAGGCGCAACAGCCGCACGACAGCATCGAGCAAGTCCGGCGACGCCTTGTTGACGGCCACCGCCCGCGCGTCCTGCGGGGCGGGCGTCACGCTGATCCGGCCAAGCAACGACTTCAGCCCTCCCGGTTCGATCCGCAGGCCCAGTCCAAGGTTCGGAGCCTCCCGGCTTGCCTCGGTCACGCGTGAGACGACCGGCAGGTCGAGCGAAACCACGAGATAATCGCCAACGCCGTAGCTGTGGATTTGCGAACCAAGCTCCAGGCTCTTGGCGCCCTGCACCACCAGCGCGAAGCACGGCCATTGCGCCGTGTAGATGCTTTTGCCGGTCGAGGAGCGCCGGCTGAGGAACAGCGTACCGATCGCCGTGGCGCACTCCTCATCGCCATCCGTGTGGCGGGCGATGATCGATGCCATCTCGCCGTAAGGATCGCCCGTTCGCATCAAACGGCACCTGAAACGTCTGAAACAACCATGGCGCCAACCATATCCGATCCTGCAAGACCTGCCAGCTTCGGCCGTCGCGCTTTGCAGGATCGTGCAGGAATCTTGCAGGATCGCCATAACGCCCCGTGGCCGTCTGGCCGCATAAGACCGGCAGCGGGAGCCCTGGCTCCCACCAACAGACGGAGTTCCCATGACAAGTCCACAGATCACCGGCAAGGTGGTGCTGATCACCGGCGCCACGAGCGGCATTGGCGAGGCGACAGCCCGGCATCTGGCCGCCGGCGGCCACAGCATCGTGCTCGGCGCCCGGCGCACCGACCGGCTCACCGCCATCGCACGAGACATCCAGCAGGCCGGCGGCCAGGCAATGCCCCGCGAACTCGACGTTACCGATCTCGACAGCGTGAAAGCCACGGTCGCGGCGGCCCGTGCGCGTCATGGCCGGATCGACGTGCTGGTCAACAATGCCGGCATCATGCCGCTGTCATTCATGGCCGAGCTGCGCGTCGACGACTGGAACCGGATGATCGACGTCAACCTGCGCGGCGTGCTCAACGGCATTGCCGCCGTGCTGCCGGTCATGAGCGAACAGAAATCCGGCCACATCATCAACGTCGCATCCGTCTCGGGGCACCGCGTCGATCCCACGGCCGCCGTCTACAGCGCCACCAAATTCGCGGTCAGGGCGCTTTCGGAAGGGCTGCGCCAGGAGAGCCGCGATCTCCGTGTGACAGTGGTCAGCCCCGGCCTCACGCGCACCGAACTGTTCGACGGCATCGCCAACCCACAGGTCGAGGCCGGCGCCCGCGCGATGCTGGATCAGGCCTCCATACCGCCCTGTGCGATCGCCGAGGCGATAGGCTTCGCCATCGGCCAGCCCGATGGCGTCGATGTCAACGAACTGGTCGTGCGCCCGACGGCGCAAGGCTGAACAATCCTGCCAATGGAGAGATGACATGACGGAAGCCATCGAAGTGACGACGTTCAAGCTGAGGGGCCAGTCCTGCGCGCAATTCGTCGCTGCCAATGCCGATATCGACGCCTGGCTGCTGCGTCAGCCGGGCTTCCTGTCGCGCCGCATCGCCGAGCGCGACGACGGCACCATCGTCGGCGTGTTGCTCTGGGCGTCCGCCGAGGCCGGCCGCAAGGCGGCGGCCGGCATCATGACCGAGATGGGCCATTCGCCGGTGCATGCCATGATCGACCAGCACACTGTGGACTGGACCGTGGCGCCGGTCCGGCACCGGATCGAGTAGCGGCAAATTTTCGGCACCCCGGAAAACGGGGCCTCGAATCAAGATCCGATGCCGCAAAAGATTCGTGGAAGTATTATCGCGGCAATGATGCCCGCAATGCGCGATGGTGGTCAAATAGTTCAAAAAATTGAATTTCGTCGTCTGAATTCCTATTTGTCATACAAGTTCACTTCCACCATTTCACACAAGGGAATTTGTTCCATGGCCGCAGGCAATCAGACGATCATGCAGAAAGCCGAAACCCGTTTCGCCGACAAGCAGAAGAAAACGGTCGAGCGCAACCGGGCGACCGCCGAATATCTGTCCGAGGCGAAAGCCAGGGAGATCAAGACCGCGAAACTCAGGGAATTGCGGCTGGCCAAGGAAGCGGCCGACCGCCTGGCGCAAGTTCAGGAACCGGCGCCGGCGAAGAAGCGGGCGGTGAAAAAGGCCTGACGCGCGAGCGCTTCACGCCGCAGCACTCCGCCCTTTCGCGCCCGGCTCGGCCTTGAAGATGCGGAACGTGTTGCGGCCTGCCGCCTTGGCGGCATAGAGCGCGGTGTCGGCCTGGGCGAACAGGTCGCACGGCCTGCCTGTCTCGGCGAAGGCGATGCCGACGGAAGCGCCGAGCCTGAGCGACTGGCCGCACGCGGCGACCGGCTTGCCCATCGCCTCGATGACATGCCGCGCCAGGGCAGAGACCGCGCCACGATCGAGATGCGGCCCGACCAGCACCGCGAATTCGTCACCGCCGACGCGCGCCACCAGTTCGGCCTCGCCGCAGCCGCCGGCAAGGCGCCGGGCGGCTTCCTTGAGGCATTCGTCGCCGATGACATGGCCGAACGTGTCGTTGACGGCCTTGAACCCGTCGAGGTCGACCAAAAGCAGCGCGCCGAGCGGACGGCCCTCGTCGGCATGCGCCAGCCGCGCCTGGAAGCGGGCGCGGTTGGCAAGCCCGGTCATGGCGTCGAATTCGGCGAGATAGCGCATGCGGTCCGACAGCAGTTTCTCCTCGGTGATGTCCTGCTTCATGCCGAAGATGCGCACCGGCACGCCACCCTCGCATTCGACGGTCGCGGTGATGCGGATCCAGCGGCTGTGTCCCGCGAAGGTGGTGATCTCGGCGTCGAGGCTAAAGCCGTTGCGCTCGGCGATCGCGCGCCCGCGCAGGCTGTCCAGCGCCTTGCGCGACTCCTCGGGATAGCATTTGACGATTTCATTGCGGTCGAGTGCCGCCCCGCGCGGCAGGTCGAACAGGTCGTAGACCACGTCGGTCCAGGTGAGCCGCTCGTCGGGCAGGCTGCACTCCCACACGCCGATGCGCGCTGCCGCCGAAGCGCGATCGAAGATCTTGCGGCTGTGGGCGAGCGAGACGTCCTGCCCCGCGATCAGCTCCGCCTGAGCGGCGATCCGCGCCTTCAATCTGGCGATGGTGGCCGCATCGCGGCGGCGCTCGGCCGTCCGGTCATGTCCTGCCCCGCCGCGAGGCTGCGAGACCGGGCCTTTCGGAGTGTAGGACGTATCGGACATGGCGGAACTCCTGGCGGAGAACCACCATGGCGCAACAGCGATTAAAACTTCGCTGACGGCGGGGGCGGTTCCGCGCCTCCGCTCGACTGGCTACGGCATGGATTTCCAGACGCTGGTCTTGGTGACAGTGCATGGCAGCCTGGCGCATGGATTGTTTTGTGCCGTGCCGGTCGACCCCCACTGCGTCTCGGCTTCGCCGAGCCACCTTGTATCTACACGAGAGAGATTTCGTGGGAATGAAGCGATTGAGCCAAGGTCCGGGCGGCCGCCCGGACCTTGGCTTGGCGAAGTCGCCCGTACCACCTGAGGTTACAGCCGCGGGAGAGCTTGGG
>NZ_JAFKIC010000253.1 GCF_017306585.1 Mesorhizobium sp. | reverse complement strand
GAATTCCATCGCGGCACCTCGCCGGCGAGTGCCGAGCACGACAGCGGCGGCCTGGGGCTCGGGCTTGCTATCGTGCGGCGCATGGCCGGCGCGCTCGGTCACCCCGTGACGTTTTCATCCAAGGTCGGCCGCGGCACCATCTTCCATATCGATGTTCCCGTCGGCATCGGCGCGCCGGCCGACGCCATCGCCAGCGCCGCCAGCCTGGAGCGGCCTCGTGGCTACGGCCTGTTCGGCACCAAGGTGCTGCTGGTCGAGAATGACACGGACGTGCTGGAGGCAATGACCTTCCTGCTCGAGCGCTGGCAATGCCTGGTGCGGGCCGCCACTTCCACCGACGATGCGCTGGACATGCTGGGCGACACTGACTGGGTTCCGGACATCGTCATCGCCGACCAGCATCTCGACGGGGGCGATCTGGGCACCGCGACCATCGCCGAGGTGCGCGACTATCTCGGGCGCGCCGTGCCGGCGCTGATCGTCACCGCCGACAGTTCCGAAGCCGTTGCCAAGGCAGCGCGCGCCGGCGGCATCGAACTGATGCGCAAGCCGCTCAAGCCGGCGCAACTGCGGGCACTGCTGGCGCATTTGCTGGCTTAGATCAAAGCGCTCTCGGGCCGGGAGATCCTCAAAACCCCGCCTGATCGCGAAACAGTTCCGCACTGTCCAGCTTCGATACCTCGATCACCGCCTGGGTGCGGCTATACACATTGAGCTTGCGCAGTATCTCGGAGACGTGCGCCTTGACCGTGGTCTCTCCCACCTGCAGCTCATAGGCGATCTGCTTGTTGAGCAGGCCCTGCCGCAGCATCTGCAGGACCCGCAGTTGCTGCGGCGTCAATGTCGACAGGCGCTGCACCATGTCGGCTCGGTCGCTTCTGTCGGCGTCGCGCGGCTGGCCTTCATAGGTTTCGGGCACATAGATCGCGCCGTCCATAACTGAGCGTATCGCATTGGCGAGATCGCTCTTGCGCGCCGATTTCGGGATGAAGCCGGCCGCGCCGTAGGACAGCGCTTCGGAAATGATCTTCGGCTCCTCATAGCCCGAAACGATCACCACCGGCAGGCGCGGATAGCGGGTTCTGAGTTGAAGCAGGCCCTCGAAACCGTGCACGTCGGGCATGCTGAGATCGAGCAGCGCGAGGTCGAACGGCTTTGCGTCCGCCAGCAGATCCACCGCCTCGGTGATCGAACGCGCCTCGACCGTGTCGACCTCGGGATAGGCCATCTGCACGGCGCTGTGCAGCGCCTCGCGAAACAGCGGATGATCGTCGATGATCAGAAACCGGGCGCGATCCGTGGCTGGCGTCATGGCGTTCGTTCCAACCCCTGTTCTTCGATTTGCTTCGGGGTAGCGTAGCCCCGCGCCCATCACCGGATTATTGCCAAATAGTCTACCGCCGCCATCTGGATTCCTTATACGAGCTTTCGCAATTCCCCGCAGCGCGAAATGCGACGCCTTGCCCCCTCCGTGAAATCGGCCGAAAGTGCCTTGAGCATTCCGAAATCAACCGCAGAGCCCGCAATGACCGCCTTCGTGTTTCCCGTTCCGCCAACACCGTCTGTCGCCATAAGCGGGTCGGCCGAGCGTTTCCCGGTGCGGCGCATTTTTTGCGTCGGCCGCAACTATGCGGCGCACGCGCGTGAGTTCGGCAATGACGAACGCGACCCGCCCTTCTTCTTCACCAAGCCCGCCGACGCGGTGGCCGATTCCGGGGCGGAAATTCCCTACCCGCCGCTGACGGCCAATTTGCACCACGAGATCGAACTGGTGGCGGCAATCGGCCGGCCGGGTTTCCGCATTCCGCGCGACAAGGCGCTGGACCATGTCTGGGGCTATGGCGTCGGCATCGACCTCACCCGCCGCGATCTGCAGGACGAGGCCAAGAAGGCGGCGCGGCCCTGGGACTGGTCGAAAGCCTTCGACCGTTCGGCGCCCTGCGGCCCGCTGGTTCCCGCGCAGAAATCGGGTCATCCGTCAAAGGGCCGCATCTGGCTCGCCGTCGACGGCAAGGTCCGCCAGGATGCCGATCTCGCGGAGCTGATCTGGCCAATCGAAGACATCGTCTCAATCTGCAGCGAAGGCGTCGAACTGCAGGCCGGCGACTTGATTTTCACCGGCACGCCGGCAGGTGTCGGCGCAGTCAAGCCCGGCGAGACGATGACCGGAGGGGTCGACGGCATCGGCACGATCGAGATAACCATCGGCCAGGCGCAGCCATGAACGACAAAGCCATGAGCGATATCGTCCTGCACAATTACTATCGTTCCTCCACCTCATACCGGGCGCGGATCGCGCTGGAGATGAAGGGACTGAGCTACACCTATGTGCCGCATCACCTGCGCCATGGCGAGCATCTGGAACCGGCCTATCTCGCGGTCAATCCGCAGGGGCTGGTGCCTGCTCTGGTGCTGGACGACGGCACGCTGCTGACCCAGTCGCTGGCAATCATCGAATATCTCGACGAGACCACGCCGGAGCCGCCGCTGCTGCCGAAGGATCCGGCCGGCCGGGCCCGCGTCAGAATGCTGGCGCAGATGATCGCCTGCGACATCCACCCAGTGAACAATCTGCGCGTCCTGACCTCGCTGCGCACGCTGTTCGGCGCCGGTGACCAGGACATCACGAACTGGTTCCGCCACTGGGTGAACGAAGGCTTCCAGCCGCTTGAAAAGATTCTGGCTTCGTCGCCTCAGACGGGAACGTTCTGCCATGGCGAGGCGCCGGGGATGGCGGACATCTGCCTGGCCGCGCAGGTCACCAGCAACGCCCGCTTCGGTGTCGACCTGACGCCTTACCCGACGATTTCGCGCATCAACGCCGCCTGCATGGCATTACCGGCGTTTCGCAAGGCGGCGCCTGAGCATCAGATCGATGCCGAATAGAGAGGCCAAAGACGGGGAGGAAGCAAAGGCGCTCGCGGACATTGAGGAGTATGGCTGCCACATCCTATGTGTGCTGGCAGAGGAAGAGCTTCCGCCTTTCGCCTACTCCGTCGGGATAGAGCATAGTTGCAATGCCCCCGAAATGGTCATTGTCGGGCTCAAGCCCGGGCTTTCTCAAAGCATCATAAACGAGTATTGCCGGCGGGTGCGCAACGGTGAACAATTCAGCGTCGGGCAGCGCGTCTCAGGCTTCCTGGGCGGCGGCTTCGACTGCGTGATCGGCGCCGTCCATCCTGACCATTATCTTGAACATTTCGGTTGGGACATCTGGTTCTACGACGGTTCGGATTTCCGGGTTATACAACTGGTCTATCCGACAACATCCGGCATCTGGCCTTGGGATGCCGATGCCGGCGAGTGGTTCCGTAAGCGGCAAACGCTTCTCGACCAGCCACCGTCCTAGTATCGAACCGGTGTCCGCGCACCCATCGCGCCTTATGAGCTGAGACAATGAAAGCAAATCCATGAAAGCTGTCGTCTTCGAAAAATTCGGCGAGACGCCCACCATCCAAACCGTTGCCGATCCGAAACCGGCGCCCGAGGGCGTGGTCATCAAGGTCGAGGCCACCGGGCTTTGCCGCAGCGACTGGCATGGCTGGATGGGCCATGACGACGATATCCGCCTGCCGCACGTGCCGGGGCATGAACTGGCCGGCGTCGTCGTCGCCGCCGGCAAGCGCGTGACGCGCTGGAAGGCGGGCGATCGCGTCACCGTTCCCTTTGTCGGCGGATGCGGCCATTGCTTCGAGTGCACCTCCGGCAACCATCAGGTCTGCGAGCACCAGTTCCAGCCGGGCTTCACCGCGTGGGGTTCGTTCGCCGAATATGTCGCCATCGACTTCGCCGACACCAATCTCGTGCGCCTGCCCGAGGAAATGGAATTCGCCACCGCCGCCAGCCTTGGCTGCCGTTTCGTCACCTCATTCCGCGCCATAGTCGATCAAGGTCGGGTGAAACCCGGAGAATGGGTTGCCGTGCATGGCTGCGGCGGCGTCGGCCTGTCGGCGATCATGATCGCCAGCGCCATGGGCGCCAATGTCATCGCCATCGACCTCACCGACGAGAAGCTGGAGTTTGCCAGGAAAATCGGCGCGGTGGCGACCATCAACGCCTCGAACACTCAAAATGTCGTCAAGGCAGTCAAGCAGATCACTGACGGCGGCGCGCATATGTCGATGGACGCGCTCGGCCATCCGACAACCTGTTTCAACTCGATCTCCAACCTGCGCCGGCGCGGCCGCCATGTGCAGGTCGGCCTGATGCTCGGCGATCACGCCAGGGCTGCCGTCCCCATGAGCAAGGTCATCGCCTTCGAACTCGAAATCCTCGGCAGCCACGGCATGCAGGCCTTCCGCTACCAGGCGATGATGGACATGATCCGCACCGGCAAGCTCAAACCCGAGCTTCTGGTTGGCAAGAAGATAAGCCTCGACGAGGCGCCCGCTGCCCTGATGGCCATGGGCGGTTTCGAAGGCATTGGCATTGGGGTTGTGACGAAGTTTGGATAGCTTTCCGGCAAGAATCCACAACTAGCCCAATGCTCATCACAATCTCAAGTTGATAAACCTGAGACACACGCATAGATTGATGCCATCCGTCTTTGCGCCAAGGTGGGAAATGAGACTTTTTCTGCTCTGCCTTCTGCTGCTGTGGCCTACATTCAGGGCCGCGGCCCAAGACAGTGGAGTCGCGAACAGGGCCCAAACGCCAGAACAGGCCGCTTCGACTTCCGCAGAAACAGAAACAACTCAAGAATCCACTCTGCGGTTTGAAGATTTCCCGGCGAAGGTTTTTCAGCGAAAGCCCGCAAGGAATATCCAAGTTCATCCGAAGGATGCCTGGGCGCGGGCAGTAGAGCCCCACATTCGCGAAGCGATGAAGCGTGGCGCCGATTTCGGCGGTCACTTTTCCGTTGTGTTGGTCAATTGCGGCAACGCTTGCATTGCCGCGCGCATGGTTGATTTGCGCACAGGTCAACTCTTTTGGATTCCAGGAGGCTATCAGCTCAATTTGGAATACTATTTGGAGAGCCGGCTGATGAGAGTTGCCTGGGCGGAACCTACCGAAAATCCAGTTTGCGTGCGCCAGGATTTTGAGTGGACGGGTCGCAAATTCGTCAAGCGCTACGAGGATCGCGAAGACGTCACCGATACCACCGAATGCTCTGGTTTGGCGTATATAGGCAAGCCGCCTCAGTAAGCATCGCAAACAGGAGCGGACCTACCGCGCGAACTTCTTCGCCCCAAACACACACGCCACCACGCCGAGGGTGACCACCACCATCAGCGGGCTTACCTTTTCGTGTAGCAGCGTCGCCGCCAGGGCCAGACCGAAGAAGGGCTGCAGCAATTGCAACTGGCCGACGGCCGCAATGCCCCCCTGCGCGAGGCCCCGGTACCAGAAAATGAAACCGATCAGCATGCTGAACAGCGAGACGTAACCGAGGCCGATCCACGCGCCCGAACCGATGCCGGCGAAGGATTGCGGCAACGTCGCGAAGGTCAACGCCAGCATGACCGGCAGCGACAATGCGAGCGCCCAGCAGATCACCTGCCAGCCGCCGAGCCTGCGCGACAGCGCGGCGCCCTCCGCATAGCCCAGTCCGCAGACGATGATGGCGCCGAGCATCAGGCCATCCCCGAGCGGTGACGCGGTCACGCCTTGCGACAGGGCAAAACCGGCGACAAGCGCGCTGCCGATGCAGGAGAACAGCCAGAAGGCGGGCCTCGGCCGGTCGCCGCCGCGCAGCACGCCGAAGATCGCGGTCGCCAGCGGCAGCAGGCCGACGAAGATGATGGAATGGGCAGTGGTGACGTGCTTCAGCGCCAGAGCCGTCAGCAGCGGGAAGCCGACCACGACACCGAGAGCGACCACGACCAGCGAGACCAGATCCCCGCGCTCAGGGCGCTTCTGGCGGAACACCAGCAGCATCGCGATCCCGAGCAGGCCGGCGATCGCCGCGCGGGCAGCGGTCAGGAATGTCGGATCGAAATCCGCCACCGCCAGATGCGTCGCTGGCAGCGAGCCGCTGAAGATCAGCACGCCGATAAATCCGTTCATCCAACCGCTCGAGGTCTTGTCCATTGCAGGCTCCATTCTTTCGTCCTCTATCGCTTGACGGATGTGGCGCGGCCAGAGACAATAGGGTACAATTTCGCAAAACTGTAATGGCCAGATGAGCAGTACAGATGGCGGACACGATGCTCGAAATCGATGGCGACCAGACTCTGGTGGAAGGCGTCATGGCGGCTGTCCGCCAGCGGATATCAGCGCGAAGCCTGACGCCGGGCGCCCGGCTGCCCTCGATCCGCGCCTTCGCCAAGACCATGCAGGTGTCGAAATCCACCATCGTCGAAGCCTATGAGCGCCTGGCCGCCGAAGGGGCTATCCGGTCCCGGCCCGGCTCCGGCTTCTATGCCGCCGGCTCGCTGGCGCCGCTGTCCCTGGCTGAAATCGGCCCCCGGCTCGACCGCGCCGTCGATCCGCTATGGGTCTCGCGCCAGTCGCTCGATGCCGGCGACGAGGTCCTGAAGCCAGGCTGCGGCTGGCTGCCGGCCTCCTGGATGCCCCAAGACGGGTTGCGCCGCGCCCTGCGCACGGTGGCGCGGGCCGACGATATCGCGCTTGCCGACTACGGCACGCCGCTTGGCCTGCCGGCTTTGCGGCAGCTGCTGGCGCGGCGCATGGCCGGACATGGCATCGAGGTTTCGCCCGAGCAGATCATGCTGACGGAATCAGGCACGCAGGCCATCGATATGTTGTGCCGGTTCCTGATCGAACCCGGCGATACGGTGCTGGTCGACGACCCCTGCTATTTCAATTTTCACGCGCTGCTGCGTGCCCACCGCGCCAAGGTGGTCAGCGTTCCCTACACCCCGTCCGGACCTGATATCGAGTTGTTCGCCAAGACGCTCGCCGAGCACCGGCCGCGCCTCTACATCACCAATTCCGGCATCCACAACCCGACCGGCGCCATCCTGTCGCCGGTCACGGCGCACCGGTTGCTGAAGCTCGCCGACCAGTCGGACCTGACCATCGTCGAGGACGACATCTTCGCCGACTTCGAACACACCCCCGCGCCAAGGCTCGCGGCCTTCGATGGCCTGAGCCGGGTTGTCCAGATCGGCAGCTTCTCGAAAACCCTGTCGGCATCGGTCCGTTGCGGCTTCATTGCCGCGCCCCGCGACTGGATCGAAGGGCTGACCGATCTCAAGATCGCCACCACCTTCGGCGGCGGCAGGCTGGCGGCCGAACTGGTGCTGGCCTTGCTGAAGGACGGCAGCTACCGCAAGCACATGGATTTGCTGCGCACGAAGCTCGCGCGCGCCATGGTCGAGACCGGCGCCCGCCTCAGGGCCATCGGCATCACCCCCTGGATCGAACAGCCAGCCGGACTGTTCCTGTGGTGCAGCCTGCCGGATGGTGTCGATGCGGCCGAAGTCGCCCGCCGCGCCTTGGCGGACAACATCGTGCTGGCGCCCGGCAATGTGTTCAGCCTGTCCCGCACGGCAAGCCGCTTCCTGCGCTTCAACGTCGCCCAGTGCGAAGACGAGCGGATTTTCAAGGTAATCGAGGCTGCGATGGCGCGTTGATCGCGTCCCGTCATCTGTTCGCGCACACCTCACGAACGCAGTCGCGCAGCCAGCGCTGCGCCGGATCGGCATCGAGACGCGGATGCCAGAGCATGGAAATGGTGACGTCCATCGTGTCGACCGGCAGCGGGAAACTGTGCATGCCGGCGCGCGCGCCGGCCGTATGCCGCCCGGGCACGCTGGCGATCAGGTCCGAGGCGCGCGCCATGGCAAGCGCCGCCGAGAATCCCGAAACCATGCACACGACCGTGCGCCGCAAGCCAAGCCCGCTCAGCGCCTCGTCGATCGGCCCGCGCTCGCGGCCGCGACGCGAAACACTGATGTGGCGGCCAGCCGCATAACGTTCCGCGCTCACCATGCCTTCGCTCAGGGCATGGCCTGACCGCACCACGCCGACAAAGCGGTCGCGAAACAGCGCCTGTATCAGCACTTCCGGTCCGGTTTCACCGGCGACGCCGATTTCCAGATCAATCGCCGCGTCGCGCAGCGACATCGCATCCTTGTCGGATTTCGGCGCGAAACGCAGCCGCACATCGGGCGCATCGGCCCCGACGCGGGCGACCAGGCGTGGCCCGAACTCCTCGACGAAACCCTCATTGGTGCGCAGCGTGAAAACCTGGTCGAGACGGGAAAGATCAAGCAGCTCTGCCGGGCGCAGCAGCGTCTCCGCCTCGTGGACGGCACGGCCGACCTGTCGCCGCAATTCCTGTGCGCGTGGCGTCGGCACAAGTCCGCGCCCGGCGCGCACCAGCAAAGGGTCGCCCGTTGCCTCGCGCAGCCGCGCCAGCGTCCGGCTCATTGCCGAGGGGCTGAGCCGCAAACGACGTGCTGCGCGTGCCACGCTGCCTTCCGCGAGCAGGGCATCGAGGGCGAAGAGCAGATTGAGATCGGGCGGCGTCATCGGCGAACCATAACATGATATGACGCTTGGTGCACGAATATGATGCAAATGCTGCGCCTTCCGCTATATCAGGCAAGAGCCTAGATCTCCCGCAGCTCCGATCCGGAGCACCAGAACAAGGAGATCGCCATGGCAGTCGCCGAGCAGAGCCGGGACGCACCGATACCGGCCAATAGCCAATCCACCGGCTGGGCGCTGGCAAGCCTGTCGCTCGCCACGCTGCTGTCATCGCTCGGGACCAGCATCGCCAGCGTCGGGCTGCCCTCGCTGATGGAGGCATTCGCGGCTTCGTTCCAGGCCGTGCAATGGGTCGTCCTCGCCTATCTTCTCGCCATCACCACGCTGGTCGTCAGCGCCGGGCGGCTGGCCGACATGTTCGGGCGCCGGTCGCTGCTGCTTGGCGGTATCGCCCTGTTCACGCTGGCATCGGCGCTGTGTGGAACGGCACCCACGCTCTGGCTGCTGATCGCCGCACGCGCCGTGCAGGGGTTGGGCGCGGCGCTGATGATGGCGCTGACGCTGGCCTTCGTTGCCGAGACGGTGAGCAAGGAAAGGACCGGCCGCGCCATGGGCCTGCTCGGCGCCATGTCCTCCATCGGCACGACACTCGGGCCTTCGCTTGGCGGCCTGCTGATCGCCGGCCTTGGCTGGCGGGCAATTTTCCTGGTCAATGTCCCGCTCGGCCTCCTGACTTTCGCCGTCGCCTGGAGCGCCCTGCCGGTCGCCGACAAGGCCACGCAGCCTGTCCAGGGCAAGTTCGACACGGCAGGCACTGTCCTGCTGGCCCTGACGCTCGCCGCCTATGCGCTGGCGATGACACTCAGCCGAGGCGATTTTGGTGTGCTCAACATCAGCCTGCTGGCCCTGACCGCCGCCGGCGCGGTCTTGTTCATCCTGGCGCAAAAAAGCGCGAAGAACCCTCTGGTCCGGATCGCCAGCGTCCGCCATCCACGGCTCGGCGCCAGTCTGGCCATGAGCCTCATCGTCGCCACGGTAATGATGGCAACTCTCGTGGTGGCTCCGTTCTATCTCTCGCGCGGGCTTGGGCTCGATGCCGCAATGGCCGGCGTGGTGCTGACAACAGGGCCATTTGTCTCGACCCTGTCGGCGCTTGTGGCCGGACGGCTTTCCGACCGGTTCGGGGCAAGCAGGATGATGGTCGCCGGCCTCACCAGCCTGGCCGGCGGCACCTTCCTTCTCTCGCTCGCCATGACCAAACTCGGCATAGCCAGTTACGTCATTCCGATCACCGTCACCTGCTTCGGCTACGCCCTGTTCCAGACCTCCAACAACGCAGCCGTCATGAGCGGGGTTGGCGCGGGTGAACGTGGTGTGATTTCGGGCCTGCTCAACCTGTCGCGCAATCTTGGCCTCGTCACCGGCGCATCCCTTATGGGCGCCATATTCGCCGCGGCATCGGCGGGAACACTGACTTCGACAGCGGCCGCGCGAGGCATGCAGGTCACCTTCGAGGTCGCTACGGTACTCGCGCTGGTCGCGCTGCTGCTGGCGCTGGTCCAACTGCGCCTTGCCCGTTCCGCAAAGGCTGAATGAACCGTTTCATTGCGGCACGAAGGTTGCCGATCCGATCCCCGGCTGGTACTGGACGGCCTGCGGGCCGGCGCCCGCGTCAAAATCACGGGGCAGCGTTATGGGAACCACCAAATCAGCAGACAAGTAAGCCGCGACGACATCTCGTTGTCGCGGCCTTCTGCCCCGTAAAAATCAGACCATCGCTGAAACGGCAGATCGCCGCCAAATCTCATCATTTGTGCGGATGCTCAATCATGCCTTCTCAAAACCGGCCCATATGGGCCTATTCCCTGCCGTCGGCGCTGCTGCTGATGGCGCCTTTCGACATACTGGCCTCGCTGGCCATGGACATCTACCTGCCTGTCGTTCCCGAAATGCCGGGGGCGCTCGGCACATCGGCTTCCGTCATCCAGCTGACGCTGAGCCTTTACATGATCACCCTTGGTCTCGGCCAGGTCGTGTTCGGGCCGATCTCCGACCGGATCGGCCGGCGCCCGGTGCTGATCGGCGGCGGGCTGTTGTTCGCGGCCGCTTCCATGGCGCTTGCCGATACATCAATCGCCACGGCCTTTGTCGTCCTGCGCGTCGCGCAGGCCATGGGCGCGTCCGCTGTGCTGGTGGCAACCTTCGCCACGGTCCGCGATGTCTACGCCGAGCGCCCGGAGGGCACTGTCATCTATGGCCTGTTCAGCTCCATGCTGGCCTTCGTGCCCGCATTGGGGCCGGTCGCCGGCGCCCTTATCGCCGGGGGTTTCGGCTGGCGTTCGATCTTCGTCACGCTCTGCATTCTGGCCATGATGGCCACGCTCAATGCGTGGCTGCGATGGCATGAGACGCGGCCTTTGAACAGCTCCGGGCCGTGGCCTGTTTTCGGCCCGGTCCTGAGCAGTTTCGCCTTCTGGACCTATACGCTCGGCTTCGCCGCCGCCATGGGCACCTTTTTCGTGTTCTTCTCGACAGCGCCACGCGTGCTCATCGGTCGCGCCGGCTTCACTCCGACAGGGTTCAGCCTTGCCTTTGCGACCGTGGCGCTGGTGATGATCGCAACGACCCGTCTCGCAAGGCCCTTCATCGCACGCTGGGGCACGGCCGGCAGCCTCGCCCGAGGCATGGCGATGTTGCTGCTCGGCGCGGCGATGCTGGCGGTTGCGCAACTGTTCGCCGCACCGTCCTTCGCCACCTTCGTCCTGCCGATGTGGGTGATGGCGGTAGGCATCGTCCTTGCCGGATCGGTCACCGCCAACGGCGCGCTCGAAGCCTTCGGCGACATGGCCGGAACGGCGGTCGCGCTCTATTTCTGCGTCCAAAGCCTGATCGTCGGGATTGCCGGCACGGCCTTCGTCGTCCTGCTGGATGGCGACACGGCGTGGCCGCTGGCCGGCTTTGCCACGGTCCTGGCGGCGACAACCCTATGTGCGTTGAGGCGCTTGCCGCGCCGATAACGAGCCATCCGAAAAGGGGCTTGAGCGAGCGCCGCTCAGGCCCCTGCCCGCTTGCGGCGCTCATAGAGCATGACCAGCGTTTCGGCCGTCAATGCCGGTTTCTCGTCGCCCTCGATCTCGACCGTATTGGCGGCCTTCATGAGATACTGGCCGGGCCCTCTGTCCTCCATGGAAAGCAGCGTCGTGCGCAGCCGGATGCGCGCGCCGACCTTGACCGGCGCCAGGAACCGCACCTTGTCGAAACCATAGTTGAATGCGGCCTGCGTATTCTCGGGCACGATACCCATGTCGAGTGCCAGTGCGCCGATGATCGACAGCGTCAGATAACCATGCGCGATCGTTGTGCGGAACGGGCTTTGCCGCCGCGCCCGCTCTGGATCGACATGAATCCATTGATGGTCGCCGGTGCATTCGGCAAACTGGTTGATGCGGTTCTGGTCGACCGTGGTCCATTCCGACACGCCGAGCTCTTGCCCGGACATCGTCCTCAACTGCTCATAGGTTGGCGGCGTTTTAGGCCGTGCTTCGTTCATTCCTGCTTTCCCGATCGCTTGCAGCGCCTCCGGACCACGAACGGACGGCCTCTGTCAATTCACTCCGCCCGAATCTGTTCCGCCAAATTCCGGCTCGACCGTGCCATGCCACTCATCGTGTGGCACGGATGCGACTATGCGCAACCGCCGCAATGCCGGACCGGCGCCCGCTGTGAAAAGGCCTGAAAGGTGGCCGCCGGAAGCTATTTCTTCTCGTAGCCGGCGCGGATTTCTTCCATGGCCTCCTTGATGCGCGCACGCAATATCTCGATCGATTCGGTGCCGGATTTCCGTGCCAGTTCTGCCACTTCACCGGCATTTTTGAGCGCCACCTCGAAGGATTTCCTGGCGAACTCCGTCTGCCTGGCCATAAGCTCCTGTGGATTGCCGGGCGCCCGGTAACCCTGCGCGATGTCGGCAACCTCGCGCAGCGTGTCCTGCAGCATTTCGCGTTGCCTCGACAACAGCGAGGTCGCGCCGGCGGCGCCTGCCCGCGCGGATTTCTCCAACGCTTCGAGATTCTTGCGATGGTGGGCAAGGATCGCCTCGACATCGACATTGGGCACCTTCAGGTCGCGGCCGAACCTGCCGAACATGTCCATAAAGGAATCGGATTCCGGTTGCTTTGCCATGATGTGTCTCCCCTTCTGCCGCAGGATGCGGATGCCCTCGGGGAGAAGATAGCACTCGGGTGTTGCCTGTCCAATTCGAACGCAGACCTAACGGGCAACCGTTATCAATTGATCGGGAGCAGCAATTCGATCGTATGCAGCACGAGCCCCGCCAACCCGCCGATGATCATGCCGTTGAACCTGATATATTGCAGGTCCTTGCCGATGTTCATCTCGATCAGCCGCGTCAGTTGCGCGAGATCCCAGCGCTTCACCTGATCGGCGATGAATTTCGACACGCCGCTCTTCTGGCTCTCGACGAAGGAAGCCAGCGCCACCACGAAGCCCTGGTTCATGTCGGCCCGGATTTGCGCATCGCCGGCAAGATGGCGCCCGACTTCGACGAACATGTTGGTCAGATGTTCGCGGATCACCGAATTCGGCGCCTTGGCGTCCTGCTCGATGAACAGGCTGAGGCTTTCCCACATGTCGCCGGCCAGCGCCCGCACCTCCGGCCTGGCGAGGAAATCGTGCTTCATCTTCTCGGCACGCCTTGCATATTGCTTCGACGTGCGCAGCCTCTCGACGAAACCCTGCGCGAAACGGTCGAACTCCGCGCGCATCGGATGGTCCGGATCGGCACGCACCTCGTCGAGCAGCGACCCGGCCGAGGCGACGATCTTCTTCAGGAGATAGGCGTCGGCCCTGAACAGGTTGAACAGCGACGGCAATTCCTCGCGGATCTTGTCACGCATCGTCGCCAGCGCCTGTTCGTCGTTGAGGAAACGGCCAATCACCTTGATGAACTCGTCGAACAGCCTCTGGTGGCGGCGATCGTCGGTGAGCGCCGACAGCAGCTCGGCGGCAAGCGGGGCCAGCGGCACCTTCTCGATCTGCTCGAGCATGCGGCTGGTGACGAAGCCCCGCAGGCCGGATTGCTCGACGGCGGCAAGCGTCTGCGGCACCAGCCGCACCACAAAGCGTGACAGGCCGGCTGACCGCTCGGCATCGGTGAGCCAATCGGCGACGAGCGCGGAAAAATCGACCTCGGCCAGTTTTTCACGCACCGGTTCGGGCGCCAGGAAATTGACCTCGATGAAGCGGCCGAGATTGTCTGCGATGCGGTTCTGGTTTTCCGGGATGATGGCGGTGTGCGGGATCGGCAGGCCCAGCGGCCGCCGGAACAGCGCCACCACCGCATACCAGTCGGCGAGGCCGCCGATCGTCGCCGCCTCGGCGAAGGCCGCGACGAAACCCAGCCACGGATAAGCGCTCTCGAACGACTTGGCCAAGGCAAACACCAGCACGCAAAGCGCCAGCGCTGCGGTCGCGATGAATTTGGTCCGGCGCAGTGCGGAAAGCTTGGCGTCGGCGTCGGCATCGAAACCGAAAGTCGCCAGCGGCTGGGCCGATTGTGACATGGATGAAATGCTCCTCGTCAATCCCTGATCGACCACGGGTCGATCTCTGGTCGACTATGGGTCGATCTTCGAGCCTATCTAGTGCTTCGGCCGCCCGAATGCCCGCGACAACCGACTCTCCCAGCATTTCGTGCGGTTGCGCACATAAAGTTGACGAGAATATTCATCTATTGCGCGAAGCTAGTCTGGAATTATTCCAAGGTATAGGCCATATTCGGCCGAGGCCAGTGTGGCGACTCCGGAATTCCGGATAAGAGCCGCGCCAGCAAAGTTCAAGAATCTGGCGTGGTTGCACCGCACCAGCGCCTAGCGAGGACAAAATGCGGCTTACGCGCCAAACCAATTATGCCATGCGCATCCTGATGTATTGTGCCGCCAACAATGACCGGTTGAGCCGCATCCCCGAAATCGCGACCGCCTATTCGGTGTCGGAACTGTTCCTGTTCAAGATCCTGCAGCCGTTGGTCGAGAACGGCCTGGTCGAAACCGTGCGCGGCAGGAATGGCGGCGTCCGGCTCGGCCGCGCCGCCGAAGCCATCAGCCTGTTCGATGTCGTGCGCGTCACCGAGGAAAGCTTCGCCATGGCCGAATGCTTCGAGAACGATGCCGCCGAATGCCCGCTGGTCGACAGCTGCGCGCTGAACTCGGCGCTGCGCGAGGCGCTCAACGCCTTCTTCGCCGTGCTTGCCCGCTACACCATTGCCGACCTCGTGGCGGCACGGCCGAATGTGCGCAATCTGCTCGGCATCGACATGCTGGAGCGCCGCGCCCCAGCCGCCTGAGCTTTTTCTTCTCCCCGTTCAACGGGGAGAAATGCCCGGCAGGGCAATGAGGGGCAGCGCCGACTTGGGCAAGCGGCGCGCCGTCGCCGAAAGCGCAGCGCCGGCCGGCCTCAGCGGAATATCAACCGACCGAGGACTGAGGCAGCACGAACGGCATGTTGCCGGCCGGCAGAACGCCGACCCTGAGCCGGCAATCGAATACTTTTTCGATCAGATCGTCGCTAAGCACGTCTTGCGGAGCCCCGGTTGCCGCCAGCCTGCCGCGATGCATGACAAAGATCCGGTCGGCATACATGGCCGTCAGATTGAGGTCGTGCAGGATCGCGACAACGCCCCCGCCCCTTCTGGCGAAGTCGCGGGCGATGTTCATGATGATCAGCTGGTGCTTGATGTCGAGGCTGGAAACCGGCTCGTCGAGGAACAGGTAGCGCGGCTTGCCGTCCAGCACCGGCGCCCAGACCTGGCACAGCACGCGGGCAAGCTGGACGCGCTGCTGCTCGCCGCCCGACAGCTCCTGATAGAATCGCCCTGCAAAGCCGTCGAGATCGACACGCGCCAGCGCCCGCTCCGGCAGCCGCGAATCCTCGCCCGGCAACACACCCGAGCGGCCGCCGACAAGGCCGAGCTTGACCACTTCACGCACGGTGAATGGAAAAGACAGCACTGTCGCCTGTGGCAGCACGGCCCGATGGACGGCGACCTCGGCTGGCTTCATGGCGCGGAGGTCGCGACCGTTGAGGGAAACTATCCCGGTATAGACGAGTTCGCCCGACAGCGCCTTGAGGAAGGTTGTCTTCCCCGAGCCGTTGGGGCCGACAATGGCCGCGATTTCACCGGGCCGCGCCTCGAAACCGACACCGGAGACGATACGCTTGCCCGCGATCGCCACCGCAACATCCCTCGCCTCGATCATCCCAGCCTCACCGGTACAAAGTCTCACAAATCGATCACGCCGCGCTTGCGCAGCAATATCCACAGGAAGAACGGCGCGCCGGCAATGGCCGTGACGATGCCGATCGGCAGTTCGGCCGGCGCCACGATGGTTCGCGCGACGGCGTCCGCCAGCAGCAGCAGCGAAGCGCCGAGCAGCGCGGAGGCCGGCAGCAGATAGCGGTTGTCGGGACCGATCAGCAGGCGCAGCAGATGCGGCACGACGATGCCGACGAAGCCGATGCCGCCGCTGACGGCGACAGAGGCGCCGACCGCCGCCGAAACGCCGATGATGGCGGTGTATTTCAGCCGCTGCACCGGAATTCCGAGATGCCCGGCTGTCGCCTCGCCCAGCGCCAGCGCGTTGAGGCCCCGCGCCAGGAATGGCATCGCCGCCAGCGAAAGGGCGATGATCGGCCCGACGGAACCGATCTTCTGCCATGTCGCGCCCGCCAGCGAGCCGAGCTGCCAGAAGGTCAGATCGCGCAACTGCCGGTCATCGGCCATGAAGATCAGGATGCCGGTCAGCGCCATGGCAAGGGCAGCCATGGCGAGGCCGGCGAGCAGCATGGTGG
>NZ_JAFKIC010000252.1 GCF_017306585.1 Mesorhizobium sp. | reverse complement strand
ATGACGATCTCCTGCCCGTGGCTGGCATAAAGACCGGACAGGCGGGAAGTCACGCCTTTGCGCCTTGCGGCGGAGATCTGGAAATCGCCCGTGGACATCAGGCCGCCTCCGCCTGCTTGCCGGACGCGGTCATCGCCGTGCCGACGCTTTCGGGCGTGGCATCGGCGCGGTCGAGTATCGTGACGAGCCGGCCATTGCTCATCACCAGAACGCGATCGCTCATGCCCAGGATTTCCGGCAGCTCGCTGGAGATCATGATGATCGCCATGCCATTGCGGACCAGTTCCCCCATGATGGCGTGGATTTCCGACTTGGCGCCGACATCCACGCCTCGCGTCGGCTCATCCAGGATGAGAATTTCGGGGCTGGTTTCGAGCCATTTGGCGATCACCACCTTCTGCTGGTTGCCGCCGGACAACTGGCCGACCGGCTGTTCGATACCGCGCGCCCGGATGCCGAATTGCTTCAAGGCCTTCTGCGCCTTCGCCGCCTCTTGCGCGAAGCGGATGAAGATGCCGCTGGCCATCCGGTCGATCGAAGCCATCGACACGTTCTGGCCAATGGTCATTGCCTTGACGAGGCCCTGCAGGCCGCGATCCTCGGGTACATAGGCGATCCCAAGGTCGCGCGCCTGGCGCGGCGAACTGATCCTCACCGGCTTGCCGTGAAGCCTGATCTCTCCGGAAATCGCTGGCGTAAGGCCGAAAAGCGTCAGCGCCAGTTCGGTGCGGCCCGATCCGATAAGCCCGGCGACACCGAGAATTTCTCCACGCCTCAACGCGAAGGAAATGTCCTTCACCTGCTTGCCGCGATTGAGCTTCTCGACATCAAGCACCACGTCGCCGATGACCGGCTCGGTCTTCGGGAAGAGCCGCTCGATCGACCGGCCGACCATCATCGTCACCAGGGAGGGCTCGTCCACCTGCCCGATCGGCCTGGTGCCGACCAGTTCGCCGTCACGTAGCACCGTCACCCTGTCGGCGAGCGCGAAAATCTCCGGCATGCGGTGGCTGACATAGACGATGCCGACACCCCGGTCCCGCAGTTGCCGCACGATTTGCATCAGCCTTTGCACGTCGGCCTCGACAAGCGACGCGGTCGGCTCGTCCATGATCAGGACGCGCGCATCGAGGCTGAGCGCCTTGGCGATCTCGACGCGCTGCCTTTGCGCGACCGACAGCGCCGCCACCTTGGTGTCCACGTCGAGATCCGGCGTATCGAGCGAGTCCAGCAGGACGCGGGTGCGCCGACGGACGGCCTGCCAGTCTATGCCGCCCCAGCGGCGTTTCGGGCAGTGGCCAAGAAAGACATTCTCGGCGACGCTCAGCTCCGGAAACAGCAGAAGTTCCTGGTAGACGGTCGCGATTCCATCCCGCACCGCGTCCTTAGCCGAGCGGAATTTCCTTGCCTGCCCCGCGACCGTCAGGCTGCCGCCATCCGGCACGTAGAGGCCGGACAATATCTTGATCAGCGTCGACTTTCCCGCCCCGTTCTCGCCCATGAGTGCGTGAACTTCACCAAGACGGATGTCGAGATCGACATTCCTGAGGACGGTCACGCCGTTGAAGGTTTTCGTGGCTCCGGAAAGCCGGACATAGGGCTCGGGATCAGCGCTCAACGACCACTCCCGCAGTCTCGAAAGCCGCCGCCCGGGCGCCATGGCCACCCGCTGCGCGCCACACGATCGCAGCCAGCGCTCCATGCGACCCCTGAGGATCACGCATGAATTCCGCGATCGGATACGGACGACCAGGGTCGCTCAAAAATCTCCTCCCATATGCCATTCTGCGACAGCGTTTGATTTAACTTACTCAGAATTTAGTACAACACAAGCCGTCAATGATGACAAAAGATCACCATTGACGAAAGTTACTCGCTTCTGCGATACCAACGTCAATGCATGCCCCGGAACGGGGACATCCAGCCGCGCGTGCGGCATGACCTTTGGAGGAAATGCGCGATGGCGACCCATGCTGATGCGCGGGAAATGGCGGCCCTGCGTGCGCTTTCGGCCGCCATTGGCAGCGACCCGCATATGACGCAGGCAGCGGGCGGCAACACCTCGCTGAAGGCCGGCGACACGCTATGGATCAAGGCGTCCGGCACATGGCTGAAGGACGCGCTCAGCGACGACATCATGGTTCCGGTGGCGATGGCGCCGCTGCTCAAGGCCGTCGAGGAGCGCGATCCTGCCGCCGACAAGCCGCAGCGCTTCGCCATCGAGAACCTCAATCCGCGCGGCCTGCGTCCCTCGATCGAGACCACGGTGCATGCCCTGATGCCGCAGCGCGTGGTTCTGCATGTGCACTGCGTCGACACGATTTCGCTTGCGGTACAGGCCAATGGCGAGACCGAGGTCGCAAGGCGGCTCGGCGGCATCGAATGGGCCTATGTGCCCTATTTCCGGCCGGGGCTGCCTCTTGCGCGCGGCATTGCCGAAAAGCTGCGGCCCGGTGTCGACGTGCTGATCCTCGGCAATCATGGACTGGTCGTCGCCGCCGAAACCGTCATCGACGCGGAGCGTCTCCTGGGCCGCGTCCGCTCGCTGCTGGCGCGCCCTGCCCGGGTGACCGCCGCGCCCGACATCGCGGCCTTGACGAGGCTCGCCGGCGACAGCGCCTATCGCCTGCCCGCGGATGCCGAAGCGCATGCAGTGGCGCTCGATCCGGAAAGCCGACGCTTGGCCGAGGCTGGCAGTCTCTATCCGGACCATGTCATCTTCCTTGGCCAGGGTTCGGTCGTGGCGAGGCCGGGCGAGGATGTAGCCAATGTCATCGCGCGGCTCGGTACGCCTCCCGTGGTGATTCTCTTTCCCGGCGCCGGCGTGCTGATGCGCGGCGATGCCGGTGCCGGCGCCGACGCCATGCAGCGCTGCCTTGCCGACGTGACGGCTCGCGTCGATAGTGCGGCGCGGCTGAACTATCTCACCGCCGCCGAGCATGACGAACTGGTCAACTGGGACGCCGAACAGTATCGCCAGAAGCTCAACGCGACCGGCGCGGCCTAGCAAGGAACGGACGGCATGACGCCACTTGTCGTCGGCATCGACATCGGCACCTCCGGCGCCCGCGCCGTGGCCATGCGGCGGGATTTTTCCATTGCCGGCCAAGCCGCTGTTCGGCTCGACAGGTTCGGCCAGAACCCCCGCCAGCCCCTTATATGGTGGCAGGCGGTCCAGGCGGCGTTGGCGGAGCTTCTTGCGGGCATCGACCGCACCGCTGTCCGCGCCGTCGCCGTGGACGGCACATCAGGCACGCTGCTGCCGGTCGACAGCGCCGGGCGGCCCCTGGCCGAGCCGCTGATGTACAATGACAAAGTGGATGACGCCGATATCCTGGCCATCATCGCCCGCAAGGCCCCGGAAGCGAGTGCCGCCCACGGGGCGACCTCGGGCCTCGCCAAGGCCTTGTGGTTCCAGCAACTGCCCGGCATCGGCCGCATGCTGCATCAGGCCGACTGGATCGCCGGAAACCTGTCCGGACGATTCGATGTCAGCGACGAGAACAATGCGCTCAAGACCGGCTACGACGTCGAGGCACGCCGCTGGCCGGACTGGATCGCCGCCACCGGCATGCGCATGGATCTGCTGCCGCGCATTGTCGAACCGGGCGATGTCACCGGCACCCTGACCGCGACTATGGCGGACCTGTTCGGCCTGTCGCACGACGTGGCCGTGGTCGCCGGCACCACGGATGGCTGCGCCTCGTTCCTGGCAACAGGGGCTGCAGCGGCCGGCGACGGCGTCACGGCGCTGGGATCCTCGCTCACCATCAAGATCCTGTCCGACCGGCCGATCTCGGCGCCGCGCTTCGGTATCTACAGCCACCGGCTGGGCGATATCTGGCTGGCGGGCGGCGCGTCGAACTCCGGCGGCAAGGTCTTGGCTCAGCATTTTCCGCTCGCGCACATCATCGAACTCAGTGCGGCGATCGATCCCACGACCGAGACCGGCCTCGACTATTATCCGCTCGGCACGCCGGGAGAGCGCTTCCCGATCGCCGACCCGGCGCTGCCGCCTCGCCTTTCGCCACGGCCGGCCGACGACGCCGACTACCTCAAGGCGATGCTGGAAGGCATGGCTTCGATCGAGGCGCTCGGCTACGGCAGGCTGGCCGAACTTGGCGCGCCGGCGTTGACATCGGTGAGGAGCGTTGGCGGCGGCGCCGCGAACCCGGCCTGGACTGATATCCGGCAACGCAAGCTCGGCGTCGCTTTCCTGCCCGCATTGTCGGACGAGGCCGCCGCCGGCACCGCGCGGCTGGCGCTGAAGGGCGCGAACAATGCGGGGCTTGCATGAGTGCGAAAGAGATCGAACGCCTGGACGGCATCGGCTTGCTGGCTGAGCGCTATCAGGTTTTCCTGCTCGATCAGTTCGGCGTGCTGCACGATGGCCAGGCCCCCTATCCTGGCGCGGTGGAGGCCCTGTCGGCGCTCAAGCGCGCCGGCAAGACCGTGGTGCTGATTTCCAATTCCGGCAAGCGTGCCAAACCAAACGAGGATCGCTTGCTAAAGCTCGGTTTCGAAGGCGGAAGCTGGGATCACTTTGTTTCGTCCGGCGAGGTGGCTTGGCGACGCTTCGACGGCATGGCGACAGCCGGAGCGCTGCCGCCCGGCACGAAATGTCTGCTGATCAGCCGCGATGGCGATCGCAGCGCGATCGAAGGCCTGCCTTTGACGCTGAGCGAGACGGGCGAGGACGCCGAACTGGTGCTGATCTCGGCCAGCGAGGGCGACCGATACGATCTCGACCATTACCGCCGGCTGCTTGGCCCGGCTGCGGCACGCCGGGTAGCGTGCTTCTGCACCAATCCGGACAAGATCATGCTGACTTCGGTCGGGCCTCGCTTTGGCGCCGGCGAGATCGCCGATCTCTACGAAAGCCTTGGCGGCAGCGTCACCCGCATCGGCAAGCCCTATCCGGCGATCTTCGACGCGGCGCTCGTGCTGGCCGGCGAACCGGACCGTGGCGGCGTGGTCTGCGTCGGCGACAGTGTCGAGCATGACATAGCCGGCGGCAACGGCGCCGGCATCGCGACAGCGCTGGTGCTGGGCGGCATCCTCGCGAACAGGTCGGATCTTGCCGCCGTGTTCGACGAGCACGATGCCTGGCCCGACTACGTCACCGCGTCTTTCAGCTTCCGCTGACCGCCGCCAGCATCCGCTTGGCGCTTTCCTCATCGGTGATCAGGATCGTCGGCGCGATGAGGCTCATGGCGCCCAGCAGCGCCTCGGTCTTCTCCTCGCCGCCGGAGGTGAGAATGCGGATCGGCGCCTTGCGCAGGCGATCGACATCCACCGACATCACGTGGTTGTTGACGGGATGGTCGACCAGATCGCCATTGCGGTCGTAGAAATGAAACAGGAGGTCGCCGACGGCGCCTCGCTCGAGCAAAGCCTCCCGGTCCGCTTCCCGCAGAAAGCCGCCGCGTGAGAAGGTCGTGGCCGAAGCGATGCCGCCGACGCTCAGCAGAACGGCATCGAGCGAATCGGCCATCTCGAAAACCTCCTGCAGGCCGCAGCGTTCGACCAGCGCGATCTTGGTCTCGACGCTGTCGACCACGGCCGGCGTCGGCATCAGATAGCCGTCGCCCTGGAATATCTGCGCGAAGCGCCAGGCGAATTCGGCGGGGTTGACCCGGCGCGCGACGCCGACACCGCCAAGCAGCGAAATCACTTTGAAGTCGGTCAACGATTTGGCGCTGATGAACGGCAAGGTGTGGAATAGCGTGTTGCCCCAGCCGACGCCGACCTGCATGCCGGATTTCATCGCGTCGGACAGGAACATGCCGGTCTTGGCCGCGATGGCCGGGATCGGATCGGCATCCGCAGCCGTGAGCGGCGCGACCAGCGCCTGCTGCAGGCCAAAGGTCTTTTCCAGCGCACGCTCCAGCCGGACGATCTCCAGAAGCTCGCTCTCGATGGTGATCTTCACCTCGTTGCGTGAGCGCGCCTCGGCCAGCATGCGCACGATGGTCACGCGGCCGACGCCGAGCACGTCGGCGATCTCGTTCTGCGTCATTTGCTCGACGAAATACATCCAGGCGGCGCGAATCCGGAGGCGGTCCGTCCGGCTCTCGCTGACGACCTGTTCGGACATTTCTGCCCGATCGTTCTCGCTATCGCTTTGCCGTCGCCTGCCCAATTGTCTCTCTCCCCGCGACGATGGACGAGCCCTCGCCGATTCTCCATGCTGGTCTAATATCGCCTATTGATCTACCAATCGAGAGGAACAATGTAGGGTTGACGGCCGGCGTCCACCGGCCGCGATCAGTAGATGGTTTCGAGGCGATCCGCGATGCTGCGACAAATCTCCGAAGATGTCCGCGTCAACCTGAAGGACCGGTTGCGGGAAGTCCGCGATATCATCCGGCAGAGCCGCCATGACGGCACCGGCGACGCCAGCGTGCTGCGCGAAGCCACCAGCCATCTGCCGCCTTTCCCGGGCAAGGGCATCGAAGACCTGCTCAGCCATGCCGCGAGCGCCGTTGACGAGGCGCTGTCGATCGCCGAATCCTTCGTCCCGCATGAACGCCCGATCAAGGTGGACGGAACGACCGTAAAGGGTCTCGGCACCTATTTCCCGGCCGGCGACGAGGAGCGGCAATTGAGCGCGGAGCGTCTGTTCCGGCGCGACATGTACTATCTGACCAAGGCGGTGCTTGCCGGCCTGAAGATCGACAATGCCCGCATCCATGAGGCCGGCTTCGCCGCCGTCCATGCCGCGATGCGCAAGCGCAACGGCGATCTGCTGGCCGCCCTTACCGCGCCCGGCGCGGGGCTTCGGGAGATTGCGTCGACATGTTCGGCGCTGCTGGTCGAATGCCTGAACCAGCGCCCGGTCCGTTTCGGAGACACGCCGCCGGACGTGGCGGCGATGGGCGACAGGGCGGTCGACATAAGCTGCCTGGCGCCGGTCGTCCTGGCCTGCGGCCTGGCGACCACCGGCCGCGACGGCGCCCCGGAGCCCGATATGCTTGAGATCGCCATACTGGCGGCCGACATCCGCCGCGACCGCATCGTCCAGGCCTGCTGCAAGGCAAGCCCGGCCGATGAACTCACATCTGTCTTCGCGACCTTGCTTGCGCATTTGCCGTAAGGCCTCCAGCGCGTTTCCGGGAAACGGAGCGGCCGTGCGGAGCTACTTCGCGGCCGCCATGGCGGTGATGGTCTTCTTGGCCCGCTGGATCGAGGCCGGGCTCATCGACAGTTCGGTCAGCCCCATGTTGATGAAAATGGGAATAAGGTCCGGCCGGCCGGCCGCCTCACCGCACATGCCGACCATGATACCGGCGGCGACGCCGGCTTTTGCCGTCAGCTCGATCGCCGACATGACAGCCGGATTGGCGACATCGTTGAGCTTGGCCACGGTCGGATTGAGACGGTCGGCCGCCATAATGTACTGGGTCAGGTCGTTGGTGCCGATCGAGAAGAAAGCCACTTCCTTCGCCAGCGCCGGAGCGATCAGCACGGCCGCCGGCGTCTCGATCATCACGCCAAGGTCAAATCCGGCATGCGGTACGCCCTCGGCCTTCAGCTCCGCCGCGCATTCCTCGACCAGCACCCGCGTCTGCCTCACCTCGCCAATGTCGGACACCATCGGCAGCATGACCTTGATGTTGCCGTGCACGGCGGCCCGGAGCAGCGCCCTGAGCTGGCGCTTGAAGATATCGGGACGGTCGAGACACATACGGATGCCGCGCCAGCCCAGGAACGGGTTCTCCTCGTCGGGAAATTCGATGCCGGCGATCGGCTTGTCGCCGCCGATATCGAGCGTGCGAACGATCACGGGGTACGGCGCGAACGCTTTCGCCAGCGCCGCATAGGTCTCGGCCTGCATGTCTTCCGACGGCAGATGCATATGGCGCATGAACAGGAGCTCGGTCCGGAACAGGCCGACGCCCATGGCGCCTGCCTCCTGCGCGGCTTCGATCTCCTCCAGCGAGCCGATATTGGCCGCGACCTCGATTACCTTGCCGTCGGCGAGCTTGGGCGTCACCGTCTTGAAGGCGGCCAGGCCGGCGCGCTCCCTGGCCGCCGCCTCGACGCGGCCGGCAAAATCGGCGTGGACGGCCGCATCGGGATCGACGATCACATGACCGCTGTTGCCGTCGAGCGCGACCTGGCTCGCCACACGCAGCGCGTTGATCTTGTCGCCAAGGCCGAGAACCGCCGGAATGCCGTGCGAACGGGCGATGATGGCGATGTGCGAGGTGGCGCCGCCATGGCCGCACACGACACCGCCGATGCGCTTCAGCGGTGCCCGCGCCAGATCCCAGGCGCCGATGTCGTCGGCGATGAGGATGGCGCCTTGCGGGATGTTTTCGAGGCTGACGTCGTCCTGGCCCAGCAGCACCAGGCAGATTTGCCGCCCGACGGCATGGACGTCGTCGGCGCGTGCGTTGAGATAATGGTCGTCGACGGCGCTAAAGTCCGCGGCGATCGTCGATGCGGCGGTGATGACAGCTGAAACCGCGTCGTTGCCGCCCTTGATCGCCTTCTCGGCTTCGCCGGTCAGGCTGTCGTCCGCCGCGATATCGCGAAGTGCCGCGACGATACCCCGGTCGCCGGCCGACAGGCTGTCCTGCGCCAGCGCCTTGTCCATGCGCGCCTGGACCGCGGCGACCGCCGCGCGGAACCTGTCGATCTCGGCGTCGATCTCCTCCGCCTGCAGCATGCGGCCCTGCCCGGTGATATCAGGCGGGAAATGCGCGAAGGCCGGCCCGATTGCGACGCCCTCGCTTGCAGCCACGCCGCGCAGGCCGTTGGCATGATCGGACGTGGCGGGCGCGGATTGGGGCACGGGTGCGGGCACCGCCTCCTGGCCGGCATCATTCGCAGCGCTCTGCGGCTCTTCGTCGTCGAGGCCGGCCTTGGGGTTTTCGAGATAGCCGATCAGCGCCTCGATCGCCTCGATCGCGTCGGCGCCGTTCGCGCGCACGGTGACTTCCTGGTTTTCCTTGACCGCCAGCAGCATCAGCTTCACCGAGCTCTTGGCGCTGACCGCCTTGCCGTCCTTGACCAGCTCGACGTCGGATTCGAAACCCTTGGCGAGCTTGACGAACCGCGTGGCGGGACGGGCGTGCAGACCTTCATGCACTCTGACGATGGTCGAGCGTTCCATGGCAAATACTCTTGTTATGGGCGCCTCGCCCAGCATAGGCGGCGGCGCGGATGCTGTCAGGCGGCGATTGTGATGATCGCGTCGGTTTTCAAAGCGGCAACGAGCGCTTCGCCGTCGACTTGCGACGCGCAGATCTCGCCTGGCCTCTCGGCCTCGGTGGCGCCGTTGAACGAGATGACGACGTGGCCCATTTCGAGCACCTTGCTCCAGGCGCTGGAGCCCACGGCTGTTATGACAGCTGAAACCGGGCCGATGGTGATCGAAGCGCCCTTGGCGGGCGCTCCGTCACTTGGTCCCTGCTCCGTCTTGTGCAGCACGGAGACTTCGGCGAGTTCCGGCGGCGAGCCATCCGCGAACAGGATGACTACGCCCCCTTCGGCAAGGTCCGCCACTTCGGGTCCTATTGCTGTGACCCGTGTCTTGAGAAGAACCGACATATGGCGAACCTCGTTGTTGTTGTTGGTATTTTAGAACACGATCAGGGAGACGACCCAGGCGATCAGCACCGAGACCGGGCCCATGATCTGGCGGCTGATCAGAACCGCCGGCACGCCGATTTCGATGGTTTTCGGCTTGGCTTCACCGAGCGCCAGGCCGACCGGCACGAAGTCGCAGCCGACCTGGGTGTTGTAGGCAAACAGGGCCGGAAGGGCCATCGCCGGCGAAATCGTGCCGTTGGCGATCTGCGGGCCGATGATGGCGACGCCGATGACCTGCGCGATGACCGCGCCTGGTCCCAGGATGGGCGACAGGAACGGCAGACCGCAGATGGCCGAGATGATCAGCAGGCCGACGATGTTGTTGGCCAGCGGACCCATCGGTTGCGCCAGCACGTCGCCGATACCGGTGTAGAGGATCAGGCCGATGAGCATGGTCACGAAGGCCATGAACGGCAGCACATTCCGGACGACCTGGTCGATGGTGCGGCGGCCGGAATTGAAGAAGATACCGACCACGCGGCCCATGACGCGGCCGATCGAGCTGATCAGGCCGATAAGCCCGCCTTCGCTCGGCAGCGGCTGTGGCGCCGCAGCTGCAGTGTTGTTGTTTGAACTCATCGATGCTGCTCCCCCCGCAGTGGTGACCGCCTCGGATCCGTCCGCCATTGTGACGTTGGCCGGCTTCACGCCCGAAACGTAGATGTCTTCCGTGATGAACTGGGCGAGCGGCCCAGCCTGTCCGACCGGCGTCAGATTGACGGTCGGGATGCGCTTGCGCGGATAGACGCCGCACCGCGCGGTGCCGCCGCAATCGACGACGACGACAGCCATCTCGCTTTCGATCGGCGGCGCCTTGAAGCCGTCGACGGCCGTGGCGCCGGTCATGTCGGCGATGAGCTGGGCCACGGGATGGATGCCGCCGCCGGTGACGGAGACGACCTTGTCGCGCTGCGCGGTCGGCTCGATCACGAGCGGGCCGCCCCAGCCGCTGGTGCCCCGGGAGATTTTTACGGCTTTAAAAGTCTTGGCCATGATGTCCTCCCCGCCCTTAGAGCTCGACGCCCTGGCGGCGTGCCATGATGGCGGTGATGCGCTCGGTCAGGATGCCCTTGAGCAGGATGACGACGAGGCCGACGATGGCGTACCAGATCGCCACCTTGACGTGGTAACCGGCAACGACGACGCCCTTCTTTTCCAGTTCCAGCAGCGCCACGAGGATGCCGCCCCAGACGAAGTATTCGCCGGGGTTGATGTGCGGGAACAGGCCGAGCGGCGGATGCACGTAGGACACGGCGGCGTCATAGAAAGCGGGCTTGTGCTTTTCTTCCAGGAACGAGCCGAACGTGTAGGCCATCGGGTTGGTCAGGAAGAAAACCGCCAGCAGCGGCAGCAGCGTATAGCGCGTCAGCGCGATCCTGCCGGCGCCGCGCGCCAGGCCATGCACACGCTCTTCACCGACCAGCTCGGTGACGGCGTAGAAGGCGGTCATCAGCACGACCAGCGTCGGGATGATGCCGGTGACGAAGCCGGCGAACACTTCGCCGCCCTTCTGGAAGATGCCGATGAAGTACTTGCCGATGGCGGTCAGCCAGCCGAGCTGTTCCTCCTGCTGGACGTCCTTCAGCTTTTCCTTGAACTGGTCGACGGTGATCGGCCCGCTGTCGGCCTGAGCCAGAACAACGAGATGATCGGAAGCATGCTCAACGGCGAGCTTGCCATGCAATGCAGCATCCGAAACCATGGTACCGGCGACATGCAGATTGTGCACGGCCAGGTCGGCATGCTGCGCCAACAACGAAAATACAGACATTTCTCCTCCTTATGCCGCCCGCCGGTTGATCCCAGTCGGTGCGCGGCGTCCTCTAGAGCATGATGCCGAAAAGTGTGAATCGGCTTTCGGACGACATCATGCTCTAACCCTTTGATTTAGAAGCGGATTCAGATTTCAGGTCGAACAGACCCGAAATCATCCGTCTCTAGGCCCTTGCTACATTCAAACCGGACAGGCCCGGCTTCTTCCCCGGCTCCGACCGTGCTTTGTCGATCTGTTCGATCGCCCGCTTCACGGCCTCGGCCACACCGGGTTCCCCCTCCCCCATGATCGCAGGGTTGGACCGGAGTCGATCGAGGGAAACCCCCTCGAATTCTTGAAATCTCTTGAACTTGGTGAAGACGGAACGGCCGCTCATCACCATCATGCGGCGCACGATCAGGTCAGGCGTCACCACGACGAGCGCGATGGTGCCCTTGGCCAAGCGACCGCGAAAATTGCCGGCTCCGACGAAGCCATCCTTGTACTGGTCGGTCACGCCCCGGAAGACATCCGAATAATGCCGCATCTGCAGCCAGACGCCGAGCGATTGCAGCGCCCACACAATAACCAGCAGAAGCAGTGCCCACTGCCAGATCGCCATCCAGATATCCTCCCGAAGCCTGCGTTGAACCCGCACCTTGGACCGATGCGCGACAACAGCAAAGTGAGAACATTTGTTTCCGCGAATGTCAATATGTATGATATTGGGGTCATACACAGTCATCCACAGCCCTTGCGCGGATTTCGGTGAGACCATGGCTGTGCTAGCCTGTCTGAAACGGGATGTGAGAAATGGAACTGCCCTTCAGGGATGAACTGGCCCTTATGCCCGATCTGCGGCATCGCCTGCGGCAGTTGCGCTGGTTCCGCGCCACGTTCCGCGGCAGCGCCAAGGTGGTCTCGGATACGTTCGGCGTGCGTTTCGAGATCGACGAAGCCCGGCTCACGAGGGCCTTTCTCGACTGGGTTGAGATCATGGAAGCGCAGAAGCGCTTCGCAGCGATCGATCGCGCCGACTTCATCGTCTTCGCCGCCGGGCTGGTGCTGCGCGAACTGATCAAGCAGGCGCCGGCCAGGGAAATCTCCGGCCTGACAGGGCTTATCGAAACGGGAGAGAACGCCGGCACACTGGACATCATTCGCTTCTGGCCAGAGGGCTTCCTCTACACGAACTACTGCGTCTCCGTGATTTCGGCGATCCACGAGCAGGAATTCGGCTCGGCGCCCGGCATCGACAAATGCGCCGACGACCTGCGCACCTGGTGGTCCTATCGCGAGAACGTCACCGAGATGCCGGCCTATGCCGTGGCTTTCCTCGATCGCTTCCTGGGCGCCGAACCCAACTGGATCACGCCCGACCGCGCCCAGTCGCGCCAGGCCATGCAACGGGCGCTCGGATCGGCCCGCGCCAGCGACGCGCTGCGCCAGCTTTAGCCTTCACGCCTCTCCTCGTACGGTTCCCGCTATTGAACATTTGACTTTTTATCGATAGCGATGTGCGAAAATTCAAGGCTGGAGAGACGCGCGTGACGCAATCTAGGTCCATTATTTTCGATTGCGACGGCGTCCTCGTCGACAGCGAGCCCCTGGCCGCCAGGGCCTATGAGCGCGTCTATGAAAAGCACGGCATGCCCGGTGTCCACAGCGGCATCATCGCCCAGTGCATCGGCATGAAGCAGGCCGACATCATCATCAAAATCAAGGAGTTGACCGGCCACCAGTTTCCCGCCGCCGCAGACGGCGACATCTGGGCCGAGACCAAGGCTGTCTTCTCCGAAGAGCTGAAGCCGACGCCGGGCATCGCCGCCTTCCTTGCCACGCTTGCCGGCGACCGCTGCGTTGCCTCGTCATCCTCCGTCGAGCGCATCAACCACAGCCTCGCCGTCACCGGACTGGCGCGGTTTTTCGGCGACGCGATCTACAGCTCCTCCATGGTCAAGAACGGCAAGCCGGCGCCCGACATCTTCCTCTTCGCGGCGGCCAGGATGGGCGCCGACCCTGCCGACTGCATCGTGATCGAGGATTCGCCCTTCGGCATCCAGGGCGCGGTCGCTGCCGGCATGACGGCGATCGGCTACACCGGCGGCGGCCACACCTATGCCGAACATGGTGCGAGGCTGAAGGCAGCCGGCGCTGATTTCATCTGCGCCGACTGGCATGAGATCAGCCGGCAATTGGCCGGGCTCGGCGTCCCGGCCTAGGAAGGAACTAGAGAGGGTGACCCGGCGGCCATTCGCCGCGCGGTATCTCGGAACCGACACGGAAACTGAACGACAGGACCCTGGTCGCATCGGAATCGACCTCGCAGCGGAAGCTCAGCCTGTACCATGTGGTTCTCGTGCTGAAGGCGGCCTCCGCGGGGCTGAGAACATTACCTGTCTTCAACGGAATGGTCGGCAGCCATTTGGGTGAATAATCGGCGCCCTGCAATTCGGTGTCCAGTACGTTGGCGCAGAGATTGGCTATGCGGCGGTCGCGAGGCACGCCGTCCATGGAACTGGTGGCCATCGCATCTCCGGTTGCGCCCTGCGAGAAAAGCTTTCGAACGCCCGGAAGCCCGCCATAAACTGGCGATCCTCCTGCCGCCGTGTCCGTGGAATCGGGTGCCGAGGGGCTGGTCACCCTGGATTTCGAGGACTTGGGCTTCGATGGTTTTGCATTCGCGGTTGAGAACTTCATCGATCTTAGAGGTTTGGGCTTTGCCTTCTCGGGCGCCGGCTTGGCGACAGTCTCCGCCGGTGACGGCTTGGGCGTCTCCGCCGCCTGCTTTTCAGCGGGTTGAGGTGCGGGCTCCTGCTTGTCGGCCGGTTTATCGGTATTATCGGGCGGCTGCTTTTCTTCGTCCGGCGTGGGCTTGGTCTCCGTCTCGGGGGGTTTT
Organism: Mesorhizobium sp.; assembly: GCF_017306585.1. GTDB lineage: Bacteria > Pseudomonadota > Alphaproteobacteria > Rhizobiales > Rhizobiaceae > Mesorhizobium. Next base: position 2,261 of record NZ_JAFKIC010000252.1, on the reverse strand, counting down.
GCGTCGGCCTTGTCCGGTTCGGTTTGCTGCGGGGGAGGCGCCGGCGCCGCCGCGGGCTTGTTCTCCTCGGCTTTTGGCATGGCAGGGGTCTTCGGGCTGTCATCCTTGGCCGGCGGCGGCACATTGGCTTGCGCACTGCCGCCATCGAGAGACTTCTTGGGCCCGGTATCCTTGGCGCCATACTGAAAGACGCGTTTGAGCGCCTCACCGTCCGGCGGCTTGCGCTCTTCCGGCGGTTTTTCGGGCTTGGGCTCCGGCGGCTTTTCGGCCTTCGTCTCCGGTTTGGGCGGAGGGGGTTTCGGTTTTGGCTGCTCCGGCGGAGGCACCAGCGCCACATTCAGGGGCTGCTCCTCCTGCGGGGGTTCGGGAAGCGTGGGCAGGCCATAGTTCAGGAACGCCAGGATGAGGACGTGCAGGATCAGCGATGCGGGAATGCCCCACAGCAGATACCGCCGTTCTCTTGCCTCGTCCGTCATGCCGACCGATGTGGAATGAAATAACGGCAGCTTCAAGCATTGCGAGCGATTTCAGGCGATTTAGCCGCTGACAGCTTGGTGATGATCTCGCCGGGGCTGAGCCAGGATCCCGTCGACAAACCGCTCATCGAGCCGCGTTTCCCCAAACCAGTTCAGCCGGTTGATGCTGACCAGGCCCGCATCGATCACGGCGTTTTCGTCGCCCTGCCGGCTGGCATGAGCTCGCCCGCGCGGCACGGTGATGACGGTGCGGTCGCCATCGCTTTCAACGATCTGCGCGGTTCGGCCGATCTTGTCGCGGCCGATGACCGGTTGCCGGATTTGAGCCGGCAGTGCCGTCGGCAGGTTGACGCTCAGCCAATGCCCCTCGGCAACCCAATCGGCGCGCGATTGCCACAGCGAGGCGATCAGGGCGCCGAGCCATCCGTCGTCGGCATCGGTGAAATCAGGATTCTTGACCCGGGAGAAGCCGATGGCGGGAACGCCCCAGAAGGCAGCTTCCCGGGCAATGCCGAGCGTGCCGGAATAGGCGAGGTCTTCCGCAACGTTACGGCCGTCATTGACACCGGACAGCACGAGGTCCGGCTTCTTCGCCTCGGCGAACAGCCATGTCATCGCGCTCACCACGCAATCGGCCGGCGTGCCGGAGCAGGAATACCAGTTCGGCCTGACGCGCCGCATCGTCAAAGGCCGCGCGATCGTCAGCGACGAGCCGGCGGCGGTGCGCTTGCCGTCGGGCGCGACCACCCAGACATCATCGCTCAAACCGTGGGCGGCGTTGACCAGACGGGCCAGTCCCGGCGCTTCAATGCCATCGTCGTTACAGACCAGGATTCTCATTGTTTGCTCCCTTGCGGCAGCGCGATGCGCTGGCCTGTACGAGATTTCGTGAGCAGCGACGGAATATGGTTCTTCAGGTCATCAAGCAGTTCGGGCGCACAGGAATGCCCCAGCGCCGTCGGCCGGCCGGCTTTCTCCCAGATGCCGACATTGCCCGACAGTGTCGGGTGCGTCGGCATGCGCACCCAATCCGCCTGGCCGGCCCTGTGCATCAGGTCGCCCGGGGAGCCCGAAGGCAGGTGCCCGGTGAGCAAAACCGGATAGCCCGCTCCCCCCGCGCGCGGCAAGAGCCGCGACGACGGGCCGGCTTCGCCCATGCCGTCATCGGCCAGCAAGGGCAATGCCGGCAAGGCCTCGCCATCGGACCAATCGGCGGCATCCGACAGGCGGCAGCGCAGGAGGTTCGAAACGCCCGGCAGCAGGGATGCCGAAGCGTCGATCTGCGCCTCCAGCGACGGGCGCATGCCGGCATGGATGGCGAACGGCCCGGCCAAGGCCGCGATCAGTTCCAGCGACCTGCCGGACAGGGGCGTCGGCAGCAGACACCCCTGCGGATGCCGGGCCACCCATTCGGAAATCTGCCGCGCCCGCGCGGCGCCCGGAACCGGGTCGGCGCCATAGGACGCGTCGAGGATGAGAAGATCGCAGTGCGGGATCGTATCCATGACGAACACGTTGCTGTCCGGCACCACATCGGCCGAATAGGCGACGCGGCTCTCGCCGTCGTCGACGGCAAACCAGACGCCGCCGACGACATGCCCCGACCGCCCGGTCCTGATCGTAAGATTGCCGCTTTTCAGCACATCGCCGGGCTCGAACAGTTCGATACGGTCTTCAGGAAAGGGAAATCGGCCAAGGTCTCCGGCATCGGCATAGGCGGCCAGCGTGGCCGGGGCCTCGTTGCGGGTCTCCGCCGTCATGAAGATCGGGCCGGCATAGCCGCGC
>NZ_JAFKIC010000251.1 GCF_017306585.1 Mesorhizobium sp. | reverse complement strand
GGGCTTTCCGTCCTTGCCGTTCTCGAACGGCTTCAGCACCGTCACCGAACCGAAGCGCTTGAGCAGCGACAAGGCCTGCGCGCTGTCCTGGGTGCCCCAGCCCCACGCGGGATAGAGCGACCACATCGGCATGTGCGCGAACACCACGATCGGCGTGCTGGCGGAAAGCCCCGCAAGATCCTGCTTCAGCCAGGCAAGCTGGTCCGGGCCTAGAAAACCCAGTCCCGCACCTTGCAGGTGCCGCACAGGCCGAACTCGCAGGCCGCCGGTATCCGCACGCCCGAGGCACGCGCCGTCTGCAGCACGGTCTGGCCGGCGATGCATCCGGCCTCGACATCCGAAAGCGAGAAACGGATCGGGGTCACGGCCTCGACGGGCACGGCGTTACCGCCTTCGGCCGGTGTCGCGAACGGCGCCGGTATTTCCTCCATCACGGGCGCGGCAAAGCTTTCCTGATGGTAGCGGGCCATGTCGAAGCCGGCAGCTTCGAGCATGCCGCGCACGGCACGCATGAACGGATCCGGGCCGCAGCAGAAGATTTCACGGTCGCGGAAATCGGGGGCCAGCAGCGGCAGGCGGATCGCGTCGATGCGGCCCATATGGCCGTACCAGCCCTCGCGGCTGGAGCGCTCCTCGATCATGAAGCCGAGCGTCAGGCCCGGCATATGGCCGCCGAGCAGTTCGAGCTCCTTGCGGAAGATGATCTCTTCCGGGCGCCGCGCGCAGTTGACGAAGCCGACATCGGTCCATGGCGCGCAGTCGTTCAGCCAGCGCAGCATCGACATCATGGGCGTGACGCCGGAGCCGGCCGAAATGAAGAGATATTTCGCCGCCGGATGGCTGTGCAGCGAAAAGTCGCCCGTCGGCCCATAAGCCTTCACGTGCGAGCCGACCTTCAGATGATCGAACATCCAGCGCGTGCCGATGCTGCCGGCCTGCGCCTTGACCGTCACGGCGATCGAGAATGGCCGCGACGGCGAGGACGAGAGCGTATAGGTGCGCATGAGCGGACCATCCGACGTCGGCAGTTCCAGCGTGACGAACTGGCCTGGCTTGTAGCGGAACCAGGTCTGGTTGTCGGAGCGGAAGGTGAAGGTCTTCACGTCGGGCGCCTCGTCGCTGACGCCGGTCACCTCCAGCACCTGCAGCCGGTCGTTCCAGGGCGCCATCTGGTCGAGGTGGCGATAGAGGCCAAGATCAGTCATCGCATTCATCCCTCAAGTCCTTTTTCTCTGCTCATGTCGTGACCCCAAAACCGCTAAACACTTTTGGGCGACATGATCTCAGGCGACGCTGCGCAGCGCTGGCCGGCCACCTTCGGCCAGACGCGGACCGATGAAGCGGGCGTACCAGTCGACGAACTGGATGACGCCGCCCTCGTGCAATTCCGAGTACGGGCCGGGTTCATAGGCCGGGGACAGGATGCCGAAGGCGTTTTCTTCGACGATGCGGCGGTCCTGGTCGTTGGTCTCGGTCCAGACATGGGTGAGCTCGGCGAGGTCATAGTCGACGCCTTCCACGGCGTCCTTGTGCACCAGCCATTTGGTCGTCACCGCGGTCTCCGTGGCGCTGACCGGCAGCACGCGGAAGGTCACCGCGTGGTCGATGAGAATGTGGTTCCACGTCGTCGGGTAGTGATAGTGCATCAAGGTGCCGATGCGGTCGGCGGAGACCGTGTCTGACAGGTTCTTCTTGACCGCCCTCTTGCCGGTCATCGTGTAGCTGACGGCATCGCGCAGCAGCGGCGCCCGGGTGGCGCGGTACTGTCCGGCCGGATCGATGCGGAATTTGCTCGGCAGGCCGGCGGCCTCGCACTTGGCCCAGTGGGCCAGCATTTCGGGGTCGCTGTCGGCGCCCTGCACGCCGGTCACGGTCGGGGCTTCCGGGAAGGTCTTGCAGAGTTCCGGGTGATTGCCGGCGCAATGATAGCACTCGCGGTTGTTTTCCCAGACCAGCTTCCAGTTGCCCTTCTCGATGATGGTGCTCTCGAAGGCGACCTTGGCTTCGGTAAGGCGGTGCGGCTTGAGATAGGGCTCGATCATTGCCCGCATCGGGGCGAAGTCGTCGGGCTCCTTCGCCAGGCATATGAAGACATAGCCGGCGACGCTTTCGCAGGCGACTGGCTTCAGCCCGAACTGGCTCTTGTCGAAACCATCCGCCATCTGGCGGGCGAACAGCAGTCGGCCGTCCAGCTCATACGTCCACTGGTGGTAAGGGCAGACCAGTTTGGCGGCGGTGCCCTTGTCGGTGTTGCAGACGCGGCTCCCGCGATGGCGGCAGGAATTATGGAAGGCATTGATCTTGCCTTGCTGATCGCGCACCAGCACGACCGGATAGTCGCCGATCTGCACGGTGATGAAGCTTCCCGGCTTCGGCAATTCGCAGTCATGGCCGATGAACAGCCAGTCGCGATACCAGATCAGCTCCATGTCCAGCTTGAAGTAGTCGGGGTCGGTGTAGAAGGGCTGTTCCAGCGAAAAGCCTTGCTTGCGGCTGTTCAAGAGCCTCAGCATGTCGTTGCGCGCATCCATGTCCTGTCCTCATTCGTCAAGGACTGAACTGGTGGTGATTGAGGAGGGACCGGGTGCATGCCGGCATGAACCGGTCAGACACCATCCGCCTCTTGACCGCCCACCGCGATCAGTCGAGTTCAAGCATCTCGGGCTGGTTTCCGGGCTCTGGAGTTGTCCTTGCGGACCATCGCGACACCTTCCCAGGCTGATGCCCAGTGGTCTCCCGTCGCGACTTGAACTCCACCACCGTTGCGGGGGCAGCGCCGGAATCTGACCGGCTTCCCAATTCTCCGCCCCGTCGTCACGAAGCGGCACCTGAGATGGCATGATCTAATCACGACAGCGTTTGCGACATCGGCATGAAAGCGACATCGCATCCATGTGGCGCGACACGGACGGTTTACGCTACGGGCACGTATCGCAATGATCGCCGCCGGCCGTCCCGGATACTGTTTTGGACCTTTAGCCGGGGCAAAAAGGGTTAACGGTTTCGAAAAGTGACTATTAGCAGATTCTAAAATCGAACCGAACGGTTCGTTTCTGTTGACGGTGCGTACAGGACGGTGTGAACGCCGGGCCCTTGATACAGTTGGTGATCAAATCGCCGGATTCACATAACTATCTGATTCATTTCGGAAAAAACTCGTGTCCGGAAACGTCTGGTACAATTTCAAGTAGCGCTTTCATGGTCCACACGGAAAAACTTCGTGATTGGAAATGGCCTGGGCACCTTACCACATCGGGGCTGTCCGAACGACGCGATTTCAATCCCAAGACACGCCGCTAGACGGACAGGAAAAATACTGGAGTACCCAAAATGAAAAAGATTGTTCTCACTGCCGCCGCCCTTCTGGCCATTTCCGGCAGCGCCTTTGCTGGTAGCGACCACTTTGGTTCGAACGCCGCGACCCCCGCGGCAACTGTCGACAGCACGTACACCGCTTCGGTCAAGAAGTCGGAACCGGCTGAGCAGAAGCCCGTCCAGGGCGCCGACCATAACCTCTACGGCAACAACTAACAGCCGCCCCTGCTGCGCGGCGGGTGAGCCTGCCGCGCCAGTGGGCCTTAGAATTCAGGAGTATTTGAAATGAACAAGATCCTCATTGCTGCCGCCGCCGTTCTGGCCATTTCCGGCAGCGCTTTCGCCGGCAGCGACAATTTCGGTTCGAACGCCGCCAACCAGCCTGCGGTTACCTCGACCGACAACTCGCATACCGGTTCGATCGATAAGTCGGTACCGGCTGCGCAGAAGCCCGTCCAGGGCGCCGACCGCAACCTCTTCGGCCGCTAACGGCCGATCCCCGGCGGGTGGCGGGCTCTGCCCCGCCCGCTGGTCAACTTTAAGAATTCAGGAGACTTGAAATGAAGAAGATCATCCTTGCTGCCGCCGCCGTTCTGGCCGTTTCGGGCAGCGCTTTCGCCGGCAGTGACAACTTTGGCTCCAATGGCGCCAACCAGCCGGCTGTCTCGACGACCGGCGTGGACAATACGCGTACCGGTGCGATCCGCAACAGCGACTCGCCCGTCTACAAGATGCTCAACTCGTCGGGCGATGCGCAGAAGTCGGCCCCCCAGCAGGGCAGCGACCGGAACCTCTTCGGCCGCTAACAGCCGGAGCCAATCCAAGAAAAAGCGGCGGGCCTGTGCCCGCCGCTTTTTTGCGTTGTCGTAACAGACTGTCTCAGGCCGCCTTGGCTTCGGCCTCATGCAGGGCGAAGGAGCGTCCGTCCGCGTCGAAGATATGCAAATCGCCGGCATCGGCGGTCAACCGCAGCGTCGAGCCGCGCTTGACCTCGACATTGCCCGGCAGCTTGGTCACCAGCGGCAGGTCGGCCCGGCCGATATCGACATAGACGAGCTGAACCTCGCCGAGCTGCTCGACATAGTCGACCGTTCCTTCGAACAGATAATCCGCGCCGCTGGCGATCGAAAGATCTTCCGGCCGCACGCCGAAGCTTATCGCGGCGCCCTTCGCCGACGCCGGTGTTGCGATCGGCACAGTCGCCTTGCGGCCGCCGACATGACTGATGACGGTCGGATTGCCCGTCTTGTCGATCGTCGCCGGCAGAATGTTCATGGCCGGCGAACCGATGAACTGGGCGACGAACAGATTACCGGGCTTCTTATAGAGCTCCATCGGCGTGCCGACCTGCTCGATATGGCCTTCCTTCAGCACCACGATGCGGTCCGCCAGCGTCATCGCCTCGACCTGGTCGTGCGTGACATAGATCATCGTCGTGTTGGGCATCGATTCCTTCAGCTTGGCGATCTCGATGCGGGTGGCGACGCGCAGCGCCGCATCCAGGTTCGATAGCGGCTCGTCGAACAGGAACACTTTGGGATTGCGCACGATGGCGCGGCCGATGGCGACGCGCTGGCGCTGGCCGCCCGACATCGCCTTGGGCAGGCGGTCGAGATATTTGGTCAACTGCAGGATTTCAGCCGCCTGGCGCACGCGCCGGTCGATCTCGGCCTTGTTCTCCTTGCCGATCTTCATGGAGAAAGCCATGTTGTCGTAGACGGTCATGTGCGGATAGAGCGCATAGGACTGGAAGACCATGGCGATGCCGCGCTTCGAAGGCGGCACGTCATTGACCACCTCGCCGTCGATCTTGAGTTCGCCCGACGTGATTTCCTCGAGCCCGGCGATCGAGCGCAGCAAGGTCGACTTGCCGCAGCCCGACGGACCGACGAAGACGATGAACTCGCCCGATTTGATGTCGAGGTCGATGCCGTGGAGAATGTTGAGATTGCCGTAGGACTTCTTCACCTGTCTCAGATTGACATCGGCCATTGGTTTCCTCCCAGTTTCTCTAAAATTCAGTCGATGCGCCCGAACCAGGCGCCGTAGCCGCCGAGCTCGATCGAGCCGCTGCTCGCCCGCCCGGAAAACCCGTGTCCCGGCAAAGGTTGCAGGGATCGGTCGCCAAGGTCAACCTTGGCCGGGCCGGCGCCCAGATTGAAGACGCAGACGATCTGCTCATTGCCCGCCCGCCGCGTGAAGGCGACGGTGTCGCCCTCGCTCTCGATGAAGCTGATGTCGCCCTTGGCCAGCGCAGGATGGGCGCGGCGGAAGGTGAGGAAGCGCCGATAGTGCTCCAGCAGCGAGGCCTGGTCGCCCTGTTGCACATTGACCGCCTGCGCCAGGTGTTTTGCCGGCACTGGCAGCCAGGGTTTCGCCTGGGAGAAACCGCCATTGCTGGCCTTGCCGTCCCACACCATGGGCGTGCGGCAGCCGTCCCGCCCCTTGAATTCGGGCCAGAAGCGGATGCCGTAGGGGTCTTGCAGGTCCTCGAAGCGCAGATCGGCCTCGCCGAGCCCGAGTTCCTCGCCCTGATAGATGCAGACCGAGCCGCGCAGCGACATGAGCAGCGCCGAAATGACCTTGAGATAGGCGGTCGGATCGGCCTCGTCGGCGGCCCAGCGCGAGGCCGGGCGCATCACGTCATGGTTGGAAAACGCCCAGCACGACCAGCCGTCGCTGGCGACTCTGCCGAAAGCTTCCAGCACCGAACGGACCTTGCCGGCACTGATCTTTTCCGGCGCCAGGAAGTCGAAGGAATAGCACATGTGCACGCGCTTGCCGCCGGCTGTATAGGCGGCGACCACTTCGAGGCCGCGCTGTGAGTCGCCGACCTCGCCGACCGCTGCGGTCGCCGGATACTCGTCGAGCAGCGCCCGGAAGCGCTCGAGGAAGGCAAGATTCTCCGGCCGGCTCTTGTCGTAGATGTGGTCCTGGTAGTTGTAAGGGTTGACCGCCGGCGCGGTCTGGTCGTTGCGTTCTTCCGGTGGCAGCGGCGGATTGTTTTCCAGCCCCTGGCTGTGGAAGTAGAAATTGATCGTATCGAGGCGAAAGCCGTCGACGCCGCGCTCCAGCCAGAAACGCGTGATGTCGAGCAGCGCGTCCTGGACTTCCGCATTGTGGAAATTGAGGTCCGGCTGCTCGGCGAGGAAATTGTGCAGGTAATATTGCTGGCGGCTGGTGTCCCACTGCCAGGCCGAGCCGCCGAAGATCGACAGCCAGTTGTTGGGCGGCGTGCCGTCGGGCCTGGCGTCGGCCCAGACATACCAGTCGGCCTTCGGGTTCTTGCGGCTGGAACGGCTTTCCTTGAACCAGGGGTGGATGTCGGCGGTGTGCGACAGCACCTCGTCGATCATCACCTTGAGCCCAAGCCGGTGCGCCTCGGCCACCAGCGCGTCGAAATCCGCCAGCGTGCCGAACATCGGATCGACGTCGCAATAGTCCGAGACGTCATAGCCGAAATCCTTCATCGGCGATTTGAAGAAGGGCGATATCCAGATCGCGTCGGCGCCGAGCGCGGCAATGTAGGGCAGCCGCTGGATGATGCCCTTGAGGTCGCCGATGCCGTCACCGTTCGAATCCTGGTAGCTGCGCGGATAGATCTGGTAGATCACCGCACCCCGCCACCAGTCGCGCTCGGCGGCGAGGTCGGGTTTCGAACCTGTCTTCAAAGCGGATTGCATTGTCTCAGCCTCCTTTCACCGAGCCGGCGAGCAGCCCGCGTACGAAATAGCGCTGCAGCGAGAAGAAGACGATCAGCGGCACGATGATGGTGATGAAGGCCGATGTCGTCAGGATTTCCCAGTTGCCGCCGCGCGACCCAAGCAGCGCGTTGAGCTTGGCCGTCAGTACGATCTGATCGGGCGCCGTGCCAAGGAAAACCATCGCCACCAGAAGATCGTTCCACACCCACAGGAACTGGAAGATGGCGAAGGAGGCAAGCACCGGGAAGGACAGCGGCAGCACGATCTTGACGAAGATCTCGAAATCGCTGGCGCCGTCGATGCGCGCTGATTCCATGATCTCGCGCGGCAGGCCGGCAATGTAGCTGCGCAGGAGGTAGATGGCGAAGGGCAGGCCGAAGCCGGTATGCGCCAGCCAGATGCCGAGATAGGTCTTCGACGGCACGCCGAAGAATGTGCCGACACCGTTGTAGAGCTTGAGCAGCGGAATGAGCGACATCTGCAGCGGCACCACCAGCAGGCCGATGATGACCGCGATCAGCAGGGCCCGGCCGGGAAAGCGCATCCAGGCCAGAGCATAGGCGGCGAAGGCAGCGATCAGGATCGGGATCACCGTCGCCGGGATGGTCACCGTCAGCGAATTCATGAACGAGCGGCCGATGCCTTCGGAAAACAGCACGGTCTGGTAATTGTCGGTGGTGAATTTCGGCGGCGCGGACGAGGCGTAGTAGACACGCTGGCCGCGATCGCCTTCGAACGCCTTTGGCGAGGCAAGGACGAAGCTGCCGTCGGCATTGACCTGCAGGGTCACGCCGTCGCCGAGGTCGGCGGAGGTACCGGCGGGATACTGCGTCGGTGTGGCGGCCTTGACGCCGAAGGCGCTGATCGCGCGCTTGGCGCCGTCGCCGAAGACGCTGCCCTCGATGACGTATTTGCCGTCCTTTTGCGTTTGCGCTGAAGCGGGCGGCAGCCGCCCGGCTTCGGTCTGGCTCGAACTGGCGAAGGAATTCCACCAGCCCGAGGCGATGATCTGGTCCTTGTCGCGCAGCGAGGAGACCAGGATGCCGAGTGTCGGGATGGTCCAGATCGCAACGAAGATCAGCACCGCGATATGGACGCCGAAGCGGCTGGCGAAGGAGTTTCCGGTCGCGACGGCCATATCAGTGTCCTCCCGTCTCTTTGTTCGCCTGGCGGATGTTCCAGACCATGATCGGGATGACCGCGATCATGATGATGATGGCGATGGTCGCGCCTCGGCCGAAGTCACCGCCGCCGCGGAACATCCAGTCGAACATCAGATTGGCCAGCACCTGGCTGTTCCATTGACCGTTGGTCATGGTCAGCACGATGTCGAACACTTTCAGCACCAGGATGGTGATGGTGGTCCACACGACGGCGATCGTTCCCCAGATCTGCGGCACCATGATCTTCCAGAAGATCTGGAACGGGTTGGCGCCGTCGATGACGGCCGCTTCCAGCGTTTCCTCAGGGATACCGCGCAGGGCCGACGACAGGATGACCATGGCAAAGCCGGTCTGGATCCAGATCAGGATGATCATCAGGAAGAAATTGTTCCAGAACGGCAGCGATATCCAGACCTGCGGCTGGCCGCCGAAATGCTGGATGATGGCGTTGAGCAGGCCGATCTGGACCTGGCCCTCGCCGCGATACTCGTAGATGAATTTCCAGATCACGCTGGCGCCGACGAAGGAGATCGCCAGCGGCAGGAAGATCAGGCTCTTGGCGATCGTGCCCCACCAGATCTTGTCGGTCAGGACGGCGATGATCAGGCCAAGGAAGGTGCAGGCCGCCGGCACCACCGCCAGCCACAACAGGTTGTTCAGGATCGCGTTTCGCAGATCCGGGTCACGCAAGGCCCACTCGTAGTTGGCGACGCCGACGAAGCCGGTGCCGCCGCGGTCGAAGAAGGACAGCCACAGCGTCGCGATCACCGGGTAGATCAGGTAGATGGTCAGGATGATCATCGCCGGCCCGACAAACAGCCAGGGCCGCACCAGTCCCTGCCGGCGCAGATTGTTGACGGCTGCAGTGCCGGAGACCCCGCGCGAGGGGAAGATCAGATCGAGCAGTTTGTTGGCGCCCCAGAAATAGGCGACACAGCCGCCGACGCCGATGATGATGACAAATATGGCCGAGAAAATCTGAGCCGCCATGGGTTCCTCTCCCTGCGCATGACTGGCCAGACGGTGCTGGCGTCGGATGCGCCGACTTGCGAGTTGTTCAAAACAATTCGGAACGCGAAGGCTTCCGGCGCGAGCGCCGGTCGGATCCGGGCCGTAGCCCGGATCCCTTGGGAGGATCAGGAAGATCGAAAGCAATTCCGGGAAAATGTGTCATGGTCCCCGGCCGGAATTACTCAAAGACAAAGCGCGTCCTGTCGCGGCCTACTTGATAGCATCCCAGCTCTTCTGGATGTCGGCGGCGACGTCCTGTGCCGACTTGCCGCCGACCAGGTCGATCATACCGGTCCAGAACGAGCCAGCGCCGACCTTGCCGGGCATCAGGTCCGAGCCGTCGAAGCGCACCGTCGTCGCGCCGACCAGGATCTCGCCCTGCTTCTTCAGCGCGTCACTGCCATAGGCGTCCTTGTTGGCCGACTTGAACGGGGTGACGAAGCTCTTCTGCGCCATCCACAATTCATGAGCCAATGGCATCTGCAGGAACTTGATGAACTCGCGGGACGCCTTGGAATCCTTGGTGATCATCACCAGGGTTCCGGCCACTTCCAGCGGCGTGCCCAGCTCCGGCTTGGAGGCGTAGGGCGGGAAGGGGAAGAAGTCCGCATCCTGGCCGAGCTTCACGGTTTCCGGGAAGAAGGAAGGGATGAACGACGCCTGATGGTGCATGTAGCATTTCGGCGGCACGGTGAAGAGGCCCTTCGGGCTGTCGCGGAAGTCGGTCGCCGCGACCGCCTTGGCGCCGCCGTCCACCATCTTGTCGTCGGTGGCGATCTTGCCAAAGATGTCGATGGCGTTGACCACCGCCGGGTCGGTGAAGGGGATCTCGTTCTTCACCCACTTGTCGTAGACCTCCGGCGGCTGCGTGCGCAGCATGATGTCCTCGACCCAGTCGGTCGCCGGCCAGCCGGTGGCGCCGCCCGAACCCAGGCCGATGCACCACGGCTTGCCGCCGTCGGCGATGATCTTCTTCTCGAGATCGGCAAGCTCTTCCTGGGTCTTCGGAACCTTGTAGCCGGCTTCCTCGAAATTGTCGGGCGAGTACCAGACCAGGCCCTTCACATCGATCTTGTAGGGGAAGGCATAGAAGGCGGATTTGCCGTCCTTGCCCGTATAGGTGCCGAGCTTGGCCCAGGAATCGCCGGCGGCGTAGTTTTCCTTGATCCAGGCCGCGACGTCGTCGCCCAGCGGCGTCAGTACGCCCTTGGAGGCCAGATCCTGGATCAGGCCCGGCTGCGGCAGGACGGCGATGTTGGGCGGGCTGCCGGCCTGGGTGTCGATGACGATCTGCTGCTCGTAATTCTCGGACGAGGAATATTTGACCTCGGCGCCGGTGGCTTCCTGGAAATAGTCGAGTACCGAGCGCACCAGCGTCTCGTCCTCGCCGCGCCACGGTCCGAAGATCGACAGCGTCTCGCCCTTGAGGTCGACCTTCTTCAGGTCCTCGAAATTCGCCCAGTGAAACTTAGGATCCTCGCCGGGCTTGAACTTCAGTTCGGCCTGCGCGGGCGCGCTAAGGGCGAGCGCGGCAAACGCGACACCCAGTAAAAGCATTTTCTTCATCGGTATTCCCTCCCAGTGGGTCACATGCACCGGACGGAACCTCCATTCCGCCCGCCGACGCCGCAGGACAGTGACTCACTCGCAAGGCAACCGCAACCTTTCGAAGAGTCTTCCAAAGCGCTTTGGCTTCATGGATCACGCCATTGAATCGCCCGGGAGTCAAGAGGGGTCGACAAGCTAATCGATTTAATTTCGAGCGGAGCGATCCTCCATAGTGCGCCGCAACACGCTTTTTTGAGGCTCCGACGGCAATTTTTGTTTCAAATTCACAAGCGGCACGCCTATGGTCATCATCTGGCAGGCGCGGCCCTTGCAATACTTGGGTCGATTCAATTTAAAAGCGCTTTGAGGCAGGGAGGCCTCTCGTGAACCTCAAGCAGCTCGCGCATATGCTGGCGCTTTCGCAGACCACGGTAAGCCGGGCGCTGAACGGCTATCCCGAAGTCAATGAGGAAACGCGCCGGCGTGTCATGGACGCCGCCAAGCGCCACGGCTATCGCCCCAACCCGAGCGCGCGCCGGCTGGCGACCGGCAAATCAGGCATGATCGGCTATGTGCTGCCGACCGGCAATGCCGTCGACATCGACCCGCATTTCGTCGAGTTCCTCTCCGGCCTTGGCGACTATGCCCGTTCGCATGATCTGGATCTCGTGCTGTCGCCGGCCGACGCCGACGACCAGGAAACCACCTACCGGCGCATCGTCGCCAACCGGCAGGTCGATGCCGTCTATATTTCGTCGCCCCGGCCGGCCGATAGCCGTGTGGCGCTGGTCAGCACGCTCGGCATTCCCTTCATTGTCCATGGCCGCAGCGAGGGCTTCGATTTCGAGTACCCCTATCTCGATATCGACAATGAGGGTGCGTTCCACGAGGCGGCGCGGCTGCTGGTCCAGCTTGGCCACCGGCGGCTGGCGCTGATCAATGGCGACGATCGCGAGACCTTTGCCATCCATCGCGAGCGCGGCGTGCGCCGGGCGCTCGCGGCGAGCGGACTGACCTTGGGCGAGCGCCACGTCTGCTCCCTCGTCATGACCGAGGAGAACGGCTATCGCGCCGCCAGGCGTCTGCTGGAAGCGAGTGACGCGCCGACCGCCATCGCCTGCTCCAGCCTGATCATGGCGCTGGGCGTGGTGCGCGCGGTGCGCGATCTCGGCCTCAGCATTCCAGGCGATGTCTCGCTGATCGCCCATGACGACGTCTTTCCCTGGCTGAAGCCCGAGAATTTTTCCGTGCCGCTGTCGACGACGCGTTCCTCGATCCGGCTTGCCGGCGCGCGCGTCGCCGAGCGGCTGGCGGCGCGCATATCGGGGCTGGAAGAGGGCGCGCGTGGTGAAGTCTGGCCGGTCGACCTGGTGATCAGGGGATCGGTCGCGGGAGCGCCGGCTTAGGCCATCGATCTGGCGCGGCCGGTTTCCCCCAGGGACCGCCCGGTTTGTGACTCTGGTTCGGTTTCGGGATTGCCTGTCCGGGCCGACGCTCTAACTCGCTTGCGAGGATTTTCTGGGGACTAGACATGGCGGACGCAGGACGGGGCATGTTGTCGAGACTTCTGATGACGGGCCTCGCCGTGGTCGGGCTGGTCGCGCCGGCTGCGGCGCAACCGGTCTCCCACAACATGCAGATGATGGGAGCCATCGCCCGTGCGATCGCCGACAGCGGAGAACTCGCCGGCGTCGATTGGGTCGAAGTCTCCGCGATCTTCGCCTTCGATGCGGACGGTGATGTCAACCAGAGCTACGGCTACGCCTACGACGCTCGCGGCGAAGCCCACGCCGCCACCTTTCTCGAAGACGGCATAGAGCGCGAGGTCAATGCCTACCGCGAATGGTTGCGAAAGCCTGGCGACAAGGGGCTGATCAAGATGCTCTTCCAGTTCAACCGGCAGACGTTGCGGGTCAATGCCGATTTCGAGTACGACGATCCGCTGCGCTGGCAGGTGACGCCGGATAATCTCGACACGATCGTCAAGCAACTGCGCCCGAATCTGGGAGCCGGCGGCGGACAGTAGCAACGCTCAACCAAGGGATGGATCGTGGCTCAATTGAAGCCGGGCGGAGAAAGCTGGGATCGTGGTCTTTCAACTTGAGAGCCTGGACTTTATGCGCGGAGGCTGCATTCCGCCGAACCTGACGGCGCGCGGGCGAAGTCTGGCCGATCGGGGGATTGGTGGCTGTAGCGCTCATCTAAAGCATGTGAACGAAGCCCGTTTGCGAAGGCCGGGAAAGTGTTAACGCAACGTTAGCTCGCTTATTCCAGCATGGGCGGATGAACGTCAATCAGCCCAGCGGTGCCTTTGGCCGGCGCGGGCGCGAGCTTCGCGCCCCGGCTGTGCAGACTGAGCGCACCGCGAAACCGGCGCGTGCCACCGGTCATGCTACGCCTGTTCTAGTCGGCCTGACGTGCCTCTTGCTGAGCGTTGCCGCCGCCATCTTCTGGACCGTTGCCGGTGTCGAACAGTTGAATGCCGAAGCCGCGCGGACAGAACAGCGGGTGGTCGATATCGTCAACCAGCCCGTAAGGCATCTGCCCCGCTCCGGGCCGGTGGATTTGTTTTCGCCCGGATGGTTTCACCCCGGCGCGACGAAGCCCGACTTCGACAATGTCGATATCCGAACCTCGCAGGAACTGCCTTATCAGGGCTATGTCTCATCCGACCTGAACCCCTCCGAAATGTTCGTCGGAAGCGACCTCGAGTTCAATTCGATGACCAAATATTTCTACGCCGACCGAACGCTGCCCAAGAAGCGCCTGTCCCAGGCCGAGATGTTGGAAATCAATCGCCTCTACCGCGTTATCGGCCACGATCAGAGCGCCACCCTGATGCAATGGCTGACGACGATAGGGTTGGCTGCCGTCGGGATCTGTCTCGGATATGCGCTGTTCCAGGTTGCCGGTCGATCCCGCCGATCCGCGATGGTCCTTCCCGGCGAAACCTGAGAGTACCAGCCTAATCCTTCACTGCTTCCGCCGCCTTGACGTCAAGCAGCCCATAGCCGAAATCGCTGTCGCGGCCGTGTCCGCCAAGATCCCTGGCGGTCGCCGCCAGCGCCTTCTCGATGTCATCGGCCGACCGGTCGGGCGCGGCGTGGATGAGGTTGGCGATGGCGCCGCTGACGATCGCCGCCGCGAAAGAAGTGCCGGTCACCACATCCGAGCCGGCGCCGCTCGGCGCCACCATCTCCACGCCCGGAGCCGAGATGAAGACATAGGGGCCGCGATTGGCCTGCGGCATCAACTGATCCTTGGCGTCTGTGGCGGTCACCGCGATGACGCCGTCGAAAGCGGCGGGGTAGCCATAGGGCGCCTTCGGGCCGTTGTTGCCGGCGGCCGCGACCAGCACGATGCCGAGCGCGCGAGCATTGCGGCAGGCGACCCCGAGCAGGTCGTTTTTCGGTCCGACAAAGCTCATATTGATGATGCGCACATCCTGGCTTGCCGCCCAGTCCAGCGCCGAGAGGATGACGTCCATGGTCGACTTGCCGCCCTCGAAGGCGCGGGCATGGTAGATTCTGGCGCCCGGCGCCATGCCCTCCAGCGCGCCGACGCCGGCGATCAGCCCGTCGACTGAGGTGCCGTGGTCGCGCTTTTCGACCGGCACGTCCGGCATGGCGTCGAATTGTTCGGCGATGACGCCGGCCAGTGCCGGATTGCTGTCGTCGATGCCGGTGTCGATGACGGCGACGCGCACGTTCTCGCCGCTCGCCTGCTTGGGATCGAGCACGATGCGGTCGAAGGCATAGTTGACGATGCCGGCGGCCTGCTGCAGCGAGTAGATGTGGTTGGGCTCGCGCCTCTGGGTACGGCCGTCCGCGGCAAGCTGCGCCAGCACGACGCCGACAGGGCGGCCGTCGGGGATGCCGAAGCGCACCAGCGTGGTGCCGAGCAGCCGCGATTGACGCTGCGAGCGCACTTCCAGCCCGAAGGAGGCGGCGATCTGCTGTACCGCGCCGGCGTCGCCATCGACCGTCACCAGCACCTCGTCGGGCACGAATTCGCCGCTGACCGCGCGCGGCGGCTGAACGGCGATGAGATCGCTCGGCGACACAATCGGGCCGCCGGCCGAGGTTCCCGGCTGCGCGGGCGCCGCCGGCGACGTGCCGCCGCCCGTATCCTGGCGTGGAGCGGGTGTCGGCACGGGAACCGGACTTTCAGCCGGGTTGGGAAACAGGTCGACGATCAGGGCCGGAAGAAAGACGGCGCCGGGCTGCGCTGCGCCCGAACCGGTACCTTTGCCGCCGCCATTGTCCTTGGCGCAGTCGGGCGCCTTGGCGTTGACCGGGTTGCGGCAGTCGATGTTGGTTCGGTCAGCATTGGAATCATTGGTTTGCGCCGACGCGGGCACGGCGGCGATTGTCATCGCCGCCGCAAGGACTGCCGCAAATCGAATGACCGCCTCAGCCGCCATCAGCCGGTTTCCTTCCCTCGATCACAGTCTCGCTGAAAGGCTGGGCGGCAATAAGGCCGAGTTGCCTGGCATAGTCGGCCGCGTTGGCGGCGGGAACGCCGAGCCGGAACACGCCGTCGGCGGTCGGTCCGCCGATGATCTTCAGCCCGTTGCCGCCGAGGAAGGCGGAAATGTCGGACATCTTCGCGTCCGGTTTGAACTTGACCAGCGCGAAGGGCATCTTCGCCAGATCGTCCTCGGCGCCGGCGATCTCGAAATCCTTGCCCTTGCCGCCCGGCTGCACCAGCGACTGCACCATGATCAGAGCCAGCAGGACCGCCGCCGCCGCCCAGGCGACGCCGGCCGGCACCGCCATGAAGCGGCCCCAGGCCTGCGCCAGCCAGGAGGAAGCAGCCGGCTTGCGGACGGGTCCGGCCTCGGCGTCGAGCGCCTTGGCGAAACGGCTCAGCGCATCGGCCGGCGGGCGGATCGCCTCATTGGCGGCCGACGTGCCCGAGAACTCGGCTTCCGCCTCGCCAAGCGCTGCAAGGGCCGCTGGATCGCTCGCCAGCCATTCCTCGACGGCTTCCAGCTCCGACCCTTCGAGCGAGCCGTTCAGGTAGAACGGCAGCAGCGTTTCCATTTCGTCGCGGCGCGACATCTTTTCAGCGGCGCTCATGGCCACCCCCTGTCGTAACCGGCGGCCTTGAGGGCCTCGCCGAGTTTCTTGCGGGCGTAGAACATTCTTGTCTTCACCGTGGCGACCGGTATGTCGAGCACCTCGCCGATCTCGGTCACCGATTGTCCCTGGTAGTAGGCAAGGTCGATCACCGTGCGGTGCTCCTCGGGCAAGGCGTCGATCAGCCGGCGCAAGGCGGCGGCCTTGTCCTCCTTCATGGTGACGACCTCGGGCGTATCGGCGCTGTCGGGCACCGCGGCGGCGGCCTCGTCGTCGATCCAGTCTTCCTTCTTCTTGCGCAGCAGCGACAGCGCCTTGAAGCGGGCGATGCCGAGCAGCCATGTCGAGACTTCGGAGCGCCCTTCGAAGCCGGGCGCCTGGCGCCACAGTTCGAGAAACACCTCGTTCGCGATATCGTCAGCCATCATTTCCGATCCCGTCTGGCGCACCACGAAGCGGTAGACCCGCGCGTGGTGGCGCATGAACAGGAGCCGAACGGCGGCCCGGTCACCCTTCGCGACCCGGTCGACAAGCGCGCGATCGGTTTCCGTCGCCGCCGTCATGGCCGGTCGAGCCGCCTGGCTCCTGCCTGCTCTGTCGCTGATCGGTCCAAAAAGGTTCATCCTCCGCCAAGGAATTCGCGGAGGCTAGCCGAAGAGCGGGGAGGTTGCCAGAGGGCAGGGTTTCCCCTTCTCCCCTTGTGGGAGAAGGTGTCGCCGAAGGCGACGGATGAGGGGTGTTCCAGGGAAAGCTAACGTCTCACT
>NZ_JAFKIC010000250.1 GCF_017306585.1 Mesorhizobium sp. | reverse complement strand
CGATCGGCATTTCCTGCATGTCGGGAACCGCCCTGGCGAGTTTTTCAACCGGCCAGTCCCACCAGGCAAGCGCCTCGATCCTTGCCGCGACGTCCGGCGCAAAGCGCGGCCTGAGCGGCTGCGCCGGCACGCCGGCGACAATCGTGTAGGGCGCCACGTCATGCGTCACGACGGCGTTGGCGCCGATGACCGCGCCATTGCCGATAGTGATCCCGGGCATGATCAACGCGCCGTGGCCGACCCAGACATCATGGCCGATGGTCACCGCTTTCGACCGCCGGCGCTCGCGGAACGCGGCGTCGACGCCCAGCCAGCGGAAATACTCGTTCGGCCGGTAGCTGACCTTGTGCTGGGTCAGCCGCTCGATAGGATGTTCCAGCGCGTTGATGCGGCTGTTGGCGGCGATGGAGCAGAATTTGCCGATCCTCGTATAGATCGCTTCCGCATGACGTTCGAAATAGGAGAAGTCGCCGACCACCACCTCGCGCAGCACGACACGTTCGCCGATCGAAGCATAGCGGCCGAGCTTGCAACCCTTCAGCTCCGCGGTCGAGTGAATGCGCGGTTCGGAATCCTTGGCGACGAGATCTTCGGAACGCTCCATGCCGGCGGCTTTACGTCAGAGCAATTGCTCCCGCAAGGCAGGAGCAACCATCCGCCATACCAATTGCCGCGAAGAGACGCGTCGCCTATTTCGGCTTGCCTTTGCTCCACACGACGTTCTGGCCATAAAGCGGCACCGTCGTCACCGACATCTTCGCCGAACCGTTCTGGACCTGGCGCGAGTGCGACAGGTAGATCAGCGTCTCATTCTTCTTGTCGTAGATGCGGTTAACCACCTGCTTCTTCCAGATCAGGCTGAGGCCCTGCTTGAACACCTCCTCGCCGCCCTCGCTCATGTCGATATCGCCTATGGTGATCGGGCCCGTCTGGCGGCACGAGATCGAGGAATCGCTGGGGTCCTCGAACCAGTTGCCCTTGTGCAGGCGGTCGATGACGCTTCGGTCGAAATAGGCGACATGGCAGGTCACCCCATCGACCTTCGGGTCCTTGATCGCGTCGACCATGATGTCGTTGCCGACCCAGTCGACGCCGACCTTGCCGACTTCCTCGGCGGCGGCGGCACCGGCGCCAAGCACGACACACGCGGCCAAAACGCCGCCGACCAGTTTTCGTACAATCGGCTTTTGCAAGGGAATCTCCTGCGGTTCGAGTTCGCCGGTTTCAGGTGGGACGCGGTGCGGGGTATTGCAAGTCAGGCCTGCCGCAACGAAAGCATTCGCCGCAGCACATCGGTTTTGAGGACGAAGTGCTGAAACAAGGCTCCGGCCGTGTGCAGCAGCACGACATAGAGCAGGATATCCTTGCCCAGCACATGCGCCAGCCCCGCCCCCGCCACGTTGAAGAACCAGGCGGCGATGCCCGAGAGCGGCAGGAGGAAGATCAGGGCGTAGATGACGAAATGCGTCGCCTTGGCCAGCAGTTGCAGGGCGGGATGTTCCATGCCGGAAACCGGCGGGACACCGCGCGTCCCCCTGAGCCAAAGCCGCCAACAGGCAAGGACAAGAACCGCAAGGCCAAGCGCGACGTGCATATAGGCCATGGGGATATCGCTCGCGGCCGCCTCCTGCCCCCGGCGAAACGCACGCCACACATGCTCCATCCCGTCATGCGCGAGGAATTGCACGAGAATCAGCAGCGCGATGCTCCAGTGCAGCACGACCTGGGCTCTCGAATAGGTCGTTACTCCTGCGTCTGGCATGAGGCTGCTCCTCCACGGCGCGGTCCCGGGTGAGAAGACGCCATTTGACCTACAGAACCGACTTTGATGACGACATCATGGCTGGTTGCGGCAAGACGGCATCTTTGCGCGCCCCCGGTCGAGCCGCTAAGACTGTTCGCCGAACAAACGATTTCGCGGCCCGAACCGCACCCACGAACTTCATGGCGGACTTCAACTGATGATGCGTTCCATCCTGATCGGCATTCTCGTCCTGATGGCGGCGGGCATCGGCTGGCTGACCTTCGACTTCTATCGCGGCCATTATGGCGGCGAACCCTTCGGCGCTCCCTTCACACTGGTCGACCAGACCGGTGCGCCGATTACCGAGGCCGCGTTCAGGGGCCAGCCCAGCGTCGTCTTCTTCGGCTTCACCCATTGCCCGGAAGTCTGCCCGACGACGCTGTTCGAACTGAGCGGCTGGCTGAAGACGCTCGGCGACGACGGCAAGAACCTGCGCGCCTATTTCGTGTCGATCGATCCGGCACGCGACACGCCTGAAGTCATGAAGGCCTATGTCGGTAATTTCTCCGACCGCATCACCGGCATATCGGGCGACCCCGACAAGGTGTACGCCATGGCCAAGTCGTTCGGCATCTACTGGAAGAAGGTGGACACCGGCGACGGCGACTACACGATGGACCACACCGCCTCGGTGCTGCTGCTCAACAGCAAGGGCGACTTCGCTGGAACGATCGCCTATGGCGAAAGCGCCGGCACCGCCGTGGAGAAGTTGAAGCGCCTTGCCGCGAAGGGTTGATAAAGAAACCACATGACCCAGACGCGGCTCCATTTCACCACCGGAAAGATCGAGGCGGATCGCATCTTCGCGGCGCTCGAAACCGCCTTCGAGGATGAAGGCCTGCCGATCGCCGTCCTGGAGGTCGACGAGGATCGCGACATCCACGAAGTCTCGCTCTACGCCGATGGCGACGTCGATGCGGTGGAAGCGCGGGTGAAGGACATTCTCGCCGGTCTTTCCCTGTCGAAACCGGTTGAGCGCGAGGCGCTGCCCGACATCGACTGGGTCGCGCGCTCGCTGGAGGGTTTGAAGCCGGTGCGCGCCGGGCGATTCTTCGTCCATGGCGCGCATGACCGCAGGAAGCGCCACCCAGGCGAACTCGCCATCGAGATCGAAGCCGGTCTCGCCTTCGGCACCGGCCATCACGGCACAACGGCCGGCTGCCTGGAAATGCTGGAGAAAGTCGTGCGGCGCGAGCATCCGCGCAACGCGCTCGACCTCGGCACCGGCAGCGCCGTGCTGGCGATCGCGGTAGCGAAACTCGCCCATATCCCCGTACTCGCCACCGACATCGACCCGGTGGCGGTCCGGGTCGCGGCCGCCAATGCGCGGTTGAACCACGTCAAGGCACTCATCGAGACGGTGACCGCGCCGGGCTTTCATCATCCGATCTTTGCCAGGCGCGCGCCCTTCGACCTGATCGTCGCCAACATATTGGCGCGGCCCTTGATGCGTCTTGCTCCACAAATGGCAGCGCATATCGCGCTGGGCGGCTCGATCGTGCTGTCAGGCATTCTGGACCGCCAGCGCGACGCCGTCGTCTCGGCCTATGTCGGCCAGAACTTCCGCCACGTCCGTACCCTTCACCGCGAAGGCTGGGTGACGATCCATCTCAAGCACTGAGGAAGTGTCGAGACAGGCCACTTCTCGCGGCCCTGCCTCGACATGCTCTTACTCAGAACTTGATGCCCAGATTGGCCTTGAAGCCATTGTCGAAGGCGTCAGGCCCGAACTGTCCGGCATAGGACAGGCCAAGCGTGGCGTTGTGCGCCAGTTGAACGTCGAAGCCCGCCTCGACCAGCATCGCATCCCTGGCGATCGGCACGCCGGCAATGGTGAAATTGTCACCGCCGGCAAAGGCGACGGTCGAAAGCGGCGTCACGTCGCCATAGGCATGGCGCCAGCCGAACATGCCGCGCGCGGTCGCCGCCACGCCGCCGATGGTGACATCCGTGGAAGCCCGCACGCCGAGCGTGGTGAAGGTCGCATCCGTGGTCGAGCTACCGCTGGTCAGCGCCGCGGCGCCACCTGTTTCGGTGAAGCCATCCGTGTGCAGGTTCACGTAAGCGAGGTTGGCGAAGGGCTCGAAGGCGAACGGCCCGGCATCGGTCTTGTAGGCCAGTTCGCCGAAGGCCTGCGCCGTGCCGGCATCGTAGTCCGCCGACAGGCTGTCGCTGAAGCCCTGGAACGCGACTGAACGCGAGGTCGAAATCCGGTTCCAGGTGTAGGCGGCGCCGGTGCGGAAGGCGATGGCGCCCCAGTTGGTCCCGCCATAAAGGCCGAGATGATAATTGTCGCTGTCGCCCGACGAGTGCCGATCGTCGGCGTTGAAGCTGGTGCGGCTGTAGCCGCCGACCACGCCGATCCGCCAATTCCCCACGGCACCGTCGGCGCCCGCCAGAAGACCGCCGATGTTGCGGTCGAAGGCCGCGGCGTTACCGTCGCTATCGGTGCCGCCCCAGGAGCCGAAGCCCTGCGTCCAGAAGGCGAAGCGGTCCGTGTCTGCCGCGACCGGCTGGATGCCGTCCTCGCCATAGGCCATGACCGGCAGCGAAGCCGTCTTGCCGCTGTCGCCGAAGGCGGCGCGCAGGCGCGCCGTCACCGCGTCCTGCAGGAAATGGCTGTCCTGCACCAGCATGCCCTTGGCCGAAGCATGGATTTCACCCGAAAGCTGGTCGAAGGCGGCTTGGGCCGCCGCATCGCTCGGCAAGCCGAGAATAGCCGTGATCAGGGCGCTGCCGGCGGCGCTGTCCAGGCCTTGGCCCGTCGCGATCTGGTTCGGTGTCTCGCCGGCCGAGGCAAAACTCTTCGACTTGGTGACATCGACGTAGACGTTCTTCGTATCCTCATCGAGGGTGAGGCTGAGGAAGTTGGAAATGACGGGATCGGAATCCAGCGTGAATTGTCCGGTGACGCCGCCCGCCGCCGAGAGCACCGTATAGCGCGCGCCAGGCACATAGGCGCCGGCATCGAGCTTGGCCACCGTCAAACCGGCGTTGGGGGTGATGGTAGCGGTGCCCGATGCAGCGATCAGGTCGGACGCGCCGGTGGAGTTCAGCTCGACCGCATAAGTCGATCCGGCAGCGAAACTCGCATTGCCGCTGACGGTGAGCGTGCCGATCGCGTTCTTGCCAGGCTCGACCGTGCCCTTGGCCACGAGGCCACCGACCGTGCCGTCGCCCCCAACTATGGCGCCGCTGTCGACCGTCACCACGGAACCGCCGAGATTGCCGGTCACCAGCAAAGTACCCGCCTTGACCTCGGTCGCACCGGAGAATGTGCTGCTGTTACCGAAGAGCTCGAAGACGCCGCTTCCGGCCTTGGCGAGCCCGCCCGTGCCGGTAAGGTTGCCGGAAAACACCGTCGATTTATCCGTGCCGCCCGTCGTCAACGTCGCCGAACCGGTGGCGACCGTTCCCGCGCCGGCGAGCGAGCCGATCACCTGGCTGAAATTGTTCAGCGACAGTGTCGCGCCGGTCTCGACCGTATAGGCGCTGTTGGCGCTGAAGACATTGGTAGCGTCGGCCTTGAGCGTACCTTGGGCTACGTCGGTGGCCGTGGCGTAGGTGTTATTGCCGGCAAAACCGCTCACCGTCAGCGTGCCGGTGCCAGTCTTGATGAAAGTGCCGGTCGGCGTGTCGTTGTCGCCCATGCTCGCGCTGGTGCTGACGTCGAACCCTTGCGTGTCGATGGTGCCGCCTGTGGGACCGAACAGGAAGGACACATTGGCCAAGGCGACACTGGCCCCCGCCTGCAGCGTGCCGCCATTCAGCGTAATCGGCCCCGAACCCAGCGCATCGCCGGTCGTGACCTGAATCGTTCCCCCGTTGATTATTGCGCCCCCGATGTCGTTGTTATTCGTCAGGATGAGTTTACCCGCCCCGGTTTTGAAGATCGGCGCGGTATCGCTCACATTGGTGATCTGGCCGGAATAGGTGGCCGTTCCAGTACCGACATGGATGGTCTCGCCAACATCCACATTGAGGGCGTTGGCGATAGTGATCCCGTCCTGGATGTCGATGGTCGTCTGGTTGTAGGCGTTGAACACTCCCGTTCCCAGCGCATTGTTGTTGCCGAGGCTGAGCGTGCCGCCATAGAGGTTGGTGCCGCCTGTGTAGCTGCTCGCGCCCGTCAGCGTCAGCGTACCGGCTCCTACCTTGGAGAGGGACAGTGTGCCGTTCTGCTGCTGGATCTGGCCGTTGAGCGTCGTGCTCGTGCCCAGCGCACCGATCTCGAAGGTGGCGAACGAGCCGGTCGTTCCAGAATAGGTAAGGTCGCCCGATCCTTCGACGGAGCCCAGGGCCAGCGTGCCGGAGCCTGAAAAGCCGATAGAACCGCCATTGAGCACAAATTTCGCGTTCGCACCCGAGGCTGTACCCGTATAGAAAGCCAAGCCCCCATAGGCATTGACGGTGTAGACGACATTCGAACCGGCATCGGCGCCCCAAAAATTGATGAAGGACCCCGCTCCACTGCTGGAGTTGCCGGTGACAGTAAAGTTCTGGGTCACGCCGGAGGTGTTGCTGACCCCGCCATAGATGTTCAGGTAGGCCGTATTGGAGACGTTCACCGTATAGGCGCTACTGGGATCGTTGAACGTTATGGTGCCGGCAGCGTAATAGCCGGCGGGATAAGGTGTATCGAAATTGACGGTCGTGGTTCTCGCGCCCGAGCCGAAAATCACGGGTGCGGCGTTTGAATTCGGCGCGGTGCCCCCGGTCCAGTTGGCTCCCAACGTATAGTCGGAACTGGTGGCACCGGTCCATTGCTGCGCCGCGGCCGGAGCCGCCATCAACGCCAGTCCGGCCAGCGCCGTGCCCATCAGCAGGCTTCGCCGCCACGCGCCATGGCTCATGCCGATCCTACCGGACAATGTGGAACAGTTCATGCTTCGCCCCATATTCTGCGCCCGCCCCACGGGCATACACGGTATGCTACGATCTCGATTGAAGAGTGCGATGAGCGTCGCGCCGGCGGAACCAGCGCTTGCCCGTTCGGATCATTTATCGGGAGTGCGCGTCGGGTCGAGCCTGACATCGATTGGCCAAACGCGATCTGTGATTTCCGGTATTCACAAACGCCCTCCGAAAACGACTTCGATCGGAAGGCCCCCGCCCGTCCGCCCCAAGAAACCGCGATACAAATAGCTCGCCGTGCAGATTAGCGCACGCTCAAAAGTCGACGCCCGCCGACTTTTTCTGATCACGATTGCGAGACAGGCCGGCCCTTCACACTGCCCTGGACCAAGCCCATTGCGTTGTCAGCATGGCGCTGCTGTAGCAGTTTGCGCCGGCTGGAAATCGATTCCGATTTCCCTGTCCATAGGCTACGGTCGCGCAGCTATCAGGAGGCCCACCATGTTCCAGACCTTCGATTCCGCGGGCGACCCGGCCGTCGGCAAGCCGCGCGTGGCGCTGTTGCGCAAATGGCTGGAAGCCAATGGTCTCGACGGCTTCATCGTTCCACGCGCCGACGAGCACCAGGGCGAATATGTCGCCGACCGCTCGGCGCGATTGAAGTGGCTGACCGGCTTCAGCGGCTCGGCAGGCGTCGCCATCGTGCTGCGCGACCGCGCCTTCATCTTCGTCGACGGCCGCTACACGCTGCAGGTTCGCAACGAGGTCGATCTCGACATTTTCGCGGTTGAAAGCCTGGTCGACAATCCGCCCGCTGTCTGGCTGAAGGACAATCTCGGCAAGGGCGCGCGGCTGGGTTTCGATCCCTGGCTGCACACGATCAGCGAGGTCAAGGCGCTGCAGGCTTCGGCCGACAAGACCGGCGCCGTGCTGGTGCCGCTCGACAGGAATCCCATCGACATCATCTGGAAGGATCAGCCGGCGGCGCCGGTGACCCCGGTCGAACTGCACCCGATCGGCTTTGCCGGTGAGCTGGCCAAGGACAAGCTTGCGCGGCTGGCGACCGCCATCGCCAAGGAAGGCGCCACCCATGCGGTGCTGACCGACCCCTCCTCCATCGCCTGGGCCTTCAACATCCGTGGCGGCGACGTTCCGCACACGCCGCTGGCGCTCGGCTTTGCCATACTGGCGGCCGATGGTTCGCATCAGCTGCTCATGGACAAGCGCAAGTTTTCGCGTCAGGTCGCCGCCTACCTCACCCAGCTCGCCGACCTGCATGAGCCGGGCGAGTTCGAGGCGGCGATCGTGGCGCTCGCGAAGAGTGGTGCGAAAATCGCGCTCGACCCGGTGCTGGCGGCGGACAGGCTGCGCATGCTGGTCGAGGACAATGGCGGCACGGTGGTTGCCGCGCCGGATCCAGCCCGCATACCGCGCGCCACCAAGAACCAGGCTGAAATCGCCGGCAGCCGCGCCGCGCATCGCCGCGACGGCGCTGCCGTCGCCAAGCTTCTGTGCTGGCTGGAGCGCCAGAAGCCCGGTTCGCTCGACGAGATCGCCGTGGTCACCAAGCTCGAAGAGGTTCGCCGGCAGACCGGCGAGGAAACCCAGATGCCGCTGCGCGACGTCTCCTTCGACACCATTTCCGGCGCCGGCCCGAACGGCGCCATCATGCACTACCGCGTGTCGCGCGCCACCAGCCGCAAGCTCCAGGCCGGTGAATTGTTCCTGCTCGATTCCGGCGCGCAATATCAGGATGGCACCACAGATATCACCCGCACCGTGCCGATCGGCCAGCCTTCGGAAGAAATGCGCGAACGTTTCACGCTGGTGCTGAAAGGCATGATCGGCATTTCGACGCTGCGTTTCCCGGCTGGCACGCGCGGCTCCGAGATCGACGCCGTCGCGCGCATGGCGCTGTGGAAGCATGGCTGCGATTTCGCCCATGGCACCGGCCACGGCGTCGGCTCGTATCTGGCCGTGCATGAAGGCCCTCAGCGTATCGCCCGCACCGGCACGGAAAAACTGCTCGAGGGCATGATGCTGTCCAACGAGCCGGGCTATTACAAGGAAGGTTCCTACGGCATCCGGATCGAGAACCTCATCCTGGTGACGCCGGCCGACCAGATCGAGGGCGGCGACATCGCCATGCACGGCTTCGAGACGCTGACGCTGGCGCCGATAGACAAGCGCCTGGTGCGCACGGATCTGCTTAACCGCGACGAACTGCACTGGCTCGACGCCTACCACGCCCGCGTGCTGGCCGAGATCGGCCCGATGCTCGACGGCGAGACATTGGCCTGGCTGGAGAAAGCGGCGGCCCCGCTGCCGCACGACGCCAAGATTTGAAATAAGCATATTCAGCTTGGAAGGCTGACGCTGCCCCTCATCCGCCTGCCGGCACCTTCTCCCCGTATAGTGACGGGGAGAAGGCATCCAGCCGCGAGGGCTCGCGCCAGTTCTTCTGTAACGATGGTGGTTAGCGAAATCGTATGTGACAGGGTGTCTTTCTCCCCGTCTCTATACGGGGAGAAATGCCCGGCAGGGCAATGAGGGGCAGCGCCCGCGTTCGGAGCAATCGCGCCAGCAAGACTACCCGACGAACTGCCGCGCCATGATCAACACCGCCGCCCCGGCCAAGAACATCGCCATCAGGCCACCGCGCAGCGAAACCAGCGCCGTGACAACCAGTGCCGCCCATTCCGCCGGCCCGGCGTTCAGCAGCTCCGGCGCCACCAGCGTCGTCAGCACCGCCGCCGGCACGGCATTGAGGCCGGCCTCGACGCGCGGATGGATGTTTTCGAAGCGGGAGATGACGAGATGCCCGCCGATGCGCGTCAGATAGGTCGCGATCGCGCCGGCGATGATGATCCAGAAGGTCGTGCTCATCGTTTTGCCTCCACGCCGCTGTGATGGGGCGGCAGGATGACCGCCAGCAGCACGCCGGCGATGGCGCCGATCGAGACATGCCAGGGCGAACCCACCGTCTTGTAGGCGATGATCGAGGCACAGCCGCTGGCGATGACCACCGGCAGCCAAAGCGGCCGCTTGCGGAAGCCCATGACAAGCCCAAGGAAGTAGATCGGCAGCAGGAAATCGATGCCCAGCGCATGCGTGTCGGGGATCAGCTTGCCGAATACCGCCCCGAGCGCGCTTTCCACGATCCAGAACAGATAGACCGGCAGGCCAAGTCCAAGATACCAGGCGAAGCCGACAGTCTGGCCGGACTGCGCCCGCGCCTCGGCGACCGCGAACTGCGGGTCGGTGAGGATGAAATAGCCGAGCGCTTGGCTGATGACGGGCCAATGCGCGATGCGCCGGCCGATGCCGGCGGAATAAAGCACATGGCGGAAGTTCACCGCGAAGATCGACAGCACGATCAGCCATGGCGCGACATGCTGGCCGAACAGCTGGATGCCGACCATCTGGCTGGCGCCGCCATAGATCAGCGCGCTCATCAGGAAGGCTTCGAGGACCGAGAAGCCCTGGTCCACCGCAAGCGCCCCGAACAGCACCGCGAACGGCGCCGACGCCACCACCACAGGCATGGACAGCCGCACGCCCTGCCAGAAATCGCTTTTTGTACTGCTGCTCTCTGAGATTACGTCCGCCGCCATCGACCACTCCGATGCATGTCGCCCAAAAGTGCCTAGCGGTTTTGGGATAACGACATGCGCATCAACAAGGAGTGGCGGTATTTAGGAGGCGCACCCTGCCTTGTCACACGAATTCGCTTGAGCCAAACGATCAGCGGAAATGATCGTCGGCCCGTTGCGGCAGCGCTCAGTCCTTCCGCAATTTGCCTTCGATCGCCCTGCCCCAGTCGAGCAACGGCCTTGCACGCACGGTGAAATCGACGAGCTCGTCGACCAGGTCAGGCCCATGGATCCGATCGGCATCGATCGCGTGGCGGACGGCGAAGTGCCGGCTGCGGATCGCGGCGACGAGATCCTTGTCCGTCACCTGTTCGAAACCGCGCGGCGTGCGTTTCATGGCGCCTTCCGCATCGAGTTCGAGGCCATTCTTCTTCAGCGACTTCACCATGGCGCGAAACGCCTCGGGCCAGGTTTCGATGGCGCGGCGCATCGACAAGAGCAGCGCCGCCTCCGGCTGCCACCAGGCGACGCCGGCAAAGCAGCCCTCCAGCCCGATATGGATGTAGAACACGCCCTGCACCGCCTTGCTGCCGTCCGGAGACAGGATGGCGGAGACATGCCTGTTATAGGGGCGCTTATCCCTGGCGAAACGCACGTCGCGGTTGATGCGGAACAGCGACTTCCGGCGATCGCCGCGCAGACCAAGACCAGCTTCGGTGAAACGCCGCGTCAGCGTGTCGACGAGATCGCCGAGCGGATCGCGCAATTCCGTTTCGTACAGGTCGCGATTCTCCAGGAACCATTCGCGGCTCTGGTGGAAGTCGAGCGCCTTCAGGAACGGGATTGCCTTTGGGCCAAACCCTTTGAACGCGCCGTCGCTCACGCCTTGCCAACCCGTTGCAGCCAGGTGTCTTCGTCGATGACCTCGACGCCGAGTTCACCGGCAAGCTTGAGCTTGGAGCCGGCGCCCGGGCCTGCCACCAGCAGGTCGGTCTTGGCCGACACCGAGCCTGCCACCTTGGCGCCGAGGCGCTCGGCCATCGCCTTGGCCTCCGAGCGGGTCATCTTTTCCAGCGTACCGGTGAAGACGATCGTCTTGCCGGCAACCTCGCTGTCGGTCGACACGGTGACTATGTACGGCTTCGGCCTGACCTGCTCGAGCAGCCGGTCGAGCACGTCGTCATTGCGCTGATTGCCGAAGAAATCGCACAGCGCGTCTATCACCGTGTCGCCAATGCCGTTGATCGACGGGAAGACTGTGTGCGGATCCTCGGCGGCGGCCGTTTCCTTGCCGACGCGGATCACCTCCTCGATGGTCGAGAAAGTTCGCGCCAGCACCGCTGCCGTGGTTTCGCCGATATGGCGGATGCCGAGGGCGAAGATGAAGCGGTCGAGCTCCGGCTCGCGGCGCGCATCGATCGCGGCAAACAGCTTGTCTAGGCCTTCATAATTGCGGTCCTCGACGCCGCGCACATTCTTGCGCGTCTTGCCGGACGCCGCTTCGCGCTGCCTGGCCTGCTCCTCGCGCCGCTCGGCCAGCGCCTTGGTCACGGCGGGACGGCGATCTCTCAGCGTGAAGATGTCGGCGGCGGTCTTGACCAGCCCCGAATTGAAGAACAGGTCGATGTTTTCCGCGCCCAGCCCCTCAATGTCCAAGGCGCCGCGCGACACGAAGTGGCGCAGTCTTTCCACGGCCTGCGCCGCGCAGATCAACTCGCCGGTGCAGCGGCGGCGCGAATCCTCCTTGCCGGTCTTCTCGTTGATCTCGCGCGTCGCCGGCGAACCGCACACCGGACAGGTATGCGGAAATTCGTAAGGCACGGCGCTGGCCGGACGCTTGTCGATGACGACGCTGACGATCTGCGGAATGACATCGCCCGCCCGCTGGATCACCACCGTGTCGCCGATGCGCACGTCGACGCCGTCGCGGATCGGCAAGCCGTTGCTGTCGAAACCCTTGATGTAGTCTTCATTGTGCAGCGTGACGTTCTCGACCACGACGCCGCCGACCGTCACCGGCGCCAGCCGCGCGACCGGCGCCAGCGTGCCGGTGCGGCCGACCTGGATGTCGATCTTCTCCACCGTCGTCATCGCCTGCTCGGCCGGGAATTTGTGGGCAACCGCCCAGCGCGGCTCGCCGGTGACGAACCCCCAGCGGCGCTGCAGCTCCAACTGGTCGACCTTGTAGACGACACCGTCTATGTCGTAGCCGAGCGACGAGCGCTGCTCCT
Organism: Mesorhizobium sp.; assembly: GCF_017306585.1. Taxonomy (GTDB): domain Bacteria; phylum Pseudomonadota; class Alphaproteobacteria; order Rhizobiales; family Rhizobiaceae; genus Mesorhizobium. The sequence goes on along the minus strand of NZ_JAFKIC010000250.1, from coordinate 4,238 downwards.
CGATCCGATGGTACTGCGCGATCAGGTCCTCCACCGACTTCGCACGCACCATCAAGGGGCTGATCTTGAACCCCCACTCGGCGAATTTCTGCACCGCCTCGTACTGTGTCGGCGCTGGATCCGCCGTGGTATATCCCCAGGCATAGGCGAAGAATTTCAGGTTGCGGCTGGCGGTTACGGAGGCATCCTTCTGGCGCAGCGACCCGGCGGCCGTGTTGCGCGGATTGACGTAGTCCTGGCCGCCCACGGCGGCCGAACGCGCTTTCAGCGCCTCGAATTCCGCATAGGTCATGTAGACCTCGCCGCGTATCTCGATCGTGTCGGGCCAGCCCGAACCTTTCAGCTTCGCCGGAATGTCGGCGATTGTCCTGAGATTGGCGGTAATGTCCTCGCCGACGGCGCCGTCGCCGCGCGTCGCGCCCTGCACGAACACGCCCTTCTCGTAGCGCAGCGAAGCCGACAGGCCGTCGATCTTCGGTTCGGCCGTGAAAGCAATGTCGAGATCCTTGTCGCGGTCGAAGAAGCGCCTGCCGCGCTCGATGAAATCGGTGACATCCTCATCGGTATAAGCCTTGGCGAGGCTGAGCATCGGCACGGCGTGGCGCACCTTGGCAAATCCTTCCGCCGGCGCGGCCCCTACGCGCAGCGACGGCGAATCTTCTCGCACCAGGCCGGGAAAGCGCTCCTCGATGGCGAGGTTGCGCCGCCGCAGCGCATCGTACTCGGCGTCGGTAATCGTTGGCGCGTCTTCGGTGTGATAGCGGCGGTCGTGTTCCGCGATCTCGGCCGCCAGTTGCTTGAGCTCATCCGCGGCCTCGCTCTCGCTGAGCGAATCGACAGGTTTCTCGGCCATGCTTCTCTTCCCCGGACAATGGTGGGTCACAATAGATCAGGATTTTGGGAAAATCATTCCTGGACAGCAGGATGGAGCCATATCCTGACTCGCTCCCTGACGCCGGCTAGGCGGCGTTCGTATTCTCGCGCAGCAGCCGCTCGGCGGCGGCGCGCGCCTCGTCGGTGATGGTGGCGCCGGCTAGCATGCGCGCGATCTCTTCCTGCCGCGCCGGCCTGTCCATCTCGGCAATCCCGGTCGCCACGCGGTCGGTACTGCCCGACTTCGAGATCAGGAAATGCGTCGCCGCGCGCGCCGCCACCTGTGGGGCGTGGGTGACCGAAAGCACCTGCACGCGCTTCGACAGCCGCGCCAGCCGCTGGCCGATAGCGTCGGCAACGGCGCCACCCACCCCGGTGTCGATCTCGTCGAAGACCAGCGTCGGCGCCGAGCCACGATCGGCCAGCGCCACCTTCAGCGCCAGGAGGAAACGCGACAGCTCGCCACCGGAAGCCACCTTCATCATCGGCCCGGGCCGCGTGCCGGGGTTGGTGCGCACCCAGAACTCGATCTGATCGACGCCCTCTTCCATGCGGTTTTCGGCCTCGCTCTTCATCTCCACGATGAAGGCCGCCCGTTCGAGCTTGAGCGCCGGCAGTTCGGCCATGACGGCCTTGGTCAGGCCAGCCGCTGCGGCGTGGCGCAGCGAGGAAAGCTGCGCGGCGGCAATGTCATAGGCCTCGCGCGATGCGGCCGCTTGCTTCTCCAGCCCGTGCAGGCGGCCCTCGCCGGCATCGAGATCGGCAAGGTCGGCCGACATGGTGTCGCGCAATTGCGCCAGATCGTCGACGGCCACACTGTGCTTGCGCGAGGCGGCGCGCAGTGAAAACAGCCGCTCCTCGGCCTTCTCCAGCCGCTGCGGGTCATATTCGGTGGCGCGCAATGCCGCCTCGACGCCCGACTGTGCGGCATCGAGCGACAGCATCGCCTCGTCCAGCGACTTCACGACATCGTCCAGCAGACCGGGCGCTTCGCCGGCCTTGCGCTGCAGGCGCCTCAAGAGGCTCGCCAGTTGCGGCAGGGGCGATGATGGGCCCGACAGCACATCCTGCGCGTCATGGATTTCGGAAGCGATCTTCTCGGCGCGCATCATATGGGCGCGCAGTTCGGCAAGCTCCGTCTCTTCGCCGGGCTGCGGGTCGAGCTTGGTCAGCTCGGCGACCGCGGCGCGCAGATAGTCGGCCTCGCGCGCGGCGGCAGCCACCTTGGCGCGGTGCCGCGTCAGCTCCTGTTCGCAGGCGCGCCAGTGCCGCCATGCCTCGCCCGTCGAGCGGACGACACCGAGATGGCCACCGAAAGCGTCGAGCACATCGCGGTGCGCGCCGGGATCGACCAGGGCGCGCTCGTCATGCTGGCCATGGATCTCGACCAGCGCATGGCCGACATCGCGCATCAGCGTCACGCTGGACGGCTGGTCGTTGACGAAGACGCGGGTGCGGCCGTCCGCCGTCTGCACCCGGCGCAGGATGACGTCGCCGTCATCCTCGATGGCGTTTTCGGCAAGCAGCGCGCGCACCGGGTGGTTGCGCGGCACGTCGAACACCGCGATGACCTGGCCTTGCACCGCGCCATGGCGCACCAGCGAGGCATCGCCGCGTGCGCCGAGCGCCAGCGAGAGCGCATCGAGGAGGATGGATTTACCGGCGCCGGTTTCGCCGGTCAGCACGGACAGGCCGGGCTGGAAATCGATGTCCAGCTTCTCGATCAGGACGATATCGCGGATCGACAGTCTGGATAGCATCAGAACCCGAACCTATCGCATGTCGCCCCAAAAGCGGATTCGGTGTGGGGCAACGACATGCACGAAAAACAAAAAACGCGGCGCGGCACGCGGGGGTGGAGTCGCAGCGCCGCACTATCTTTTTGTTTGAGCTTCGGATCAATCCGAAAAAGCGCGTCTCCGCGACGCGCCTTGGAGCAATTCCACGAAAAGTGTGTAGCGGTTTTCCGTCCGAAATTGCTCAAAACAGAGAATTAGAGCGGCTGAGCCGCTCTACACGATCAAGCGCCGGTGATGAGCTTGCCTGCCTTGGAGATCCACGATCCGGCATTCTCGCGCGGCGCAAGCCCGTTGCTCTGCAGGAGCTTGTAGGAATCCTTGTACCACGGGCTGTCCGGATAGTTGGTGCCAAGCACCGCGGCGGCCGTCTGGGCCTCCGAGGTCAGCCCCATCGCGTAATAGCTTTCGGTGAGACGGGCGAGCGCTTCCTCCACATGGCGCGTGTTGGAGTAATTCTCCACCACTGTGCGGAAGCGCTTGACGGCGGCGATGTATTCGCGCCGTTCCAGATAATAGCGGCCGACCTGCATCTCCTTGCCGGCGAGCTGGTCATTGGCGAAGCGCATCTTCTCCTTGGCGTCGTCGACATATTCCGAATTCGGCCAGCGGGTGACCAGATCCTGCATCGTCTGCAGCGTCTGGCGTGCTTCCTTCTGGTCCTGCGTCACATCCTTGATCTGCTTGTAATAGCTGAGACCAATGATGTACTGCGCATAGGGGGCGTCATCCGTGGACGGATAAAGCGCCAGATAGCGCTTGGCCGACGAGATCGCATCGTCGTAACTGCCCTTCCGGTAGTCGGCGAACGCGCCCATCACCATCGATTTGCGGGCCCATTCCGAATAAGGGTGCTGACGGTCGACCGCGTCGAACTTCTTGCTCGCCTCGTCCAGGCGCCCCGCATTCATGTTGGCGAGGCCCTGATTGTAGAGGACGTCGGCCGGCTCGGTCTGGTCGACATAGGTCGACAGATTGATGTCTTTCTCCGGCGACGACATGCAGGCCGACAGAAAGAGCGATGGAACAACCAGCGAAAGCGCCAGAAGGGCAGACCGCTGCGGCGCTTTCGATTGACCGACTCGCTTGAACAACATGATTGGATTGCGCCCTTTCGGCGTTATTTTAATGCCTCTTGCATGCTGTTGTCCCAAAACTGGTCCCCACTTTTGAGCGACATGCACTAATCGACGGCAGCAGCCATAAACCATAACCGCCTTGCCGGGCAACGCTATCTCCGGCCAATCGCGCATTTTTGTGGCGGTGAGCGGCCGCCCGGATATCCACACGATTTCGCTGGCCGATGGTGCATTCATGCAACACCGCACCCGTCATGATATCCGGAAAAGATGAAGAGAATCAGATCATCCAGGGCGCGTAGAGCGGCGCGCTGACCGCGCTCATCTCTGCGGCGCGGCCACGCTCGCGGCGCGTCGTCTCGACGATCTCGAAGGCTGTCCGGTCCGACAGCAAGCGCCGCAACGCGGCCGCGTTCAGCCGGTGGCCACCGCGATAGGAGCGGAAACAGCCGATGAAACGGGCTCCGGCCAGCGCCAGGTCACCCATGGC
>NZ_JAFKIC010000249.1 GCF_017306585.1 Mesorhizobium sp. | reverse complement strand
TTTGGGCGTAGCTGATGAAGTTTTCCGTGTTCATGGTTGTAGGTTTCGAGCGGAAGCCGGTCGGCATGGCCCAAGCAGTTCCCGTACCGGCCGGTGCAATTTGGGAGATGTGGCCGAATACGGACCCCGCGAAATGGCCACGATGCAGCAGGTCACACGCGCGCACGCGACGTGAAGGGTTCGATCATGGATGGCTGCGCGAGAGCTTGCTGGAACAACATGAACCTCGTTTCACCATGCAGACTACGCGGGCCATTATCCACGATAAGTGGCGGCCCCATGCAGCCTGATTTGCCCGCTCCAAAGGAACATCCGGACGCCGGTAGCCGACTCGCCAACGCGACGAGCATGCTAGATTATCGCGCCTCCGATCCTGGAAAAATTCGATGCTCTCCCCGGTAATCCTCAGCGGCGGCAGCGGAACGCGCCTGTGGCCGCTTTCGCGCAAGAACCTGCCCAAGCAATTCCTGGCCTTGAGCGGCGACTCCACGCTGTTCCAGCAGACCGTTGCACGCACCCGCGAGCTTGAGGAGGTCGCTGCACCGATCATCGTGTGCAGCGAGGAACATCGATTCCTGGTCGCCGAACAACTGCGGGGACTCAAAGTGGAAGGCGCTTCGATCCTGCTGGAACCCATGCCGCGCAACACGGCGCCGGCCATCGCGCTGGCGCGCCAGGGGATCGCGCGTCTCGACGCGGTAACGGAACGCGACTTCGCCTCGGCAGAGCGCCCAGCCGCCCTCGGAAATGGCAAGGCCGCCATGGCCTTCGGGATCGGGCATCAGGAATCCGCCGGCGACCAGCTGCCGGATCAGCGACAGCCACACCGGCTTCTTGTGCGCGGCGCCGGTGCCGAAACTGCTCAACGACTGATGGCCCCGCGCCAATACCTTTTCGGTCTCGTGGCCGAGCAGGATGTCGATGACATGGGCGGCGCCGAAGCGCTCGCCGCTCTGCGCCACCGCCGTGAGGATCGTGCGCGCCTCGGCGCTGCCGTCGGCGCGTGGCGCCTGGTCCAGGCAGTTGTCGCAATTGCCGCAAGGCTCCGCTTCCTCGCCGAAATAGCCGAGCAGCACCTGGCGCCGGCATTGCGCCGTCTCGCAATAGCCGATCAGCGTGTCGAGCCGCCGGTGCGACCGCCTCTTGTGCTCGGGCGCGGCGTCCTCGTCGTCGATGAACAGCCGCCGCATCCGGATATCGCCGAGGCCGAACAGCATATGCGCCTCGGCTTCGCGTCCGTCACGGCCGGCGCGGCCGATCTCCTGGTAATAGGCCTCCAGGCTGCCCGGCATGTCGGTGTGGAAGACATAGGCGACATCGGGCTTGTCGATGCCCATGCCGAAGGCGATGGTCGCCACCATGACGACGCCGGACAAGGTCATGAAAGCGTTCTGGTTCGCCTCCCGCGCTTCCTTGCTCATGCCGGCGTGGTAAGCCAGCGCGCGCACGCCGTTCTTCTCCAGGAAGGCGGCCATCTCCTCGGTCTTCTTGCGCGACAGGCAATAGATGATGCCGCTCTTGCCGGCATGGCGTTCGATGAAGGAGAGGAGTTGCCGCTTGCTGTCCTGCTTGGGCGTGATGGCCAGCTTGATGTTGGGCCGGTCGAAACCCAGCACCAGCGTTTCGACGCGCTCGGCGAACAGCCGGGCGGCGATGTCGCCGCGCGTGCTCTCATCCGCCGTCGCCGTCACCGCGATGATCGGCACGTTCGGAAAAATACCGCGCAGCCGCGACAGGTCCTCATATTCGGGCCGGAACGCCGGCCCCCATTGTGAAATGCAATGCGCCTCGTCGATGGCGATCAGGCTGACATCGAGCCTCGACAACGCCTCCAGCATGCGCTCGGTCATCAACCGCTCCGGCGCCAGATAGAGCAGGCGCGTCTGGCCCGATGCCACGCGGCGCCATGCCGCGACATTGGCCTCGCGGTCGAGCGAGGAGTTGATCGTGTCGGCCGCCACGCCGGCAAGCCGCAGGGCAGCCACCTGATCCTGCATCAGGGCGACCAGCGGCGAAACGACGATTGTAAGCCCGCCCATGACCAGCGCCGGCACCTGGTAGCACAGCGATTTGCCGGCGCCCGTCGGCATGACCGCCAGCACGTGGCGTCCGCCGAGCAGCGCGTCCATGACATCGGCCTGGCCAGGGCGAAAATCGTCGAAGCCGAACACATCCTTCAGGACGCGCCGCTTGGGGTCCTGCGCCCGAATGCCCACCGCCTGCGCCGGCATCAGGCGTGCCCCAGGCGGGAAGCGATGACGTAGGGATTGGAGAGGGTGGGAAAAACGGGCAAGGCGACTCTCCACATGACGCCTTGGAGTAACCCGCCCGTCATCCGATCACAACGCCCCTTTGCAGGAACGCGGCAATCGATTTGACGCCTGCGATGGGCCGCCAGGCACTATGCGGCTTTGGCGGCGGCTTCCGGATCCAGTCCTGCAAACACCTTGCGCCCTATGCCGTGGGCCGCATCGAGCAGTGCGTTCATATCCCGGGCGTCGGGCTGGATGAGCAATTCCGAGGTGATGACGCGCGCGCCGCAATAGTCGAAGATGCCATGGTCGATCTGTGTCTTCATGGCGCCGAAATAGCCATGACGCGCATAGGTCCGCTGATCGGCCCCGGCGCTGGCGACCAGATGGACCGGCAGCCGTTGCAGCTTCTTGACCAGTCTGCCGCCGGCATCGTCATAGGCCCAGCCATTGGCGAAGACGCGTTCGATCCAGCCCTTGAGCAGGGCCGGCACCGACCACCAGTAGACGGGATAGACCAGCACCAGCGCATCCGCCCTGTCGATGCGCGCCTGCTCCGCCGTGACGTCTTCCGGTGGCGCCATCCGCCGCAGATGGGCGCCGACATCCGCCACAGTGAAGCGCGGGTCGAACTGCTCGGCCGCGAGGTCGGCGACTTCGACCGTATGGGGTGAATCCGACCCGGAAATCCCTTCGGCAACGCGCCTGCCCAGCGCATGCGTGAGGGAGTCCGGGTTCGGGTGTGCGACGACAATGAGCGCGTGCATCGAAAATCCTTTCCGGCCATTTGCCGAACGGGTGATTTGCTTATATACTTTTGGTAACCTACTTTTGGTATATAAGAGTGTCAAGCGTGGCAGGACCGATTTCATCAGATGCGAAACCAAGACGCCGCCTGTCGCGGCAGGACCGGCATGAGCAGCTTGTTCGCGTCGCCTGGCGATTGGTGCGGGAGGAGGGAACCGAGGCGCTTTCGCTTGGCCGGCTGGCCGAACTGGCCGACGTCGCCAAGCCGGTTGTCTACGACCATTTCGGCACGCGCGCCGGCCTGCTGGCCGTGCTCTACCGGGATTTCGATGCGCGCCAGACCGCGCTGATGGATGCCGCATTGCTGGACAGCGAACCGACTTTGGCGAGCAAGGCGGCCGTCATCGCGTCCTCCTATGTCGACTGCGTGCTGCTGCAGGGCCGCGAGATTCCGGGCGTGATCGCCGCCCTGGCCGGCTCACCCGAACTCGAAGGCATCAAGCGCGACTACCGCACGAACTTCATCGAAAAATGCCGCCGCGTGCTGGCGCCGTTCTCGGGAGAAGCCGGCATACAGGCCGCCGGCCTGTGGGCGATGCTCGGCGCGGCTGATGCCGTCTCGGAGGCCGCGGCAATGGGGGACATCAGCGGCGGCCAGGCCCGGGACGAACTCTATGAAACCATCCTGGCACTGGTCGCCAGAACCCGGCGCAGTGCAGACTGACGGATGGTTCCCGTTCAGGTCCGGCCGGCCGCGCTCTCGCGCCAGCGCCTGACCTCCTCGACACTTGCCTTGCCGCCGCGCGGTCCGTGGATCGTCACGGAACGGGACGCCGCGGCAACAGCGAAGTCGAGCGCTTCAGCGAACGGCCAGTCCTGCGACAGGCACCAGGTCAGCGTCCCACCGAACGTATCGCCGGCGCCGGTCACGTCGGCGACATCCACTGGGTAGCCGGGCACGCGAACGATATCGCTGCCATTGCACGCCTCGGCGCCCTCCGCCGCCAGCGTGCGCACCACCCATTTGGTACCGGCTGCGCGCATCCAGCCGCCTATGCGCGCCAGGTCGTCATGCCCGAAGGCGGCGCGGAAGCCGACCTGGTTGAAGATGACGACATCGGCGCCGGCCAGATAGGGCAGGTCCTCATCGGTACAGCCGCCGACATCCAGATCGAAGACGGCGCGGCGGCCATGCGCCCGCAGGTCGGCCAGCAAGGCGGCCTGCGCAAGCGCGCCCTCGGCGACCTGGCAGTGCAGGCGCCGGGCGCGATAGAGCGTCAGATAGAGGAAGCCCGGTGCGCGAAGCGCCGCCAGCGTGTCCGACCGCAGCCACATCGGCTGCTGACCCATTTCCACCGTCAGCACGATATGCTCGCCGCCGACCAGGAAGATCAGGTTGCGGGACTCGGCGATCGCCGGATCGGTCAGCATGTGAGTAACGCCGACCTTGTTGGCGCGCAGATCCGCGATCAGACGCTGCGACAGCTGGCTGGCGTTGAGGAGCGAGATGAACTCGGTTTCTCCCCCAAGAGCTGCGTGGACGACGGCCGCATTGGCGATGGAGCCGCCGATCTCGGGCGGCAACTCGTTGACCATGCCCTTGTCCGCCGGACCCGGCCAGCGATCGGCCGTGTAATATTCATCGAGCGCCAGGTCACCGATGAAGAAGGCGCTCATGGGGCGTTTCCTTCGCCGGCGCCTTCCTGCGAGCCGGCGCGTATGAGCAGCGAGCCGCCCTCGACCGGCACCCATGGACTGGCGCCGAGCCCGCAGACAGCCATCCAGAAATACGGCGTCGGCCGGTGCAGGCCCCGGCAGGCGTCGTGCCAGACACCCCGGTTCATCACCACCGCCTGACCGGGCGCGATGACGAAGGCCTCGATCTGCTCGCGGCGCGGGGCTGGCGCGGCCGAGGCCGGCGCAACGGCCAGGACGATCGCCTCGTCGGCGCAGAAGATGGCCTCCTGCGTGCGGTCATGGCGCTCCATCTCGCCGCAATGCCAGGGGGCGGCGGTGCCGCGCGTCATGCCGAGATGACCCGAGCCGTCGATCAGCGGCTTTGCCGTAAATCCGTCGTGCCAGCCATTACCGGCGGTCCAGACGACCTTTTCGTCCTTGTCATCGAGAAGCTCATGCACCGTGCCGTACTGTGCGAACGCGACCGCCGTTATGGGGCGGGCGACGATGTGATCCGTTCCGGTCATGCCGCGAGCCGGACCGAACGGATCGCGCGCATCAGGCGCGCGACATGATCGGCTTCGACCGCGCCGGTGTCGCGATGGCCGCGCTTGAACCAGCTGCCGACGATGGCGCCGTCGGCGACCGCCATCTGCTCGGCGGCGTTGGCTTCCGTCAGGCCGGCGCCGATCAGCAGCGGCACCGTTCCCCCGGTCGCCGCCCGGAACCGCGCGACCTTGTCGAGGTCCGTCGGCTCGCCGGTCTTGGTCGAGGTCACCACCAGCGCATCGCAGCGCCGGGCCCCGATCGCGACGTCTTCCGCTTCCGGCCGGCCGGAAAGGACGGGCTTGTATTTGAAGCGCACCCCGCCGAGCAGCAGGGCCTTCGAAGCGGCGCGGCGCACCGCCAGCTCAGCGGCGAAGGGCGCATCGGCCTCCGGGCGCAGATGGCCGGCGACCGAATCGATCTGGATGAAATCCACGGGGTAGCGCGCGGCCAGGACGAAGGCCTGTGCGTCGTCACGCAACACGTTGACGCCTATTCTGGTTGCCAGGCCAAGTCCGCTTATGCGTTCCAGCGCCCGCTCGACGTCCTCGGCATCACCGAAATAGTTTTCGATCACCAGCCCATCGACACCCTCGCCCGCCATGATGCGCGCCTCTTCCTCGGCCTGCGCGAGCTTTGCCGCACGATCGTCGCCCGCAAGATGCAGCATCGCCAGGATCGGTTTGGGGGTCGCGAAGGTTTCGCGAAAGCGGCTCATGCTTGTTCTCCTGCATCACGCCCGGACGCCAGACGCGCGGTGCTGCGTCCCCAGCGTGTCGCGAATTTCATCTGCACCGCGGGCGAGTAGACAATGGATGTGCGCTCGACCGGCTCGTCATTGCCGTCCAGCACGTCGCCGCTGGCACAGAGGTAGCCCGGCACCTCAGGCGCGGTGGCGAAAACCTCCCTCAGCCTCTGCGAAGGCGGCACCACCGTCAGCAGAAGCTCCGAGCGCATCGGGTGGCGGCCGTAGTCGCGGCGCAGCAGCTCATAAAGCGACTGCGTCGCGAAATCGTGGTTCTCGATGCCGGGATACATGTCGAGGCTGAGCCACGACGTATCCATGTTGAGCCAGGTGACTTCCTCGTCATTGGCGAGTCCGCGCGCACGCACCAGAAGCAGTTCGCCGTCCTTGACCTGATGCTCCAGCACCCGGGTTACGGGACGTTGGCCTTGCCGGCGCGCCAGCTCGGTGAAGCTGCCGAAATTCCAGATGCTGTGGCTGATCGGCCGATGCGAAACGATAGTCCCCCGGCCGCGCACCTGCTGGACAAGCCCCTCCGAGACCAGCAGCGACATCGCATTGCGCACCGTGGTGCGCGCTATGCCGAACTGGTCGCGCAACTGGTTTTCCGAGGGGATCGCTTCCCCCTCGGCAAGATCCCCGCTCAGGATCGCGGCCCGCAGCATCCGGTAGAGCTGCCGGTAAAGCTGCTCGCCGGAATAGGCGTCGAGCCGCAGCCGCGACAGGCCGATGTCCGGGCGCTCTGCCTCGGCCGATGCATCGGCGGCGGACGGATTGTTCGGATCGGATCGCGGCATGGCTGGTCTACTTTGTCCCGTTGACGACGAATTCCTCGACGCCGGCCTGTTTCAGGCCATAGCGGTCCAGGATCGCGGCATAGGTACCGTCGGACTTCAGCGAATCCAGTGCCGCCACGATGGCATCGCGCAACTGGGTGTTCGGCTTGGCGGTGGCGATGCCGTAATGATTGATCTCGCCGACGTCACCGATCTGGTAGAACTTGCCGGGCTCCTGCTTCATCAGGTCGAGCAACCCTTCGAGCCCGATGATCGAGGCCTGCGCGCGTCCCTGCTTGATCTGCATGATGTGCTCGGCCTGGGTCGGGATCTGGATGACGTTCATCTGCTTGTCGGCGGCACAGGTGGCCTTGCTCAGATCCTCGGCCCAGGTGACCCAACTGGTTCCGGTCGCCACCGCGATGGTCTTGCCGCACAGATCCGCCTCGGTCTTGATCGAGCCCTGCAGATCGATCGCCGAATAGAAGACGTTTCCGGTCTTGAAGTAATCGATGAAATCGAGCTGCGTCTGGCGCTCCACCTTGTCCGAGAAGGCCGTCATGATGATATCGGACCGGCCGGTGACGACCTGCGGAATGAGCTGCGGGAAGTCGACATTCTGGAACTCGGCCTGCAGGCCGAGCCGATCGGCGATCGCCTTGGCGAGATCGATATCGAAGCCCTTCAGGTCGGTCGAGCCGGCGTCGTTATATTCCATCGGCGGGTAGGCCAGGCTGATGGTGACATTGAGTTTGCCGGCCCTGCGCACCGCGTCCGGCAGCTTGGCGGCCGCGGCCGCATCCGCTGCGGCATTCGCGGAACCGCTTGCCGCCAGCCCCAGCAACGCCGCGCAGGCAAGCGCTCCCAGTGTCGAGAATGTTGTCTTCATGTCTTGGTTTCTCCCATTTTGATTTTGAATTGTCGCCGCGCCATCTTCAGGACAGCGCACGGCTGAGGAATGTCCTGACGCGCGGGTCGCGAGGTTCGCTCAGGACCTGTTCGGGCTTTCCCGTCTCGCGGATTTCGCCGTCGATCATCACCAGGACGCGGTCCGCGACCTCGCGGGCAAAGCCGATTTCATGGGTGACGACGATCATGGTGGTGCCGCCTTTGGCGAGACCGCGCATGACCTCGAGCACCTCCCCGACCAGTTCGGGATCGAGCGCGCTGGTCGGCTCGTCGAACAGCATGACGCTGGGCTCCATCGCCAGCGCCCGCGCAATGGCGACGCGCTGCTTCTGTCCGCCCGAAAGCTGCGCCGGGTAGCTCGACGCCCGGCCGGCCATGCCGACCTGATCGAGAAGCTGCATGGCGCGCGCTTCCGCCTCGGCGCGGCGCAGGCCGCGCACCACCATCGGTCCTTCGATGACATTGCCAAGCACGGTACGGTAGGCGAACAGGTTGAAATGCTGGAACACCATGCCCAGCCGCCGCTGCTGGGCGCGCAGGCGCGCCACCGGCAGTTCCTGCAGCACGCCGCCGCGCGGCTCGTAGCCCATGATCGAGCCATCGACCCAGACATAGCCGGAATTCGGCACTTCGAGATGATTGATGCAGCGCAGGAACGTACTCTTGCCGCTGCCCGAAGGGCCAAGGATGCAGAGCACCTCTCCATAGGCCACTTCGAGGTCCAGCCCCTTCAGCACCTCATGAGAACCGAAACTCTTGCGGACACCGACCGCCTTGACCGCGAGGCTCATGCTTCCCCCTAGACAGCCGCCCGGCGCGGCCGCATCCTGAACCATGGCTTGCGCGGCTCGCTGCCGGCGGCGCCCCGCCCGAAATGCCGTTCGAGGTAGAACTGGCCGATCGACAGCATCGTGGTTCCGGCCAGGTACCAGATGGCGCAGACGAACAGCAGTTCGATCACCGCACCGTTGATGAAATAGATGCGCTGGGCCGCGTTCAGCATCTCGCCCATGGCGATGGTCGCCGCGAGCGACGAGAATTTGAGCATGCCGACCGCGCTGTTGCCGAGAGCCGGCAGGATCAGCCGCAAGGTTTGCGGCAGCACGATCCGCCGCATCGTCTGGCCGGGGGTCATGCCCAGCGTATGCGCGGCCTCGACCTGGCCCCGGTCGACGGATCCGATGCCGCCGCGCACGACTTCGGTCAGATAGGATCCTTCATTGACGCCGAGCCCCAGCACGGCGGCGACGAAAGGCGTGATCACATCGACCATCCGCTCGTCGATCAGGCCCGGAATATAGAGGCGCGGGAACACCAGGCCGATGTTGAACCAGATCAGCAGCTGCAAGAGCACCGGCGTGCCACGAAAGATCCAGACATAGAGCCAGGCGGCAAGTCGGAGCGTCGGATTGGCGGCTGTGCGCATGATGCCGAATGCAAAGCCGAGCACGACGCCCAGTGCGAGCGCGCAGGCCGAGATCAGCAGCGTCCAGCCGAACCCAACGATGATCACGCGGGCGGTCAGGAACTGTCCCACCACATCCCAGCGGATTTGACCCATGGCGAAGGCGCGCACCAGCAGGGCCAGAAGGGCAAGCCCGATGACGGCACTGATCCAGCGGCCGGGATGGGCCAGCTGACGCTTCGGCGTATCCGCGCGCGGCAGATCCGGAAAATGCGGCGATGGCGCCGGAGAAGGGTTTTGCAAAGTGCTCATCGGTCACTTGTAGGGTTAGGCCTACAACTTACTATGTGAGCGGCGGTCCCCTGTCAAGCAAGCCTCGCTAGCCTTTCGACAGGCCTTGATCGGGCTGCCACCTGCCCCTGCGGCAATCGCGGACCGGCTGGATTCCCTTGCGCCGCGATGTAAGCTGGTCGGCAAGCCAGGGAGGGCGAGATGCTGCAGACAAGACAGGACGTTCTGGGCGAGCGGTTCCGGTTGCAGCGGACCGCCTTCGACAAGCAGCCCTTTCCGGATGTCGGCGTGCGCAAGGACCGGCTGAAGCGCCTGCTGGCGCTGACCGAAAAGCATGAAGCCGACATCTGCGCCGCCATCGATGCCGATTTCGGCGGCCGGTCTTCACATGAGACGCGCCTGGCCGAGCTGTTCGTCGTGCGCGCCGGCATCCGCCACACCATGTCCCATCTGGCAGGCTGGATGCGGGAGCGGCGTGTCGCCACCACATTGCCCTTCCTGCCCGGCCGAAACCGCCTCTTGCCGCAGCCGCTCGGCGTCGTCGGCATCGTTTCGCCCTGGAATTACCCTTTCCAGCTGGCGGTCGCACCGGTCACGGCGGCGCTCGCCGCCGGCAACCGTGTGCTTGTCAAGCCTTCCGAACTGACACCGGCCTTCTCGGACCTGCTGGCCAGGCTGGCGGCCGAACATTTCGCACCGGACGAGCTCAGCGTCATCACCGGTGATGCCGAGATGGGCAAGGCCTTCGTGTCGATGCCGTTCGATCATCTGCTGTTCACCGGCTCGACCGCGGTCGGCCGCCAGGTGGCGATCGCCGCGGCCGCCAACCTGACCCCGGTCACGCTCGAACTCGGCGGCAAGTCGCCGGCGATCTTCGATGCCTCCTGCGACCTCGACGCGGCAACTGCCAGCATCGCCTACGGCAAACTGCTCAATGCCGGGCAGACCTGCATAGCGCCTGACTATCTGCTGGTGCCCAGGGGACAGGCGGGCGCGGTCGTCGCGAAACTCGCGGCCGCCGTGGCGCGGCTCTATCCCAGCCTGCGCGACAATCCCGACTACACCGCCATCATCAGCGACCGCCACTACCGGCGCCTGCGCGACATGATCGCCGAGGCTCGCGATGCCGGCGCCGAGATCACCGAGATCAACCCGGCTGGCGAAGACCTCGGCGCCACGGGCCGCAAGCTTCTGCCGACCCTGGTCAGGAACGCCGGCCCGGATCTGCGGCTGATGCGCGAGGAGATTTTCGGACCGGTGCTGCCGATCCTCGAATACGCCAGCGTCGACGATGCGATCGACCATGTGAATCGTGCCGACAGGCCGCTGGCGCTCTACTGGTTCGGCAGCGACAGCGACAACCGCCGGCGCATCCTGCACGAAACCATTGCCGGCGGCGTCACCGTCAACGACTGCATGCTACACCTGGTCCAGGAGAACCAGCCCTTCGGCGGCGTCGGCGCCAGCGGCATGGGCGCCTATCACGGCGAATGGGGTTTCCGCACCTTCAGCAAGGAGAAGCCGGTTTTCCACCAGTCGCGGCTGAGCGCCGGCGCCATGCTGCGCCCACCCTATGGCAAGACGTTCGAGCGGCTCTACGGCCTGCTCAAATACATCACCTGAGACAGGCCGGCGCCGACGAAGCCTGATGGGTCAGGATTTGATTGGTGGCGCGGCAGCCTCACAGGATGGCTGGCCGCCGACGCCTCTCTGGCAAGCAGCATCTTGTCAGGGCAGGAAATCGGCCCGGTACGGCGCGAAACTGTCGACCAGCCGGCCGGCTTCCAGCGCCTTCACCCCATGCACAAGGCCCGACGGCACGATGAAGCTGCCGCCGGTCCCGATGATTTCCGTCCGCCCGTCGATCGTCACCTCGAAGCGTCCTTCCGCGACATAGCTTGCCTGGACATGCGGGTGGGAATGCAAGACGCCGACGCCGCCCTTGTCGAAGCCGAATTCGACCAGCATCAATTCATTCGTGTGAAGCAGAACGCGGCGACGGTTGCCGTCCGCGGTCGTCGTCCACGCGGTGTCGCCGGCCTGCGAGAAAATCCTTGCCTCGGGCATCGTCGTCTCCTCATCGCGATGGCGGCCACCGGCCCGAACGGCTCAAAGCCGATAGGCTTTCTTGGCCAGCGTATAGGCCAACTCGCCGGCCAGTTCATGCGCCTCGTCCACGCGCAGCCTGTGTTCGGCCACGAGACGCGCCAGGAAGGCGCAATCGACCCGGCGGGCCACGTCATGCCGGGCCGGGATGGAAGGAAAAGCACGCGTGTCGTCGTTGAAGCCGACGGTGTTGTAGAAGCCGGCCGTTTCGGTGGTCATCTCGCGGAAGCGGCGCATGCCCTCCGGGCTGTCGTGGAACCACCAGGCCGGTCCGAGCCGCAGCGCCGGATAGACGCCTGCCAGCGGCGCGAGTTCCCGTGCATAGCTGCTCTCGTCGAGCGTGAAGACGATGACGGTCAGGTCGCGTTCCAGCCCAACACAGTCGAGCAACGGCTTCAGCGCCGTGACATAGTCGGTCCGGGTCGGGATATCGAAACCTTTGTCGCGCCCGAATGTCTGGAAAATCGACGGCGAGTGATTGCGCCAGGAGCCCGGATGGATCTGCAGCACCAATCCGTCGTCCCGGCTCATCTTGGCCATTTCGGTCAGCATCTGGGCGCGAAACAGCTTTCGCTCGCGCTCGTCGTCAGAACCGCGGCGGATGCGATTGAAAAGTTCCTGTGCCGCCGCGTCGGAAAGATTTGATGTCTCGGCCGTCGGATGGCCGTGATCGGAAGAGGTCGCGCCGAAACTCTTGAAGAAAGCACGCCGCTGGCGATGCGCCTCGAGATAGCCGCTCCATGTCCCCGTATCGCAGCCGGTGATCTCGCCCAGCCGGTCGAGATTGGCCGAAAACCCTTCGAAATCGGGATCGACAACAGCGTCCGGCCGGTACGCGGTGACGACGCGGCCCTCCCAGCCGCTATCCCTGATCATCTTATGCCATTTGAGATCGTCGAGCGCGCCTTCGGTCGTCGCGATGACCTCGATGTTGAAGCGCTCGAACAGCGCGCGCGGGCGAAAATTCTCCCACTGCAGCAGCGTCGCGATCATGTCGTAGTGGCGGTCGGCGGTTGCCGCGCTCAACGGTTCCTCGATGCCGAACAGATGCGCCAGCACATGGTCGAGCCACAACCGGGTCGGCGTGCCGCGAAACAGATGGTAGTGCTCGGCAAACCGCCGCCAGATCGTCCTGCCGTCGGTCTCGACCGGCGCGCCGTCGCGGCTCGCCACGCCGAGATCCTCCAGCCGAACGCCCTGGCTGAACAACATGCGGAAAATGTAGTGGTCGGGCACCACAAGCAGCTGCGCCGGATCGGAGAACGGCTCGTTCAGCGCATACCAGCGCGGATCGGTGTGGCCATGCGGGCTGACGATCGGCAGGTCCTTGATGCCGGCATAGAGGTCGCGGGCAACCGAGCGCGAGGTCGCGTCTGGCGGAAACAGCAGGTCCGGATCGGTCAGCGCGACCATGGGAAAAGCGGCTCCTTCCAGGCTGGATTATCGGTACGGTTGGCCGACGGCGATGTCAACGTCATCAGGCAAAGCGGCATCCTTGCGGCAGGCGCAAACAGGTGTTACCCCGCCTGTCACCCGCCCCGAAGCCTCGAAGCCCGGTACCGTGATGACCAGAAGCCATCTGTCCGACGCCACGCTGAGCTCGCTGCCCACGGCGGCCAGGATACCCGCTTATGACAGGGGCAAGGTTACATCGGGCATCGTGCATCTCGGTGTCGGCGCCTTCCACCGCGCCCATCAGGCCGCCTATGTCGATGAATGCCTGGCGGCGGGCGAGACGGGTTGGGGGATCATTGGCGTCTCGCTGCGCAGTCCCGACACGCGCGACGCGCTGGCGCCGCAGGATGGGCTCTACACGCTGGCCATCAGGAGCAGCGGCGAGGAAGAACTCCGCGTCATCGGCTCGATCGGCTCGATGCTGGTGGCTCCGGAAAACCCTGAGGCGGTGCTTGCGGCGCTGGCCGATCCAGGCACCCGCATCGTCACGCTGACGATTACCGAGAAGGCTTATCTCAGGGCGGCGGGCGGCAGGCTCGACGCGGCTCACCCCGACATCGTCCATGATCTGGCAAACCCAGGCGCGCCAAGGACGGCGCATGGTTTTATCGCCGAAGCGCTTGCCCGGCGCCGCGCTGCAGGCACTCAACCCTTCACCGTGCTCTGCTGCGACAACCTGCCGGCCAACGGCGCCACCTTGCATCGGCTGATGATCGAATTCGCCGGCTTGCGCGACGCCGGCCTTGCCCAGGCGGCCGAGGCCGGTCTTACCCGTCATGTCACCGACGAGGTCGCGTTTCCGTCCAGCATGGTCGACCGAATCGTGCCGGCGACCACCGATGCCGACCGGACGCGGATCGCCGCCGAGCTCGGCGTCGAGGATGCCTGGCCCGTCATGACCGAACCGTTCCGCCAGTGGGTCATCGAGGACAATTTTCCCGGCGGCCGCCCGGCCTGGGAGCAATTCGGCGTCACCATGGTCGGCGATGTCGGCCCGTTCGAGGACATGAAGCTCAGGCTCCTCAACGGCGCCCATTCGGCGATCGCCTATCTCGGCCTGCTCTGCGGCCACGCCACGGTCGACCGCGCCTTTGCCGATCCAGCGATCCGGCAATTCGTCGACGCGTTGTGGGCCGAAGCCATCCCCACCTTGCCGGAGGATGCCGGGCTCGACACAGCGGCCTACACGGCAGAACTGGCCGAGCGCTTTTCCAACACGGCACTTGCCCATCGCACCGCGCAGATCGCCAATGACGGCAGCCAGAAACTGCCGCAACGCATCATAGCCTCGGCCATCGAGTGCCTCGAAGCCGGGACTGAAATGGTGCATCTGACGCTCGTTGTGGCCGCATGGATCGCCGCTTGCGCCGCGCGCGGGAAAACCTTGCCCGAGGGCCATTTCACCGATCCGCTCGACACTCAATTAACGGCGCTTCTCAGCCAGCAATTGCCGGCGAACGAAACCGTGACCGCGGTGTTCGACCTTGCCGGCTTCGCTGGGGACCACGCCGAACGCCAGACGTTGATCCAACTCGTGGCCGTGCATTTGGTGCATCTGCGGCGGGATGGCACGACCCTGGCATTTGCAGCGCTCGGCATAGACGGCGAGCGGCGAAGCGCCGACGAAGATCCCAAGCGTTGAAGGATTGACATCGACGCCTTGAGCCAATGTCTCCGGCGGAGCATTTGGGCGTTGCAATTGTTCTCTATTTGTTCCATTTTGGAGTTATGCAACTGACGATGCGGATCGGCATGGATGCCGATCTCCTCTACATTGTTGAGCGGTTGAGGCAGAGATTCCCGCCTCTGCCGCCCTTTCCCAGGCTCGATCCGATATCGCAACTGGTGAAGTCGCTGATCAGCAGTCGCACCAAGGACGAGGTGTCGTGGCCGACCTTCTGGAAACTGGTCGGGCTCTATCCGCAATGGCGTCAGATGATGGAAGCTCCTGTCAGCGACATCGAACGGGCTATCGCCCAGGTCACATTTGCCGAAGACAAGGCGGCAAATCTATTACTGACCTTGCGCGGCGTGGCGAAGGAACATCCGGATTTCGACCTGACTTTCCTTGGCGACATGACGGTATCCGACGCCCACAAATGGCTTCAGGGCCTTGATGGCGTCGCCGTTAAAGTGGCTGCGTCGACATTGAATTTCAGCACTCTGAACAGGCCATCCTTTGTCATCGATTCACATGTCCTGAGAGTGCTGCAGCGATACGGTCTGGTCTCGCATGCAGCCGACAGTGACAAAGCCTATCGCGCTGTAATGGGCGCGATCCCGGACTGGAGCGCGGAGCAACTCATCGAACTTCATCGCCTGGTGAAGAAGCTGGGCCAAAGCTGGTGCCAGAAATGGGATGTCAGGTGCGACGAGTGCCCACTGGCCGAACGATGCGTCAGGCGGATTTGAGAACAGGTTCTGGTAACCCATTCCCGGCTCAGACCGCGTCAGCGTCTGAGGAAACGCGAAATCTTTGCAACTCTGTGTTTCTACGCAGTATCCGCGCAAGACCGCTGCGCATTTTCCTGGAATCGCTCTGAGCGGAATGCTTGCGAACTCAAACAAAAAAAGCGGGACGACGCCCGCTTTTCATGTCGGTACATGAACCAGACTTCAGGCCGGCAGCAGCGCGCTTTCCAGCGTGGTGAGCTGCGCCAGAAACTGCTCCGCCTTGCTGCGGGACTGGTCGTCCTTGGCGTCGGCGGCGTCTTCCTTGGCGTCCTGGATACGGCGCGCGAGATCGGCGCGGTCGACATCCTTCACCGCGACGGCCGATTCGGCCAGCAGCGTGCAGCCGGCCGGGACGATGTCGGCGAAGCCGCCGAACACCACATAACGCTCTTCAACACCCGAGGCGGGCTTCACGGTGACGACGCCCGGCTTGATCGTGGTCATCACCGGCGCGTGGTTCGCCATCACGGTCATCTCGCCTTCGGCGCCCGGAATGACGACGGATTCGACCTGCTCGGAAACCAGCAGGCGCTCCGGAGAAACCAGTTCGAACTTGAAAGCTTCAGCCATGTCAATCTAGCGAGTAGGGAATAGCGAGTAGCGAGTAGTGAAGAAAAACTCGGCCGGCCCACTGATCCCTATTCGCTACTCCCTATTCGCTATTCGCTTCTTTACGCCGCTTCGGCCGCGAGACGCTGTGCCTTCTCGACCGCTTCCTCGATGCCGCCGACCATGTAGAAGGCGGCTTCCGGCAGGTGGTCATAGTCGCCGTTGCAGAGGCCCTTGAAGCCCTTGATGGTGTCGGCGAGGTCGACCAGCTTGCCCGGCGAACCCGTGAACACTTCGGCGACGAAGAAGGGCTGTGACAGGAAGCGCTCGATCTTGCGGGCGCGCGCCACGGTCTGCTTGTCCTCTTCCGACAGTTCGTCCATGCCCAAGATGGCGATGATGTCCTGCAGCGACTTGTAGCGCTGGAGGATCGACTGCACCTGGCGGGCGACCTGGTAGTGCTCTTCACCGACAACCATCGGGTCGAGCATGCGCGAGGTCGAGTCGAGCGGATCGACCGCCGGATAGATGCCCTTTTCGGCGATCGAGCGGTTGAGCGTCGTCGTCGCGTCCAGGTGAGCGAACGAGGTCGCCGGCGCCGGGTCGGTCAAGTCGTCGGCGGGCACGTAGATCGCCTGCACCGAGGTGATCGAGCCCTTGGTGGTGGTGGTGATGCGTTCCTGCAGCGCGCCCATGTCGGTGGCGAGCGTCGGCTGGTAGCCCACGGCCGAGGGGATACGGCCGAGCAGAGCCGACACTTCCGAACCCGCCTGCGTGAAGCGGAAGATGTTGTCGACGAAGAACAGCACGTCCTGGCCCTGGTCGCGGAAATA
>NZ_JAFKIC010000248.1 GCF_017306585.1 Mesorhizobium sp. | reverse complement strand
CGGCTCATGCCGGCGGCATCGGCCCATTCATCGATCGTGGCATGTGGCGAAGGTGCCGCGACGAAGCGCCGGCAGAGCGCCGCCAGCTTGGGATCGGACGGGAACGGCAGGCCGAGCGGCCGTTCCGGCAAGGTCGGGATTTCATGCAGCAGCAGGTTCATGATCAACCCGCCGCGCCCTTCCAGCTCGCCGCCTTGCGGCAGTTTCTCCGATTCCACGATCAGGCTGTGCATCAGCTCGGTAACGCCGACGACGCGCAGGCTGTCTGGCAGCCCCGGGATCGCGCCCGGCATGACATAGACCGAACGCATCGAGACATCGCCCAGCATCTCGACGGAATGCTCGGTGCCGGCCGGAATCCACATGGCGTGGTCGGGCGGCACCATCCAGCGTCCGTGCCGGGTCGTCACCAGCACGACGCCGACCAATGCATGCAACAGCTGGCTGCGGCTGTGGCGGTGCCGCGGTACGAGATAACCGTCCGGATACTCGGTAGGCAAGGCCACCGCGGGGCCGGCCACTTCCTCCAGCCATTGCCAGCGGCTCTCGTGCAATTGACCGAGATTGCCATTGCCGGCGCGAAAGATTTCCCTGCCATGCGGCATCGGCTATGGCCCACTTGCGAAACTATTGGACCAAACCACGAAAGAAGTCGCCCTGCAAGCAGCTTATAAGGCAATCGTCCCGAAGGCGGCCGCAGGAGCGCCCGCCGGACTGCCCTGCGGGCGTGCCCGCCAAAAAGACCACGGAGCCTATCTTGACCGATACGACAGCAAGCAGCGTCGCGGCGCCCGCGAGCGCCAGTCCCATCTCAGCCCAGGCGACGGCCTTCACCGTCATTCTGGCGGTAAGCCTGTGCCACTGCATCAACGACATCATGCAGTCGCTGCTATCGGCCATTTATCCGTTGCTCAAAGACAATTACGGCCTCGATTTCTGGCAGATCGGCCTGCTGACCTTCACCTTCCAGGTAACGGCATCGCTGCTGCAGCCGGTGATCGGCATGGTCACCGACAAGCGGCCGATGCCTTATTCCCTGCCCTGGGGCATGGCCTCGTCGCTGATCGGGCTGGTCGTGCTGGCCTATGCCGGCCACTATTACCTGCTGTTGATCGGCGCCTCGCTGATCGGCATCGGCTCGGCGATCTTCCATCCCGAATCCTCGCGCATCGCCCGCTTCGCCTCGGGCGGCCGGTTCGGCCTTGCGCAATCGCTGTTCCAGGTCGGCGGCAATTTCGGCCAGTCGCTGGGGCCGTTGCTGGCCGCCTTCATCGTCGTGCCCTTCGGCCAGACCAGCATCGCCTGGTTCGCCTTCGGCTCGCTGATCGGCATCTTCATCCTGTGGCGGGTCGGCGGCTGGTACAGCCGGCTGCGCGCCGCGCAAGGTGCTCGCAAGGCCGTCAGCACCGTCTCGCCCTTCTCGCGCCGCAAGGTCATGAGCGCGCTGGTGGTGCTGACGCTGCTGGTGCTGAGCAAGAATGCCTACATCTCCAGCCTCGCCAGCTACTACACCTTCTACTCCATCCATAAGTTCGGCGTTTCGGTGCAGATGAGCCAAGTGATGCTGTTCCTGTTCCTCGGCGCCTCGGCGCTGGGCATCCTGCTCGGCGGGCCGTTCGGCGACCGTTACGGACAGAAGGCGATGATCTGGTTCTCGATCGTCGGCGTGCTGCCCTTCACGCTGGCGCTCCCTTACGCCAACCTGGAATGGACGATGGTGCTGACGGTGCTGATCGGGCTGATCCTGTCCTCGGCCTTCTCCAACATCGTCGTCTTCGCGCAGGAGCTGGTGCCGGGCCGCGTCGGCATGATCGCCGGCATCTTCTTCGGCTTCGCCTTCGGCATGGGCGGCATAGCGGCCGCCGTGCTTGGCGTCGTCGCCGACATGAAGGGCATCGACTTCGTCTTCCAGATCTGCTCGTACCTGCCCTTCCTGGGCCTGCTGACGGTGTTCCTGCCCAACATGAAGGAGGCCAGGAAGGCCTGATCCGCCTCGTCATACCCAATCTGCCAACGAAAAAAGGCACCCGCGGCATAGCGGGTGCCTTTTCTGTTTTAACCGGAGAACTTACGCCCTGAAGAAGGCCAGCAGATCGGCGTTGATGACGTCTGCATGGGTCGTCGCCATGCCATGCGGGAAGCCCTTGTAGACCTTGAGCTCGCCCTTCCTGAGCAGCTTGATGGTCAGCAATGCGGAGTCCGCGATCGGCACGATCTGGTCGTCATCGCCATGCATGACCAGCACCGGCACCTCGATCTTCTTCAGATCCTCGGTGAAATCGGTTTCCGAAAAGGCCTTGATGCAGTCGTAATGCGCCTTGGTGCCGCCCATCATGCCCTGCCGCCACCAATTGTCGATGACCCCTTGCGACACCTCGGCGCCCGGACGGTTGAAGCCGTAGAACGGGCCGGCCGGAACATCGCGGAAGAACTGCGCGCGGTTGGCCGCCTGGGTTGAGCGAAAGCCGTCGAACACCTCGATCGGCAGGCCGCCCGGATTGGCCGGGGTCTTTAGCATGATCGGCGGCACGGCGCCGATCAGCACCGCCTTGGCGACGCGGCCGCCCGACCCGTATTGCGCGACATAACGCGCCACCTCGCCGCCACCGGTCGAATGGCCTACATGGATGGCGTCCTTCAGGTCGAGATGCGCGACAAGCGCCGCCACGTCGGCGGCATAGGTGTCCATCTCATTGCCGATGTCGGTCTGGGTCGAGCGGCCATGGCCGCGCCTGTCATGCGCGATGACGCGATAGCCCTTAGAGAGGAAAAACAGCATCTGGGCATCCCAGTCGTCGCTGCTCAACGGCCAGCCGTGATGGAAGACGATGGGCTGACCGGTCCCCCAGTCCTTGTAGTAGATCTGCGTTCCGTCCTTGGTGGTGATCGTGCCGCTGCCCGAACCTGACTTGGTCTGCGAGGTCATCTCAATCTCCTTTGATATTTAGTTTCACGATAAATGATATCGCGATAATAATATGGCTAGCGCAAGCCGGATCGCTTGTCCATAAAAATATGTATCGCGATATCATTTTTTGCGGTATGGAATGCCGGCTAACAGGCAAGAAGGAAATGCGCCGTGCCTCTCCCGCTGGACAATCAGCTCTGTTTCACCCTCTACGCCACCTCGATGGCGATCAATCGCACCTACAAGCCCATGCTCGACGAGATGGGCATCACCTATCCGCAATATCTGGTGCTCAATGCTTTGGGAGAGGCTGACGGCATGTCGGTCGGCGCGGTCGCGCATCGGCTCGCTTTGGAATCGAGCACCATCACGCCGCTGGTCAAGCGCATGGAGCAGGCCGGTCTCGTCACCCGCCAGCGCAGCCAGGCCGACGAGCGCCAGGTCCAGGTCGACCTGACATCAGCCGGCCGCGCGCTGCTGGTCCAGTGCAACTGCTTGAACGAGACCCTGGTCGAGCGCTCTGGCATGACGCTCGCCGAGCTCGACGCGCTCAATCGCCAGGTCCAGGCGCTGCGGGCCGCGCTGAGCAGCGATCGATAGCTTGCCCGACGATCAACCGGCTGAGCGCCAGCGGATGTCGGGCGCCAGGCTGCGCTCCAGCACCAGATCGACATTCAGCATGTCGTTGCCGCGCACCTTGGCCTCGGCATCCCCTGTCGAATAATCGAGATCGGTCCACCGTTTCATCAGCCGGTCTTCGAGCTCCGACCGTGGCGCATCAAGGAACAGCGTCAGGTCGAACAGCCGCGCCAGGCCCGACCATGGCGCACGATCGAGCAGAAGGTAGTTCCCCTCCACGATGACATAGCGGGTCGATGCCGCGATCAGCCTGGCGCTCGCGCGCGACAGGTCGAGATTCCGGTCGAATGTCGGCACGGCTATGGTGGTCTCGCTGTCGCGGACCCGGCGCAAGGCAAGCTCGAAACCGTCGAAATCGAACGTCTCGGGCGCTCCCTTGCGCGGGCGCAGCCCGAGCTGGTCGAGCACCGCATTGTCGTAGTGAAAACCGTCCATCGGCAGGATCTCAGCCCCTTCCGGTGCAAGCGCTGCCTGCAAACGCTCCGAGATGAATGACTTGCCGGCGGCCGGCGGGCCGGCAATCGCGATCATGACGCGGGCGCCGGCGGCCTCGGTTTGGACAATGCGCGCCAGGAGATCGTCCCACTTGTCCATGGTCAGCCGATCTTTCGGCGGGCGTCGACAGGAAATTTCATGGCGGGTCCTTCTGCGATTGATGTCGAGGTGGTTTTGACCAGCGCCGTTGCGGTCAGCGAGGGCCGGAGGGAGCGCCGGCCACGGCGCTGGTCAAACTGGTGTTCCCTGCCGAAGGCTCCTAGTCGCCGTCGGCCAGCCAGCGCATGATGTTGGCCATCAGCCTGCCGTAGAGCGGCCAGCTGAGAAAATCCTGCGACAGCCAGTGCGGACCGATATCGGTCGTCCAGGCCACTGTCCGGCCGCGCCCATGGTTGCGCACGGCAAGCAGCGGCCAGTCCGCGCCGCGATGACGGCAGGTGGCCAGCAGCCGGGAGGAACCGTCGCTCCTGAAATCCACCTTGTTCATGCCGAGGATCGGCGGCAACGGCCCGTCCACGCCGGCAAGGATCGGGTGGGCCGGTTGCAGGATCGATGCATGGAGGCCCTGCGGCACCTCCATGCCGTCGCTGTAGGGCAGGCAGCGCACCGGCAGCACGTCCTCGACAGGCGTATCGTAGAACCGCGCCGTGCCGAACATGCCCTGGAAACCCATATAGCCGCCCGCCAGCATCAGGCCGCCGCCAGCTTCGACATAGGCCTTGAGGACGTCGAGGCGGTTGATGCCGGGGCGGCCGGCGCGCGCATCCGGTGTCACCAGTAGGGTCAGCGCCCCGACATCGGAAATCACCACCGCGCGGTACGGGGCAAGCGCATCGAGATCGAACGGAAACTCGGCCGCGCAGCGGTCGCCGCCAATCTGCGTCACCGCTATACCCTCAGCGGCGAGCGCGGCGTTGAACGCCGCCGCGCCATTGATTGACGTCGCACTGGTCAGCACATCGCCTCCGGTCGCGACCGAGGTCGTCGCCGCGAAGGTCTCGCCCGCAAGCAGGATTTTCATCGTCGCACCCGCGCCGTTCGTCTGAAAGACTAAAGAACTGGAAGCGGCGCCGGTTGAGCCGGCGCCGCCATTGTCTCAAGCAGCGTCAGAACTTGAACTCGGCCAGATTGTCGGGGGTGACGATCTTGGCCGGCCCGAGGATCAGTTCGCCGCTGGCGCCGATCGTGTATTCGCCGAGGCGGCCGGCGGTGAACTTGTCGCCTTCCTTGCCGGTGATCTTGCACTGCGCCAGCGCCTGTGCGGCCTGGTAGGTCAGGTAGCCGAGGTCGGACACGTTCCACCAGATGTCCTGCGCGGCGCCATCCTTGATGTATTTCGAGATCAGCGTCGCCGGCGCCAGCCCGGTCAGCTTGACCTTGCCGATAAGGCCGGCTTCCTCCAGCGCGCGCGCCGCGGCCGGCAGGCCGATGCCGGCCGGAACGATGATCGCCTTGAGGTCGGGGAAAGCCTGCACCAGCGCCAGCGCCTGCTGCTGGTTGATCTGCTCGCTCTCCTCGCCATAGGCGACCTGGACCAGCTTCATCTTGGCGAATTTCGGCTCGGCCGCCATCTTCTTCTTCATGAAGTCGATCCAGGCATTCTGGTTGGTGGCCGTCGGCGTCGACGACAGGATGGCGAACTCGCCCTCGCCGCCGGTCAGGTTGTAGGCGCTTTCGAGCATCATCTCGGCAAGGCTGTCGCCCTTGGCCTGGTTGATGAAGATGGAGCGGGCATCGCCGGCAACGTCGGAATCGTAGGAGACGACCCTGACGCCCTGCTGCGCGGCGCGCTTCAGCGCCGGCGCCACGGCATTGGCGTCGTTGGCCGAAATCGCGATCACGCCGACCTTCTGCGAAACCAGGCTGTTGATGAAGTCGATCTGCGCTTCGGCGGTGGCCTGCGACGGCGCGACCTGGATCGCCTTGCCGCCGATTTCCTTGGCGGCCTCCTCGGCGCCCTGCTGGGCGACCTTGAAGTAGGGATCGGTGTCGAGCTTGGGCAGGAAGCCGACGGTCACGGGTTCCTTGGCGCACTCCTGCCCAAAGGCCAGCGAGGCCGGCGCGAGCAGGACCGCGGATGCGAGCAAGGCTAATCTGAATGCTTTCATTGTACTCCTCCGTCACAACATTCGGGCTTGAAGGAAGGGTCCCGAGATCACCCCTTGGTTTCGCGCAGCGCGCGCGATCTGGAGAGCCGCTCCTCCAGGGAGCGCCAGTAATTGCCGACCAGCAGCGAGCCGATCAGGAGCAGGCCGATGATCATGCCTTGGGCGTCGCCGCCGATCTGGTTGAGCGCCAGCACGTTGCGGATCACCGCGATCAGCACCAGCGCCAGCATGACGCCGGTCAGCCGCCCCTTGCCGCCGAACACGCTGACGCCGCCGAGCAGCACGATGGTGATGACGTCGAGTTCCATGCCAAGCGCATTGTTGGCCCGCGCGTTGGAGAGGCGCGCCGTGTAGACGATGCCGGCGATCGCCGCGACGATGCCGGAGACGACGAACAGGTTCAGCACCATGCGACGCGTATTTATGCCGGAGTAACGCGCCACCTCAGGGCTGCCGCCCAGCGCGTAGAGGCGCTTGCCCGTCGGCGTCTTCTGCAGGACGACGGCAAACACCGGCGCCAGCAGCAGGAACGGCACGATAGTCCACGGAATCTGCGTTCCCGGCAGATTGTTTATGCCGAAATCGACGACGGCGGGCGGCAGTATGTTGACCGAACCGGTGCCGAGCAGGATGTAACCGATGCCGCGATAGAGCGCCATGGTGCCGAGCGTCACCACCAGCGACTGCAAGCCGAGGCGCGAGACCAGGAAGCCGTTGAAGGCGCCGAGCAGGCCGCCGAAGACGAGCGTCAGCGGGATCGCCGCCAGCGTCGGCACGCCGGCCTGGACGAGCAGGCCGAAGATCACCGAGGTCAGCGCCAGCACCGAGGCGATCGACAGGTCGATCTCGCGGGTGATGATGAGCAGCGTCATCGGCAGGATCAGCAGCGCCTTCTCCGAGGCGCTGGCCGCGAGCTGCGAAAGATTGAAACCCGACAGGAAGTTGGGCACGAAGGCCGCCGCATAGAGGAAGACCGCGAGACAGGCGACAGCCAGCAGCAGATCCCAGAAATCGATAGCGCGCAAAAGCCTGCTCATCTCGTCCTCGCCTGCCTGGCCTGTTCGGCGCGCCGCACGATGAAGGTGTCGATGCCGATGGCGACCAGGATCACCAGGCCGTAGACACCCTGCAGCCACAGCGGATCGACGCGCACCAGCGTCAGCCCGTTCTTGATCACCAGCAGGGTGAGCGCGCCGAGCACGATGCCGAGCAGAGTGCCGGACCCGCCACGGATGGCGACGCCGCCGACCACGGCCGAAGCGATCACCGTCAGCTCGAAGCCGAGCGCGACGCGGGCATCGATGGTGGCGTAGCGCGAAGCCCAGAGCGCGCCGCACAACCCGCCGAGCAGGCCGGCCAGTCCGAATGCCATCAGGATGCGCCGGTCGACGGGGATGCCGATGAGGCGCGCCCCGTCCGGGTTGGAGCCGGCGGCGAACAGCTCCCGCCCGGTGGCCGTGCGATAGAACAGCACATAGCCAAGGCCAAGGACGGCGAACGCAATGACCACGATCAGCGGCACGCCGGCGATCTTCAGCCCGGTCATGTCGAGCCAGGCCTGTGTCACCTTGTCGGCGCTGATCTGGTTGCCGGCCGCCCAGATCGAATTGAAGCCGCGAAGGATCGACATCGAGGCAAGGGTCACGACGATCGCCGGGATCCTGCCCCTGGTAACGACGAGGCCGTTGAGCAGACCGGCCGCGCTGCCGACGGCGCAGGCGGTGGCAAGCCCAACGGCGATGTCGAGCCCGGGATAGGCCTGCACCATACTGGCCGCCATGTAGGCGGAAAGGCCGATCACCGAGGCGATCGACAGGTCGATGTTGCGGGTGATCAGCACCAGCATCTGGGCGAGCGCCGCGACCACCAGCAGCGCGGCATCCATCGAGACGGCGGTGATGTTGGCCGCGCTCACCATGCGCGGGTTGATGATGGTGACGGGAATGGCGACGGCCAGCATCGCGGCGAGCAGACCGAACTCGCGGCGCTTGAGAAAGTCGAGCGGTCCCTTTGTCCGCTCCTCGAAGGCTGCGTGTGCAGTGTCAGTCGGATCGGCGTGCTCGACCGTCCTTGTCGCTGCCTCCAGCACCTTTTCCTGCGTGGCTTCGCCGCCGGCGAACTCTGCCGTGCGGTGGCCTTCGCGCAGCACGACGATGCGGTCGCACATGCCGATCAGTTCCGGCATCTCGGACGAGATCAAGAGGATCGCCATGCCTTGCGCGGCAAGGTCGGCTATCATGGCGTGCACCTCGGCCTTGGTGCCGACATCGATGCCTTGCGTCGGCTCGTCGAGGATCAGGACGCGCGGCTCGGTGCGCAGCCATTTGGCCAGCACCACCTTCTGCTGGTTGCCGCCCGACAATTCCTTCACCGGCTGCTGGTAGCCGGAGAAGCGCAGCTTCATGCGCTTCAGCCAGTCGGCGACGAGGCCGATAGCGCGGTCGGTGCCGTAGAGGCCGAAGGGCGCCGCCTTGTCCAGCACCGGCAGCACGGCATTGTCGAGGATGGCGAAGTCCATCACCAGGCTCTGGCCCATGCGGTCTTCCGAGACATAGGCGATGCGCGCGTCCATCGCATCGCGCGCCGAGGCGAAGCGCACGGCCTTGCCGTCGATGAAGATCTCGCCTTCGTCCGGCTGGTCGATGCCGAACAGCACACGCGCGATCTCGGTGCGCCCGCTGCCGACCAGCCCGCCGAGCCCCAGCACCTCGCCGGCATGAAGCTTGAGGTCGATGCCGGAAAACCCGCCGGCGCGCGACAGACCGCGCGTTTCCAGCACCAGCGCGCCGGGCGCCTCGCCGCGCTTGGGATAGAGGTCGCTGACCTCGCGCCCGACCATCATGCTGATGGCGGCGGCGCGGCCGAGTTCGGCCTTGGGCCTGACGCCGACGAGGCGTCCGTCGCGCAGCACGGCGATACGATCGGCGATGCGGAAAATCTCGTCCATACGGTGGCCGACGAACATCATCGCCACGCCATGCTGCCTGAGATCGGCGACGACCGCGAACAGCCGCTCGACCTCGCGCTGCGACAACGCCGCCGTCGGTTCGTCCATGATCAGCACGCGCGCATCGAGAGACAGCGCGCGCGCGATCTCGACGAGTTGCTGTTCGGAAGTGCGCAGCGTTCCAAGCCGCGTATCGGCCGCGACGCCAAGGCCGACCGTCGCCAGCACCTTGCGCGCGCCGGCCAGCATGGCGGCGTTGTCGATGCCGCCGAAGCGGTCGCGCGGCATGTGGCCGAGATAGATGTTTTCGGCCACCGACAGATCCGGAAACAGGCCGGGATGCTGATGCATGACGGCGATGCTGGCGGCCTGGGCGTCGTGAGGAGAGCGGAAGACGACGGCCTTGCCGTCGACCTCGACATGCCCCCCGGTCGGCGAATGAACGCCGGCCAGAAGCTTCACGCAGGTGCTCTTGCCGGCGCCGTTTTCGCCCAGCAGCGCCAGCACCTCGCCGGCCCGCAATTCGAAGGACGCATCCTTCAGCGCGATCGTGCCGCCGAATGCCTTGGTGGCCCCGACGAGGGCGACCGGAACGGCCCCCTGCCCAGCCGTCGCAACAGCTTCGCCATGCGCGCCCAACTGAAGCACCTCTCCTCCCCGATCGTAGTTATTTTTTCAGTTTGCTATATTAAATAGCTCTGGGCCGCAACTGGAAAATTGACTTCCTTGGCCGCCGCGCGCACTGTCGCGCCGCGCAACGGCGTGAGCCGGGCAGCCCTCTGCCCAGGCCACGCGAGCTTGGCGCCAACAGATTGGGAGACGCCGGTTTGTCCGGAAAAGGCAGCAATTCAGTCAAGGTCAGGCACTACAACGAGCGCTTCGTGCTCGACACCATCCGCCGCCTGAAGGAAGCGTCCAAATCCGACCTGGCGCGCGCCGCGCACCTCACCCCGGCCGCCGTCGCCGACATCGTTGACGGGCTGGAGTCTTCGGGATTCGTAAAGCAAGTGGGGAAAAGGTTCGGACAGCGCGGGTCGCCGTCCATCCTCTACCGGCTGATGCCGGAGCGCATCTACAGCGTCGGCATCAAGATAGGCCGCCGCGCGCTGGAGGCGGTGCTGGTCGACTTCGCCGGCGAGGTCCGGGCGCGTGAATCGCACGAATACCGTTATCCCGATCCTGATCTGGTGCTGAAGGCCGGCAATACCTCGCTCGCCAATTTCGGCCAGCTTGTCGACGGGCTCGACAATGCCAGCGTCGTCGGCATCGGCATCGCCTCGCCCTATTTCCTCGGCGGCTGGAGCGAGGAACTCGGCTTTCCCGACGATCTCGGCAGCCGCTGGGAAGCGATCGACCTGACGACATGCTTCGCCACCCAGCCGAAAACGCCGGTCTTCGTCGAAAACGATGCTTCTTCGGCAGCCCTGGCCGAACTTGTCCAGGGCGCCGGCGCGCGGTTCCAGGACTTCATGCACATCTCGATCGACACTTTCGTCGGCGGCGGCCTCGTGCAGGGCGGCAAGGTCCATACCGGACCGCATGGCAACAGCGCCGCCCTCGGCCCCTTGCCGGTTTCACCCTCGGGCCTCGCCTCGATGGCCGCCAAGCCGGCGCGCTACCAGAGCCTGCTGCACCGCGCCTCGATCTATGTGCTGGTCAACCATCTCCGGTCGCACGGCATCGAGATCAACCGTGTCCGCGAGCTCGATCCGCTGCCGCAGGGCGCGCGCGTGCCGCTGTTCGAGTGGATCGACGATTGCGCCAGCGCCCTGGTCGAGGCGATCATCGCCATCACCTCCATCATCGACCTCGAGGCCATCGTCCTCGACTCGATCCTGCCGCGGCCGATCCATCGCGAATTGCTGGTAAGAGTGCAGAGCCAGTTCAATCAGACGAGCGCCATCGGCATCGTCGCGCCCGAGATCGTGCCCGGGCAGTTCGGCGCCGAGGCTTCGTCGATCGGCGCGGCCATGCTGCCGTTCTCGGCGCTGCTCGCCCCCGACAGTGGCGTGCTGATGATCGGCAAGGACAGGCCGAGGCTGCTCAGCGCCCTCTCCACACTGGCCGGGAACTGAGCATTGCCTGGGTGGTATCAGGGTACCGGGCCCGCCCTAGCCGGCCATGGCTTGCACGCCCGCCCGCCTTCCGCTATAGAGCCGCCACCCGCGTAGACACCCTTGGAGGCAACGCGGCGGAAGGCTGCCTTCCCCTTGTGATCCCGAACAAGCTCCGTTTCAGGCGGCGCCCTCACCCGGGTATCGAGGTCCGGCGGCTTTCGACGTTTACGGTCGGGCCCGTGCCCTTCCGCGGACGCTCCATAACACGCGAAAGGAAAAACCATGAGCCACGATACTTACGAGCTCAAGGCCGAAGCGCGCGAACAGGTCGGTAAGGGGTCCGCCCGTGCAGTTCGCCGCGATGGTAAAGTGCCTGCAGTAATTTACGGCGACAAGCAGCCTCCCCTGGCGATCGCGCTGAACTACAAGGACGTCTACTACAAGATCCACGGCGGCGGGTTCCTGACCACGGTCGCCACGATCGATGTCGGCGGCAAGAAGATCCAGGTCCTGCCGAAGGACTTCCAGCTCGACCCGGTCAAGGATTTCCCTGTCCATGTCGACTTCCTGCGCATCGGCAAGGACACCGAAGTCAATGTCGACGTGCCTGTCCACTTCATCAATGAAGACAAGTCGCCCGGCATCAAGCGCGGCGGCGTGCTCAACATCGTGCGTCACGAGGTCGAGTTCCACTGCCCGGCCAATGCGATCCCGGAATTCATCACCGTCGATCTCGCCGGCGCCGACATCGGCGATTCGATCCACATCTCGGCGGTCAAGCTGCCGGCCGGCGTCAAGCCGGTCATCTCCGATCGCGACTTTACCATCGCGACCATTGCCGGTTCGGCGGCGATGAAGCCGGAGACGGAAGAGACGGCCGAAGCCACGACCGAAGCGGCTCCTGCCGCCGAAGAGAAGTAACTCTTTTCACGCCCGGAGCGGACGATGCTTGTCTTTGCAGGCCTCGGCAATCCGGGCGCGAAATACGCTGAAAACCGGCACAATGTCGGCTTCATGGCGGCGGACGCCATCGCCCGCCGCCATTCCTTTTCGCCCTGGTCGAAGAAGTTCCAGGGCCTGATCTGCGAAGGCATGCTCGGCGGCGAAAAGATCATCCTGATCAAGCCGCAGACCTTCATGAACCTGTCCGGCCAGTCGGTCGGCGAAGCCTTGCGCTTCTACAAGCTCGCCCCCTCCGCGCTCACCGTTTTCTACGACGAGATCGACCTCGCCGAAGGCAAGCTGCGCATCAAGACCGGCGGCGGCGCCGGCGGCCATAACGGCATCCGCTCAATCGACGGCCATGTCGGCAATACTTACAGGCGCGTGCGCATCGGCGTCGGCCATCCCGGCGTCAAGGAAATGGTCCAGCATCATGTGCTCGGCGATTTCGCCAAGGCCGACCGCGAGTGGCTCGATCCGTTGCTCGACGCGATCGCCGACAACGCCGCCATGATCGTCAAGGGCGACGAATCCGGTTTCATGAACAAGGCGGCACTTGCCGTTCAGGGCAAGGCCGGGGTCGAGCCGGAGAAGCCAGCGCAGAAGCAGGCTCCCAAACAGCAGAGCCATGTCCGCCAGGCCCGCCCGCAGCAGGCGCCCGCCAAGCTGCCGGAGACCGGCCCGATGGCCGCCATGCTGAAGAAGCTGTTCGGCAAGGAGTGAACCGGCGCCGCCGCAATGGTCAGGCAGCGCCGCTGCGAAACCTACATCGCGCCGACGGCCATGCCCTTGGTCGTCTCGTCGATGGCATCCTTCACCAGCGCCATCGCCTTGACGCGATGGCCGCCCTTGTCGGGCAGCGCCGCCTGCAACTGATTGAGCGCCGCCTGGAGATCATTCAACGCCTTGGCCATATGCGGCTGCGCCGCTTCGGCCGGTCTGGAGCTGAATGCCGTGGCGACGGCCGCCCCCGCGACGCCCAGCATGGCAATGTTACGCAGACTGTCACGACGGGAAAGCTTGGACTGTGTCATGTCGGAACTCCCTCTCTGGTGAAACTGTCGTCATGCGACAGTTCTAAATTAGCCGGAGCGTCCATCACGCCGTATTGACGAACGCGTGATTGCCGGCAGGCGATGACGCACGCTAGGAGCAATTCCAGGAAAAGTGTGTAACGGTTTTCCGTCCGGAATTGCGTAAAAACAAAGAGTTAGAGCGGTTCGGCGTTTCCATGAAACGCTGAACCGCTCTAGCAGTGCATCCGGCGCGGGCGCGCCGGTGGATGGGATCGGCATGATGGACACGGTTTCGGATCTGGCCGGAAGGGCCAGGCAACTGGGCGTGGCCGGTGATTTCGGCGCCGCCCACGCGCTGATCGACCAGGCCATGCGCCTCGCCGACAACGATGCGGCAGGGCTTGCCAGATGCGCCATCGAACGCGGCCGCCTGTACAACTCCGCCGGTCAGAAAGACGCCGCGCGGCCGCTGTTCGAGGAAGCCTGGCGGCTGGCGCGGGAAGCGCGGGCGCATGCGCTGGCGGCCGATGCCGCCCACATGATCGCCATTGCCGGCACGCTCGGCGATGCCATCGAATGGACCGCGATCGGCCTTGCCTATGTCGACGACCATCCAGAGGCGGAAGCATGGCGCGGGCCGCTGCTCAACAATCTCGGCTGGTCCTGGTTCGACGCCGGCAGGTACGAGGACGCGCTACCCGTTTTCGAGCAAGCGGCGGAGGTCCGGCACTCGCGCGGCCAGGCGCGCGAGCTGCGCATCGCGCGCTATGCGGTCATCCGCACGCTGCGCGCGCTCGGCCGTCTTGAAGACGCCCGGCGCCTTGCCGAGGATGTGGCTGGTGCTGCGGCCGCCGACGGCGAAGCGGCGCCCTACATCCACGAGGAACTGGCCGAATGCCATGCCGGGCTCGGCGATCGGCAGCGTGCCCGCATCGACGCCCGGCATGCGCTCGCGGTTCTGGGCAACGACGCCGTCTTTGCCGACAGGGAACCGCGCCGGCTCGCGAGACTGCGGGAACTCGCGGGCTAGAGTCCGGCCCACGGTATCGCCGGAACGGTCGCCTGCCCTGTTAGGGCTTGACGTTGATCACCCCTATCGCCCATAGCCCTGCTCAAATTTCGCTTTCCCGATAGGACCGGACGAAAATGGGTTTCAAATGCGGCATCGTTGGCTTGCCCAACGTCGGCAAGTCGACGCTTTTCAACGCGTTGACCAGGACTGCTGCGGCGCAGGCCGCCAACTATCCCTTCTGCACCATCGAACCGAACACCGGCGAGGTGGCGGTGCCTGATCAGCGCCTGCAGAAGATCGCGGCCATCGCCAAGTCGAAAGAGATCATCCCGACGCGCATCTCCTTCGTCGACATTGCCGGCCTGGTGCGCGGCGCCTCCAAGGGCGAAGGCCTGGGCAACCAGTTCCTCGCCAATATCCGCGAGGTCGACGCCATCGTGCATGTGCTGCGCTGCTTCGAGGATGACGACATCACCCATGTCGAGGGCCGCATCGATCCGGTCGCCGACGCCGAGACGGTCGAGACCGAGCTGATGCTCGCCGACCTGGAAAGCCTCGAGCGCCGCATCACCCAGTTCCGCAAGCGCGCCGCCAGCAAGGACAAGGAAGCGACCACGGTGCTGCCGACGATGGAGGCGGCGCTGGAGCTGCTGCAGGCCGGCAAGCCGACCCGCATCCTGCTCAAGGGCATTTCAGCCGAGGACCTGCGCATCCTGCAGGGGCTGAACCTTCTGACCTCGCATCCCGTGCTCTATGTCTGCAACGTCGCCGAGGCCGACGCCGCCACCGGCAACGAGCACAGCAGGGCCGTGGAAAAGATGGCCGCCGCGCAGGGCGCCGGCACCGTGGTGATCTCCGCCGCGATCGAGGCCGAAGTCGCCCAGCTCTCGGACGAGGAAGAGATGGAATTCCTGTCCTCGCTCGGCCTCGACGAACCCGGCCTGAACAAGGTGATCCGCGCCGGCTACGACCTTTTGCATCTCATCACCTATTTCACCGCCGGCCCGAAGGAAACGCGCGCCTGGACCATCCACAAGGGCGACAAGGCCCCGCAGGCCGCCGGCGTCATCCACACCGACTTCGAGCGCGGCTTCATCCGCGCCCAGACCATCGCCTACAACGACTTCGTCACGCTGGGCGGCGAAGTGGCTGCCAAGGAAGCCGGCAAGGCGCGCGACGAAGGCAAGGAATACGTCGTCCAGGACGGCGACGTGATGCTGTTCAAGTTCAACACTTGATGGACAGCTTCTTTCTCCCCGTTCCACGGGGAGAAATGTCCGGCAGGGCGATGAGGGGCAGCGCCAACGACCGCTGTGGTGCAATCATCATCCAGCCGCTCAAAGCGACAGCGCCCAGCTCGCTCCATGCCCTCGATAAGAAGCATTGGCGACATCCCGTCTCCACGCTTCGATCGAGGCACGGTCGGGCTTGATGAAAGCGGCGTCCGGCGCGAAGCGCTGCCATGCGTAGTGATGCTTGGGCGCGACCGAGGTCAGCAAGGGCTTGCCTGATCTGATGGCGGCCTCGAACGCCTCGAACAGACCGCTGCCCACCGCCTCCACCTTGCCGAATTTGCTCAGCACGACGAGATCGCTGGCCGCGACATCGTCGATGATGCTGGCGCAGGCATCGACCACGCCCATCTCGTCGAGATGGCACGACGTGTGCGCCGGTGGCTCGTCCAGATACATGGCGAAGACATTGCCGGTCTGAAGGTTGCGCAGAAAACCGGAACTGCATGAGCGGCCCGTCAGCCCATGCGCCTCTTCCACGACGCCGCAGATCTGCACGCCCGCCCGCTGCCAATCCGAAACGGCCTCGGCCAGAAGTTTCTGGATCACCGTGCTTTCCGCACCGACGATTGCCGCGATCAGCTTGCCGGTCATGTGCTCATCCTGCCGTTCAACGCGTCTGTCACAATAGCATGACGCACGATCGTGCCAAATTTGCGCAACCGCCCAGATTTTTGAAAGTGTTTAAAGCCAGGCGCGCGCTCCCGGCACCATCGGCCGTCGAACGCGCCCCCGGGAAGACAAAGCAGTTCCGGAAGACGGGGCCGCGATGCAAGGCAATTGTCTTGCAGTCCTGGCTATGCAAGTCTCAGGGAAATCCGGGGGCGATCTGGTGATGAAGGCGGTCGCGCGGCATGGCGCGACGCTTTTGCCGGTCGATTCCGAGCACAACGCGATTTTCCAGGTATTCGACTTCGCGCAGCCTGAAAGTGTCGACCGCCTGATCCTTACCGCCTCCGGCGGGCCGTTCCGCCGCTTGTCGCTCGGCGAAATGCGCGACGTGACGCCGGCGCAGGCCGTGGCCCATCCCAACTGGAGCATGGGCGCCAAGATCTCGGTGGACTCGGCGACGCTGATGAACAAGGGCCTCGAATTGATCGAGGCTTCGCATCTCTTTCCGGTACCCGAGGAGCGGATCGAGATCCTCGTCCATCCGCAATCGGTGGTGCACAGCCTGGTCGCCTATGTCGACGGGTCGGTACTGGCCCAGCTCGGCCCCGCCGACATGCGTACCCCGATCGCCTACACGCTGGCTTGGCCTGAACGGATGAGGACGCCGTGCCCGCGGCTCGATCTCGCCGCCCTGACAACTCTGAGTTTCGAAGCCCCCGACCCGGTTCGCTTTCCGGCGTTGAGCCTGACCCGCCA
>NZ_JAFKIC010000247.1 GCF_017306585.1 Mesorhizobium sp. | reverse complement strand
CGGCTGGTTCTACCTGGCCAACAAGGTCAGGACCGAAGCCGACAAGGCTGTTGCCACGCTGAACAAGAGCGGCATCCAGGCCGGCTGTGCCAATCTTCAGGTCAGCGGTTATCCGCTGAGCTTTACCGTCACCTGCGACAACCTCGCCTATGAGGACGACACCAGGAACGTCGCGGCCTCGGCAGGGTCGTTCAACGCCGCGGCCCAGATCACCCAGCCCCTGTCGCCGGTAGCCGACCTGCGCGGGCCGCTGCGAACTTCCGTTCCCGGCATGGTTCCGCTGTGGATCGACTGGGACAATCTGCAGGCCAACGTCAAACTGTCCTGGCCCTTGCCCAAGCGGGTTTCGCTCCATGCCGAAGGCCTGTCCGGCCAGACCGACCCGGCCGACGACACGGATCCGGTGGAGCTGTTCAGCGCCGGCAAGGCGTACGGCCAGCTACAGCCGAACGGCGCGGATGTCGACTATATCGGCAGTTTCACCGACCTCGAGATCGACGCCGATGCGATCGGCGGAAGGGTGCTGCCGGCGCTCGACGCCAGCGGCGACGCCACGCTGAAGAACGGCGTCGCCTTGATCGGCACGCAGGTGAAAAGCCTGCGTGGCCAGAGCATCGAGATCCGCCACCTCGACGTGTCGTCGGGAACGGCGCGCATCACCGTTTCCGGGCCGTTGTCCGTCGATGCGGAAGGCTTGGTGGACGCCGACCTGATGATCCGGATCAAGGATCCGAAGGCCGTGGCCTCCATCCTTGGCGGCGCGCTGCCGGAACAGAAAGACGCGATCCAGCAGGGTTTCGCAGCGTTGGCCATCCTGGGGAACGAGCCGTCCATGCCGCTGAAGGTGGTCAAGGGCAAGGCTTCGCTGGGTTTCATTCCACTCGGCAAGATCAAGCCGGTGCAATAGAAATCATGCTTTGCTCCGGCCTGACGCTACCATCGTGACGCCCGTGAAGCTTCTGAGTGTCGGAGCGCTGACGCTGGATACGATCCTGCGTGTCGACACCTTGCCCCACCATCAGGGAAAATTCATCGCTTCCGACGGCGTCCAGATCGCCTCGGGCATGGCGACGAGCGCTGCCTGCGCCGCGCATCGCCTCGGCGCCGAGGTGTCGCTCTGGGCGAGCGCCGGCGACGACCTCGTGGGCGACCAGTTGGTTGCCGGGATCGAGGCCGAAGGCGTCGATTGCACCCATGTGCGCCGTGTTGCCGGCGCGCGCTCGGCCTTGGCCTCGATCCTCGTCGATGCGCATGGCGAGCGCATCATCGTTCCCTTTTACGACGCCAGGGCCCAGGCCGATCCCGAAGCATTGCCGTTCGCGGATATTTCCGCCTTCGATGCGGTGCTGGCAGATGTGCGCTGGCCGGGCGCGGCAGCGCTTGCGCTCAAGGCCGCCCGTGCGGCCGGCCGGCCGGCGATCCTCGATGCCGACACTGCGCCACTGGAGGTGCTCGAGCATCTGCTGCCGCTGGCCTCGCACATCGTCGCGTCCGAGCCGGCCGCCCGCATCATATGCGGCCATGCGCTCGATCCGCGCACCGCCTGCGCCGACCTAGCCTCGCGCACCGACGCCTTCGTCGCGATGACCGGCGGCGCCGCCGGGACCTGGTGGGCCGATCAGTCGAACATCCGCCATGTCGAGGCGCCGAAAATCAAGGCGGTCGACACGCTGGCCGCCGGTGACGTCTTTCACGGCGCCTTTGCCGTCGGATTGGCCGAAGCCATGCCTGTCAGGCACGCCCTGCGCTTCGCCAGCGCCGCCGCCGCGCTCAAAT
Source organism: Mesorhizobium sp. (assembly GCF_017306585.1). Classification (GTDB taxonomy): domain Bacteria; phylum Pseudomonadota; class Alphaproteobacteria; order Rhizobiales; family Rhizobiaceae; genus Mesorhizobium. Next base: position 15,802 of record NZ_JAFKIC010000247.1, on the reverse strand, counting down.
GCCTGCGCTTCGGCGGCAGGCTGGGCACGCCGGACCGCGCCGAGACGCTGGCCATGGTCGCCGCGACCTGGCCTACAGAAACAGCTTAGCTTTTTGCGGGGTGTTCGACCGCCTGGCGGCCGAAGTCGGGCGTATCAATATCCTGCCCGGCCTCGATGATCGAGCGACGCACAGCCCGCGTGCGGGTGAACAGGTCGAACAGCTTGTCGCCATCACCCCAGCGGATCGCCCGCTGCAGGAACGCCAGGTCTTCCGAGAACCGCGCCAGCATTTCGAGGATAGCGTCCTTGTTGTGCAGGCAGACGTCCCGCCACATGGTCGGGTCGGAGGCGGCCAGGCGCGTAAAATCGCGAAAGCCGGAAGCGGAATATTTGATCACTTCCGTCTTGGTCACCGATTCCAGATCGTCGGCGGTGCCGACGATGTTGTAGGCGATGATGTGCGGCAGGTGCGAGACGATGGCCAGCGTCATGTCGTGATGCTGCGGGTCCATCGTGTCGATGTTGGCGCCGCAACGGCGCCAGAATTCCGACAGTCTCTCCAGCGCGCCGGCATCGGTGCCCGGCAGCGGCGTGAAAATGCACCAGCGGTTGGCGAACAGGTCGGCGAAGCCGGCGTCGGGGCCGGACTTTTCCGTACCGGCCAGCGGATGGCCGGGAATGAAATGCACGCCCTCGGGCACATGCGGCTGCATCTGCGCGATGACGGAAGCCTTGGTCGAGCCGACATCGGTGAGGATCGCGCCCTTCTTCAGCGCCGGCGCGATCTCTTCCGCGACGGCTCCAGACGAACCGACGGGCACCGAAACGATGACCAGGTCGGCGTCGCGGACCGCTTCCTTCGCGTCCGTGGTGTAGGAATCGCCCAGGCCCAGCGCCTCGGCTCTCTTGAGCGTGGCCTCGCTGCGGGTGGAGATGGCGACATGGCGCGCCAGGCCTTCGCGGCGGATGACGCGGGCGAGCGACGAGCCGATCAGGCCGATGCCGACAAGCGCGATTTTTTCAAACATCGGGGATGTCATGGCGTCCTAGCTTTTCAGAAATGTCGTGAGTGCGGCGACAACGCCGCGATTGGCCTCTTCTGTGCCGACGCTCATGCGCAGCGCGTTGGGAAAGCCATAGCCGGAGACGCGCCGCAATATGTAGCCGCGCGCCGTCAGATAGTCGTCGGCAGCCGCGGCGGAATGCTTCTGGTCGTCAGGGAAATGGATGAGCAGGAAATTGCCGACGCTGGGCGTCACCCGCAGCCCGAGCCCGATCATCTCCTGGCTCAGCCAGGCAAGCCAGGTCTCGTTATGCCCAACACTGCGCTCGACATGGGCGCGGTCGCGGATCGCCGCGATGCCGGCCTCGATCGCCGTTGCGTTGACATTGAAGGGGCCGCGCACGCGGTTGATCGCGTCGACGATGTCCATGGGGCCGTACATCCAGCCGATCCGCGCGCCCCCGAGACCGAGCTTGGAGAAGGTGCGCGTCATGACCACATTCTGCGCACTGCCCGCCAGTTCGATGCCGGCTTCATAGTCGTTGCGACGGACATATTCGGCATAGGCGGCGTCGAGTACCAGAAGCACGCTCTTCGGCAGGCCGGCATGCAGGCGGCGCACCTCCTGGAACGGCAGATAGGTGCCGGTCGGGTTGTTGGGATTGGCGAGGAAAACGATCTTCGTGCGCGCCGTCACGGCGGCCAGGATCGCATCGACATCGGCGCGTTCATCGGTCTCTTTCACCACCACCGGCACGGCGCCCGCCGACTGGATGTAGATCTTGTAGACCATGAAGGCGTGTTCGGTGAAAACAGCCTCGTCGCCGGGCGCGAGATAGGTCTGCGCCAGCAGACCGAGGATCTCGTCCGAGCCGTTGGAGCAGATGATGTTCTGCGCGTTGAGGCCATGCACTTCCGCGATCGCCTCGCGCAACCGGCGTGCGGTGCCGTCGGGATAGATGTCGAGCCTGGCCGCGACCTCGCGCGCCGCCTCGATCGCCTTCGGCGACGGACCGAGCGGATTCTCGTTCGACGACAGTTTGTGCACCTTGGCGACGCCTGCCGGAGCCGTGCTCTTGCCCGGCACATAGGCGTCGATATCCATGATGCCCGCGCGGGGCGTTGGACGTGCCGTGTCCGGTGTCTGGCTCATTTTTGCAAACCTGTCGAAAATGCCTCCATCCGGAGGCCGCTGCGGAAATACAAGCCATGACCGGCAATGTCGAGAGGTGGCAATGGTGCCAGCGAGACGGTCCGCGCAATGGTTGGCCCAAACGGCCGGCATTGACGGCGAGGCGGGCGAGTTCTAGAAGGGCAACGAACTCCCGTGGTGATTTGGCCGGTCGGCTTGCAGCCACGTTAAACAATTCGCTAAAGGGCCGTTGCGTGACGTAACCGGCTTTGCGAATGGCAATGCCGGTTTTTTATTGTCCGCGAGCCGGCCGGACGACCGCATCGCGGCGATTCCCGCCAGGCACGATGCAGCAAGTGAGTACGAGATGGCCGCTCCGCGCGCAGGAAAAACCAACAACGAGGCCGACCAGCCGTCGAGCCCGGTGTTGCGTTTCGGCCCCGACAAGCCGCTGAAGCTCGACGCCGGCACATTGCTGTCGCCGTTCCAGATCGCCTACCAGACCTACGGCACGCTGAACGATGCCCGGTCCAACGCCATCCTCGTCTGCCATGCGCTGACCGGCGACCAGCATGTCGCCAACACCAATCCGGTCACCGGCAAGCCCGGCTGGTGGGAGGTGCTGATCGGCCCGGGCAGGATCATCGACACCGATCGCTTCTTCGTCATCTGCTCCAACGTCATCGGCGGCTGCCTGGGGTCGACCGGCCCAGCCTCCACGAACCCAGCCACCGGCAAGCCTTACGGGCTCGACCTGCCGGTCATCACCATCCGCGACATGGTGCGCGCGCAGAAGATGCTGATCGACCATTTCGGCATCGAGAAGCTGTTTTGCGTGCTCGGCGGCTCGATGGGCGGCATGCAGGTGCTGGAATGGGCGTCGAGCTATCCAGAGCAGGTCTTCTCGGCACTCCCGATCGCCACCGGCGCGCGCCATTCCTCGCAGAACATCGCCTTCCACGAGGTTGGCCGGCAGGCCGTGATGGCCGATCCCGAATGGCATGGCGGCAAATATTTCGACTATGGCAAGCGTCCGGAAAAAGGGCTGGCGGTGGCGCGCATGGCCGCCCACATCACCTATCTTTCGGAAGCCGCGCTGCACCGGAAATTCGGCCGTAACCTCCAGGATCGCGAAACACTCACCTTCGGTTTCGACGCCGACTTCCAGATCGAGAGCTATCTGCGCCACCAGGGCATGACCTTCGTCGACCGTTTCGATGCCAATTCCTATCTCTACATGACCCGGTCGATGGACTATTTTGACCTCGCGGCCGACCATGGCGGCCGGCTGGCGGATGCTTTCGCCGGCACCAAGACGCGCTTCTGCCTGGTGTCCTTCACGAGCGACTGGCTGTTTCCCACCGAGGAAAGCCGCTCGATCGTGCACGCGCTCAATGCGGCAGGCGCCTCGGTGTCCTTCGTCGAGATCGAGACCGACCGCGGCCATGACGCCTTCCTCCTGGACGAGCCGGAACTGTTTGCCGCCATCAACGGCTTCATCGGTTCGGCCGCACGCGCAAGGGGGCTCACATCATGAGCGTCAACGGAAGCCAGCGCGTCGACCTCGAAGTCGTCGCCAATCTCATCCCGCCGCGCTCGCGCGTGCTTGATGTCGGCTCGGGCGACGGCTCGCTGCTCGAATTGCTGCAGGACACCAAACAGGTCGACGGCCGCGGCCTCGAACTGTCGCAGCGCGGCGTCAACGAATGCGTAGCGCGCGGCCTCTCGGTCATCCAGGGCGACGCCGACAAGGACCTCGAATTCTATCCCGACAAGGGTTTTGACTTCGTCGTCCTGTCGCAGACCCTGCAGGCGACGCGAAACCCGAAGCTGGTGCTCGACGAACTGCTCAGGATCGGCGATCGCGCCATCGTGTCCTTCCCCAATTTCGGCCATTGGCGGGTGCGCCTGTCGCTGTTCGTCAACGGTCGCATGCCCGTGACCAAGGACCTGCCTTATTCCTGGTACGACACGCCCAACATCCACTTCTGCACCATCCGCGACTTCGTCAATCTGTGCGAGGAGCTTGGCGCGACGGTGGAAAAGGCAACCGCGCTCGACGGCAACGGCCAGAAGATCGGCCTGTCGATGCCCTGGTGGTTCTGGAATTTCTTTGGCCAGCAGGCAGTGTTCCTGCTGAAGCGATAGCCAGATCCGATAGCTGGCACTAGCTCAGAACATCCGTCGCCTTGTGCGGATGCTCGACGCCATCTGCGAAAACCACATCCGATTGCGAGTTTTCGGTCCGCAATGCCAGGATGGCCTGATAGGCCGGCGAGGCGTACCAGTCCCGCGCATGCTGCCTGTCGGGAAATTCGATGACGATCAGATTGCCCGGCCAGTCGTTCTCGACCACCTCGACGTCGCCGCCATGGATCAGGAACCGGCCGCCGAAGGGCTCCAGCGTGGCATCGATCCTGTGCAGGTACTCGACGATCTGCGGGCCCATCGTGACTTGGCGCATATGGGCGACGGCATAGGCGGTCATGACATAACTCCTGTTGGATCGAGGCCGACCAGCCGGCCTCATGAGGAGCAATCTGCCCGAACGCCTGACATCATGCGATTACGTATGAGGTAATGAAAAGCAGCAGCGAGCGTGGCCGCCCGCAAAGCGATGCGTCACCGGTCGAGTTCCGGAAAATACGGATCGGACAGGAACCGCCTGTCGCGTTCGCCCAGCAGGCAGTCGACCGGCGCATCGGCGGCGATGGGAATGACACTGGCCCTGTCCTGGATACCGCTCACCTCGAGGATCAGCTTGCGCCGGATGGCGGTGGAAAACTCCGCCGCGGCATGGATCGGCAGCACGAAGGAGCCGGGCCCACCGGTCACGCACTGCGCATAATACTGGTCCAGATGCTTGAAGGTCGGCGACGGGTTGATCAGGATCGGCAGGCCGTTGATCACAATGCCTTTGGCGACCGCGGCATCACGCATCACCGTCACCGGCGGCCCGACATTGTTGGGACCGTCGCCCGATATGTCGATGACGCTGCGTTCGCCCTGGAAATCCGTTCTGTCGAAAAGCCCGGCGCCGAAACCGAGCGCTGTGGAAATCGAGGTCCCGCGAAAGCTGCGGAACGGCCGGGCCGCGACCTTGTCGGCAAAAGCCTTGGCGCTCTCGGCGCCGTCGATGATTTGCCAGCCGATGACCGCGTCGTCACGCACGGTGCCCGCCCATTCGAAATAGGCAAGCGCGATGCGACCCTTGTTGCCGGAGCGAACCGCCTGGACGAAATCCGGATGTCGCAACGCCTCGACATAGCCCGCGCGCTGCAGGGCGAATTCCCTCTCGTCCATCGACAGCGAGATATCGACCGCCAGCACCAGCTCGACATCGACCGGCAGCGCTGCCTGTGGCGCGGCAATCGGTATCGCCTGGGCGCAGGCGAGACAGGCAAGCAAACGCAGGGCGTCAAGCATGGCCGGTGCCGGGGTTGTTTCTCCCGCCGAGCTTTCCCCGCGATCACGGCGAAATAAAGCTGCTCGCCGGCAAGCCGGCGAGCAGCGCTATTTCTTGCGCCGGGCGGCGACGGGCGGTGGCTCGATGGCGCCGGCCCTGACGCGCGCGGGTTTCAGCGCCGGAGCGCCGGAATCCTTCACGATCGTCAGGCTGCGTGGGAAGAACTGATTGTTGTGCTGACCGCGCCCGATGTTGATGATCGCCGCCCCCTTCAGATGCTTCTCCAGCAGCGACAAAGCCCGCCTCAGCGACGGGCCGTCGAAGGCATCCATCGCCTCGTCGATAACAACCCATTTCGGTTGCCGCAAGGCGAGCCTGGCCACGCCCAGCAGCCGCTGTTCGTCATCAGCCAGTTCATGGTCCCATCGCCCGACCCGGTCGAGCGAGGACGACAGCCGTTCGAGACCGACTTCGGCCAGCACCGCCGCAATCTCGGCATCGCTGGGGGCCGCGTGCCCATTGGCGTGATTGAGCACCTCGCGCAACGTGCCGGCCGGCAGATATGGGACGCGCGGCACAAAGATCAGGGTCTCTCCCGCAGGCAGGCCGATCTTGCCGCTGCCCCACGGCCACAGGCCGGCAATGGCGCGGAAGAACAGTGTCTTGCCGGCGCCGGGCTCGCCGGTGATCATCACGCGCTCGCCCGGCCGGATTTCGACATGCTGGTCCGAGAGTTTCGTGCAACCCTCCGGCGAGGCGACTTCGAGTCTTTCGAAGGTCAGGCTGCCATTGGCGTTTTCATCGAAGGCGATGCGCTTTTCCTTGTCGTGCAGCACATCGGTTTCATTGAGCGCGATGCGGAAGTCGGCGACCCGCATCAGCGTGGCGCGCCAGTCGGCGATGCTGCCGATATTGTTGATGAACCAGCGCAGCGAGGAGTGGACCTGGTTGAAGGCGCCGACCGCCATCATCAGCCCGCCAAAGGAGATATCGCCGGAGAAATAGACCGGCGAAGCGACCAGGATCGGCGCCACCACGGTGATCCAACCATAGGTGTCGGTCACCCAGGACAGGTTGATCTGGGCGGTGAAGATACGCCGCATGGCGCCCAGCACCGTGCCTAGGTCGAGTTCGAGCCGTCGCCTGGCGTCGTCTTCGCCATGGTAGAGTGCAATGGCGTCGACATTCTCGTTGACGCGCACCATCGAGGAACGCAGCTCGGCTTCGCGCGTGTAGCGGTCGCTGTTGAGACGGATGAGCGGCCGACCGACCAGCCAGCTCAGCCAGGAGGCGATGCCGGCATAGAGGAAGGCTGCCCATACCATGTAGCCCGGTATCGCCAGCGACCAGCCGCCGATGTGGAACACGAAGCCCGAGGACAGCTCCCACAGCACGCCGACGAAGGATACCAGCAGGATGAACGATTGCAGCAGGCCGACGCCGAGATCGGTCGACAGATCAGACAGATGCGCGGCGTCCTGCTGCATGCGCTGGTCGGGGTTCACTCCGATGGCGCCGGCATTGGCCAGGCGGAAAGCGCGCGCTGGCTTCATCCACTGGTCGATCAGATCCAGCGTCAGCGCCTCGCGCAGCTTCAGCCGGATCATCTGGTTGAGCCAGGTCTGGCCGATATTGAGCACCAGCAGCCCGCCGGCGATCATCGCAAAGATCAAAAGCTGATGCAGGAAGGCCGTCATGTCGCGGCGCGCAAGTGCGTCATAGAAGGGCTGGTTCCAGCGGTTGAGCAGGACCTGGCCGATCGATGTCGCGATGATCACCAGCATGATGCCGACCGAGGTCCACAACAGCCATTTGCGAACCGGCGACCCCAGCAGCGCCTGCTTGATCGTCGTCACCTGGTCGCGCAGGCTGCTGGCCTCGACCGCCGCGACCGGCCGGACAGCGTTGTCTGGTTGATCAGCCATTACCCAAGTCCTTGCGTTCAGAAGCGATGCTGAAACCGGATGAAGAAGACTGAAGGCATCCGCATATCAACCAGGCTGCGAGTTCACCACGACAGATAGACCGGCAAAGGCCGCGCTGAGGAAATTTCTGGCGAGATCACGAAGGTTTCACCCGGCGGGCCGGTGACGCGCCCTCGCCGGCCCGCCGGCCGAGCCGCGTCGCGCCATGTGGCGACAGCACCGGCACGAAGACACGGCGGGACGCGCGCTGGACCACCGGCACGCCCTGATAGAGCCGTTTCTGCGCCTCGACGACGATGACGCCGGAGAAGATCGGCCACAGCCGCCGGCCGGCGCGCTCCAGCACATTGTGGAAGCGCATCATGAAGCGCCGCCGCGACGGCGGGAAGAACAGCGCGTCGGACCATGCCGCCGGGGTGAAATTCGCCTCGCGCAGCAGTTCGGTCAGTTGCCCGCGCGAGAACGGCCGCCCGTTGCCGAACGGCGTATGTTCGAAGCGCGCCCAGACACCGCGCCGGTTCGGCACGACGATGACGACCCGCCCCGCCGGTGACAGCACCCGCCAGATTTCGTTCAGCGTCTCGCGCGGATTTTCGGCATGTTCCAGCGAATGGACCATCAGCACCCGGTCGATGCAGGAATCGACCAACGGCAACTCCTCGTCGAAAACCAGCGCCGTCGCCACCGGCCCGGCCGGCGGCCAGACGACGGCGCCCTGGGTGGCCGGCATGAAGGCGAAAACCCGTTCGGCGTCGGTGCCGAAGCGTTCCAGCCAAGGCAATGTGTAGCCGAGGCCGACAAGCCGTTCGTTGGGCACCGCGGCCCATATCGACGATAACGCCATGGTGATCGAGCGCTCGGCGAAGCGGCCGAGCGTTGTCGAATAGAAGGAGCGAAGGTCGACGATGTCGGAATGCATGTCAGGGATGTAGCCGTGATATCGGCGGGTTTCAACAAAAGCCCCGGGACAGCCGACTTTGCCGATCTTATTCGGCGTTGCCGGATGACATCGGCGCTCCGCCGCCCTATGTCTGCGGCAGCAAATGGAGAGAGGCGATGGCGGTCGAAATCGAGCAGTTCATGTGCCGCACGGACAATTTCGGCGTCCTGGTGCATGACCCCGCAAGCGGGCAGACCGCAATCATCGACGCGCCCGAGGAAGGCCCGATCTTGGTCGCGCTCAAGCGCACCGGCTGGACGCCGACCATGATCCTGACCACGCACCATCATGCCGACCACGTCGAGGCCAACCTGGCGCTGAAGGAACGCTTCAAGCTGCGCATCGTCGGCCCCGAGGCCGAAAAGGCGAAAATCCCCGGCATCGACGAAACCGTCGAGGAGGGCTCCGTCCTGCATCTGGGCGACGAACGCATCGAGGTGATCGCCACGCCCGGCCACACCGCCGGCCATGTTTCCTACCACCTGCCCGGTTCGAAAGTGGCCTTCACCGCCGACACGCTGTTTGCGCTGGGTTGCGGCCGGCTGTTCGAATGCAAGCCGCCGGTGATGTACGAATCGCTGAAGAAGCTCGCAGCCCTGCCGGCCGAGACGACAGTTTATTGCGGCCATGAATACACGCTCGCCAACGCGCGTTTCGCCTTGAGCGTCGACCCGACAAATTCGGCCCTCAGGGAACGTGCCGCCAGGATCGAGGCGCTTCGCGTCGAAGGCAAGCCGACGCTGCCGACGACGATCGGCGAGGAACTGTCGACCAACCCCTTCCTGCGCTGGCACGATCCCGCGATCCGCAAGCATCTCGGCATGGAAAAGGCAGGGGATGCCGAGGTGTTCGCCGAAATCCGCAAGCGCAAGGACAATTTCTGAGCGCCGTGCTAGCGTTCTCCGGATGAGCAGCTCCGCCGAAATCATCGCGACACTGGGATTGAAACCGCATCCCGAAGGCGGCTGGTACGCAGAGACTTTCCGTGACGAGGACGGCGGCGCGCGCGGCCATTCGACCGCGATCTATTTCCTTCTCGAGGAGGATCAGCTTTCGGCCTGGCACCGGGTCAGGGATGCGGCCGAAGCCTGGCATTTTTACGCCGGTGCGCCGCTGGCGCTGTCGATGTGGGAAGACGGCGGCGCCGTGGTCGAGCAGGTGCTCGGCATCGAGCTCGCGGCGGGCGAACGGCCGCAGATCATCGTCCCGGCGGGCTGGTGGCAATCGGCGCGCAGCCTCGGCGAATGGACGCTGGTCGGCTGCACCGTGGCGCCGGGCTTCGACTTCGCCGCCTTCGAACTGGCCGCGCCGGACTGGCAGCCAGGAGAATGATCCCGAAAGGCGTCCCATTTAACTCTCGCAACCAACATCTTGCCAGCCGTATTGCCGATCCGGCTGCGCACCGGATGCCCATCAAGGCCATGCCGATATGAATGATTATCGGCTGCCTATGCGAAACAAAGTGCTCATTGCCACCTTTTCCGCAGTTGGCGTAGCAGGCCTTCTGCTCCGACCTATTTATCCGAAGAGCATCTTTGTCGCACTATTTGTAATGAGCGTGTTCTTTGCAGCGTATTCAATCTTCTACGTATGCAGGTTGTTTCGCGAATGGAACGAGGTTCCGACGCTTCAGAGGCGATTGCTCATGATGATTCTTCTCATCTCTCTGGGTGTGTCCTTTTACACGATTTATCTGATGCTGTGTTCCATGCTGGCGCAATGAGCAGTAGCTAACCGCTGAGCATCATCAGCATTGGTTTCGTCGAATTCGACGGCAAATCCTAGCCCAACAGAAACCCGAGCGTGATCGCCAGTTGGGCGGCATAATAGAGCACCCACACCGCAAGCCGCATCCAGCCGCGATGCGGCGAGATGGCTGCGACCAGGAATCTCTCGGTGGCGAGCAGCCCATCCGACGCCATGAACAGCACCGCGCCGCCGATCACCAAGGGACTGCTTGTCGTCAGCGCCGACAAGCCCATCGCCAGGATCGCGACGACATAGACGGCGATCGGAATGCGCAGGCCGGGACCGACACGGCGCCAGAGCGCGGCGATCATGACGACCGCGAACACCGCCATGGCGAGCATGATCGCGCCGCGCCAGGGCTCGGCGCCAATCAGGCCCAGCCCGCCCCCGGCGCGCAGGAACAGCGCGATGTAGACGACATGGGCGATGAGGAAACTCGCCAACCCACCCATGAAGGCCTTTTCGCCATCGCGCGACAGGAAGGCATCGCCGATCGCGCTCAGCGCAAGCGCGGCGACCAGAAGCAGCGGGCCGCTCTGCATGGCGGCGAGCACGGCGAGCATCGCCACGGCGAGCGTCTTCGCCGCCGAGCGGCCGAGCGTTGGTGGCATTCCAGCTGAAAAGGCGTAGATGACCGCCGCCACCAGCGAGAAGATCAGCGTTGCATTGGCGTTGGCGTCGATGCCGCCGGCAAAGGGCATCGTCATGCCCTGGCTCCGCCTTCGGATGCCCCGGGTCCGCCTTGGGCCGGCGCCGGTTTGCGCAGGAACAGCGACTTCGCCGCCAGGGCCGCGCCGCCGGTGATGAGCACGCAGGCCGCCAGGATGCGCAGCGACGGCTCGGCGACGCCCGCCGCGATCAGCACCAGCGTCGATAGCAATGGCGCGGCATAGCTCGCGGCGCCCAGCACCTGGATGTTGCCGCGCTTGACGCCGATATCCCAGGCATAGAAGGCGGCGCCCACCGGCATCAGCCCGAGGCCGAGCACCGCCAGCCACTGGCCGGCACCATCGGGCAGCACCGTCTGTTCCAGCGCCAGATGGCAGGCGAGCGACAGGATCGCGGTTGCCGCGCAGAACCAGGTGACGATGCTGGTCGGCACGGACGGAAACCGCCGCGACAGAAGTGAATAGGACGACCACAGCACGGCGCAGACGGCGGCCATGGCATAACCGAAGGCATAGCGGGCATCGAAGGCCAGGGCGCCGCCCTTGGTGACGATCAGCACGGTGCCGGCAAGGCCGAGCAGCGCGCCCACGACGTGGTTCCATGCCAGCTTCTCGCCCGGCATCAGCGCCGACCCCAGCACGATCAGCAGCGGCCACAGATAGGCGATCAGGCTTGCCTCGACAGCCGGCGCGTTGCGCAATGCGGTGAAGTAGAAAAAGTGGTAGCCGAACAGGCCGGCTATGCCGATCAGCCAGACCTGGGGCGGTATTTTTTGACTCTTGTCGGCGGCTGGCATGAACAGCCGCGCGACAAGCCCGACGCCGGTGCCGATCGAGAAGGTGATCGCCGACAGAAGGAAGGGCGGCACCTTGCCGGACGCGTCGGTGAGCAATGCCAGCAGCGCCCACATGGCGACCGCCGAGAACCCGATGAGTGTTGCGCGCCCCATTCCCTCTCCAGTGGCGCGCCCGCTCCTGTCTCCAGGGATGCGCCCGGTCTATTGCACCGCTTCGAACTGTTTCGCGCTTATGGTCAGCGGACCGATCTGGGTTCCGACCGTGGCGTGGATGGGCGCATATACGCCGGTTTGGCCGAGCGGCGCAAACGTCACCATCATCCGGCTCTTGTTCTTCAGGAACTCCAGCGCCTTGCGGCCCTTGCGATAGCCAGCCACCGGCTCGAAACCCATCCTGCAGGTGACGGTGTCGCCCTTGTAGCCTGGCACCGAGATCGTCCCCTTCGAAACGTAGCTCAGCGTCAGATCGGCGCGCATCTCGCCATCGTAGATCTTCACCGTGCGGCCGCAGACCTTGTCCAGGCTGTCGGCATGGATGACGGTTGCCGCCATGGGGTCGAGCACCGAGGCGAGGTCGCCGGCGCCGAGCGGCACCCATTCCTTGGGATCGCGCTTGCCGGGGGGAGGAATGACCTGCGTCGAAGTGACGTTACCGTTCGTGAAACGGATGTCGATCGCCGACACCTTCTTGCCCGAGGTGTAGTCGGCGCGGAACGCCTGCGGCACCATCTTCTGGCCCGAGATGATGCCCTTGGACGAGATCGTGCCGCGCGTGTCGTCGAACAGCTTGGCCAGACCCGCCGCCGAGACGGTGCCATTGATCGTATAGACGCCGTTCTCATAACTGCTGGAGAAGGTCGATCTCGCGATCGACAAACCCAGGAACGACACGGTGTATGCGCCCTTGAAGGATTGCGGCGAGGCGGCCGAGGCCGCGGACGGCAAGGCAATGGCAAGCGCGGCGGCAAGCGCGAGAGGCAAACGAGGCATGGCGGGATCGTATCCTTGATGTTCGGGCCGGAAGCGGGCGACTCCGGCCTGGCGTGTCCCTATGGGACCGCTTATAGAGGCAAATCCGGCCTTAATATGAAAAGCAGGGCGCTTCCGTGGGGAAGCCGGAGCTTGACGCCCCGGTGAAATGCAACTATGGAACGCCAACTTTTTCCATAAGGCCGCCTGACCAGAACCGCGCGCCACCCGGCGTGGGCACAAAGGTTTGGCAGGTCACGAGAGAACTGAAGGTTAGAACCATGTCCCGTACCTGCGAACTCACTGCCAAGGCAGTCATGACCGGCAACAATGTGAGCCACGCCAACAACAAGACCAAGCGCCGCTTCCTGCCGAACCTCGTCAATGTGACGCTGATTTCGGAAGCGCTGAACCAGAACGTGCGCCTGCGCATCTCGGCCAACGCGCTGCGTTCGGTCGAACATCGCGGCGGCCTCGATGCCTTCCTGGCCAAGGCCGATGCCAAGGAACTGTCGCAGCGCGCCCGCCTCTTGAAGAAGCAGATCGCCAAGAAGCTCGCCGAAGAGACCGCTGCTTAATTTGTCTTTCAGGCGGGGGACGACCGCCTTGGGCATCGGATAAGACCCGCAAGGTTCGATGATCCGATGCCCTCATATCAAGCGAGCGCTGCCTCGGCATGATGCTCCGCTGGTTCCATTACCCAGGATAAAAAAATGACTTCCTTCTCGAGATACCTGCCCTTTGTGGCCGCCATGGCGCTTGTCGTCGTGGCATCGAATATCCTCGTGCAATTCCCGATGCAGGGCCAGGTCGGCGGACTCTCGCTGGCCGATCTGCTCACCTGGGGCGCCTTCACCTATCCTTTCTCCTTCCTCGTCACCGACCTCGCCAATCGCCGCTACGGGCCTGCCGTGGCGCGCCGGATCGTTTTCGTCGGCTTCATGACGGCGGTGGTGTGCTCGATCCTGGTGCCGCCCTTCCTGTTCCGCCACGGCTTCATCGAGTTCGAAACATCAGCCGACCGGCTGGTGCGCATCGCCTGTGCGTCGGGCGCCGCCTTCCTGACCGCGCAGCTGCTCGACGTCACCGTGTTCAACCGCTTGCGCCGGCAGAGCTGGTGGCGCGCGCCGATCCTAGGCACGCTCGTCGGCTCGGTGTTCGATACGCTTGTGTTCTTCAGCGTCGCCTTTTCCGCCGCCTTCGCCTTTGTCGGCCCGAGCGACAGTTTCGCGCTCGAAACCGCGCCGCTGATGGGCGTCTTCCATGTCGACGCCATGCGCTGGATCTCGTGGGCGCTCGGCGATCTCAGCGTCAAGCTGATCATCGCCGTGGTCGCCCTCATTCCCTACCGGCTGCTCGCCGCCCGCTGGAGCCAGCCGGCCTTGGCCGCCTAGCCGATGATCCCCTGGGTCCAGCTCGACTCAGCGAAAACGCCCGATGGCGCGCAGCAGCTTCGCCTCAAGCGGCGCGGCGCCGAATTCTCGATCATGCTCGGCACCAATGAGCTGATGAACAGCCGCCTTAGCGGCTCGGAAGAAGCGCTGGCGCGGCTTTCCTGCGGCAAGATTGCCGGGCATCGGCAGCCGAGTATCCTCATCGGCGGACTGGGCATGGGATTTACGCTGCGCGCCACCCTTGCCGAACTCGGCGGAGATGCCGGCGTTGTTGTCGCGGAACTGGTGCCGGCGGTCGTCGCCTGGGCGCGCGGCCCGATGGCCGAGCTGTTTGGCGGCTGTCTCGACGACCCGCGCGTCACCGTCCGGGAAACCGATGTCGGACAGGTCATCTGGTCCGGGCATGGGGTCTGGGACGCGATCCTGCTCGATGTCGATAATGGCCCCGAAGGCATTGTCCACAAGGGCAACGACGCGCTCTACAGCGCAACAGGGCTCGCCGCGGCGCGCGCCGCCCTCAAGCCGGGCGGCGTGCTGGCGGTGTGGTCGCAAGGCCCGGACGCCGGCTTCACGCGGCGGCTGAAACAGGCAGGCTTTACCGTCGAGGAAGTGAACACGCGCGCCAACGGCAAGCGCGGCGCGCGTCATGTCATCTGGCTGGCCGTTAAAGGGTAAAGACCCCGCGCAGTCGAGCGGTTCGGCCTCGCGGGTCCAGCCGCTCAACCCTGATGCAGGATGAATTCCAGATAGAGATTGCGCTGCAGGATCGAATGGTTGTCGTCGGAGATCAGCGACACCATCAGCGCGCCGTCATCCCTGGTCCAGACGTCGAGACCTTCCATATTGTCGATCTGGTAGCCCATGTCGGCCTGCAAGAGCACCGGCCCGTCGGCGACCGCGCCCTTTTCGACGCTTTCGCCATGGATGCGCCGGAGCCGCATCTTGAGGCCGCCCGCCATGGTGAAGCTGCGCTCCAGCAGCAGCAGGTCGCCGTCCGGCAGGAAGGCGCCGTCGGTGATGTCGAAATCGTCGTTGCGCTTGACGGTGAAGATACCTTTGCGCGGCCCTTCGATGATGGCGGCGAAGATGTTGCCCGACTTGTCGAGGCTCTTCTCCGAGACCACGACAAGGCTGCCCTTGAGCGGACCATCGGCATTGGCGTGGGCGACGGTCTCGAAGCCCCGGTTCTGGCGCAGTTCCCGCGCCGGGATGAGGAAATCCAACTGCCGGAACGGCGCCTTCATGTCATCCGGATCGATCCTGAACTGGGCGACGCGGTGGTTGCGCTCGAACCCGACCGTGGCGACGCCATCCCTGACCGCGAGGCCTTCGGCGTCGACTTCCCATTTTTCGTCAATCGGCTGGCCCTTGCCGTCGACCATCTGCTGCATGCGGAAATTCTGGATGCCGACGGGCCGCCTGTCGGCATCTCGAGCCACCGTGCCGAAAAACCAGTAACCGGTGTCGGCCACGCCAATGAAATCGCTGCCCGCCTTCAGAAACCGGAACGCCGACAGCGCACCAAAATCGCGCGATTTCGAGGTCATTTCCAGCCCGCCGACGAATTCGAGCGGACCGAACCGCTTCTCGTCACGTCCGATCTTGAACTGGCTTATCGGTCTCGCTGAAACCTCAACCGGTTCAACTGAAGCCGGCCCGGCGGCAATCGCCGGCGAAAAGGCCAAGCCGGCGAGTGCGCAAGCGGCAAGAACCGTGCGCCGGAACCCGCCGCGCGAAAAGGTCATCCGGCGCGACGCATGCCGCCGCGCCGCGTATCGCGCGCGCTTTCCTCGGCAAACAGCGAGGCCAGTTGCTCGGTCATCGCGCCGGCCAGTTCC
>NZ_JAFKIC010000307.1 GCF_017306585.1 Mesorhizobium sp. | reverse complement strand
TGCTTGTCTTATGACTTTCGCTGCCGAATGGGCGAAGAAGAGTCCGCTGGGAGAGGGTAGCCGCCCTCCCTCAGCGGCGAGGGTCGGATCGGTGAAATGCTGACCGTTTGACGGGTCGAGCTAGAGATTGATCGCCCTCGTCTTTCCCTTGAGGCCTGAACGGATACCCGCAGCCCGGCTGCGGACGACAAGCACAGGACAAGCGAAAGATGACAAACGATACCATCGGCGTTGATATCTCGAAAGACCATCTCGACGCCCACCGCATGAGCGACGGTTCGAGCCGCCGTTTTGCCAACGACAAGGCCGGTCACGCGGCATTCATCGTCTGGCTGGACGACGTGGGTGCCCGGACCGTCTACGAGCCTACCGGCCCCTATCATCGGGCCTTCGAGCGTAGGCTGGCCAATGCCGGCGCAGCCCTCGTCAAGGTCAATCCGCGCCAGGCCCGGCGCTTCGCCGAAGCCACCGGCAGGCTCGCCAAGACGGATCGGCTGGATGCGGCGATGCTGGCGCGCATGGGTGCATTGCTGGAGCTGGAAGCCCGGCCTGTTCGTAGCCCGATCCTGGCCGATCTCAAGGATCTCTCCATGGCCCGCGAGGCGCTGGTGAAGAACCGCACGGCGGCAAAGAACAGGGCCAAGACCCTGACGCTTGACATACTCAGGCGCCACAATGGCGAGCAGCTCAGACAGATCGAGCGCCAGATCGCAGCCATCGAGACCGAGATCATGGCCCTCATCAAGGCCGACCCGGACCTGGCCGGCCGCTTCGACATCCTCGTCTCGATCCCGGGCGTCTCGGCCATCACCGCCTTCGCGCTGCTCGTCGACATGCCCGAACTCGGCACACTGGAAAACGGCAAGGCCGCCTCCCTCGCCGGCCTCGCACCCGTCGCCAGGCAGTCCGGCAACTGGACCGGACGCGCCTTCATCCGCGGCGGCCGGGCCGGCGTCCGCAAGGCGCTTTACATGCCCGCTCTTGTCGCCATCCGCTTCAACCAGCCCCTCAAAGCCAATTACGACCGCCTCGTCGCCGCCGGCAAACCACCCAAGAAGGCCATCACCGCCATCATGCGAAAGATAATCGTCCTCGCCAACGCATTGCTCAGGGACCGCAGAAAATGGACCCCATCACTTCCTTGACAATCACGGATACTCTAG
>NZ_JAFKIC010000246.1 GCF_017306585.1 Mesorhizobium sp. | reverse complement strand
AAGAGATAGCTCGGCGACAGGCCGAAGGCCTCGGCCAGGGCCGCACCCGGCATGGTGCTGTCGCCCTCCACGCTCGCCAGCGTCGCCGCGCAGTGTATGGCTGCCTCAACGCCCTCGCCCAGCTTCATGGTCTCGATCTCCAATTCATGGATATCTTTTATCGTGGATAGTTTTTATCTGCAATAGGGAAAGGGAGAATTCCCTGCGTTTGAAACGAAACACTTTGGGGATTGGCGAAATCGGCGAGACAGCCTCTTTCTCCCCGTCACTATACGGGGAGAAATGCCCAGCAGGGCAATGAGGGGCAGCGCCAACTCAACCCATACAAATCGCCCTATGCGAACTCACAGGGCGATTGCGCCAGATCGTCGGTGGCGCGTGAGGTTAGCGGACGACTGGCAGTCTCGAAAGGTCGCGCTGCCCCTCATCCGCCTGCCGGCACCTTCTCCCCGTATAGTGACGGGGAGAAGGCGAGCTCCTGCGCTCCGGTGCTCGTCCTGTGACGAAAACCTACTCCGCCGCCACCTTGGCCATCGGATTGTTCGGATGCGTGGTCCAGTTGGCGTATACCGGCGATACCGGCTTGCCGGTACGCTCATCCATCGCGCCTGCCGCCAGCGGCTCCATGGTGATGCAATTGTCGACCGGGCAGACATTGACGCACAGATTGCAGCCGACGCATTCGGCCTCGATCACCTCGAAGTGCCTGACGCCGTTGACCACATTGGTGATCGCCTGGTGCGAGGTGTCCTCGCAGGCGATGTGGCAGCGGCCGCACTTGATGCAGGCGTCCTGGTCGATATGCGCCTTGGCGACATAGTTGAGGTTGAGATACTGCCAGTCGGTGACGTTGGGCGTGGCGCGGCCGATGATGTCGTCCAGCGAGCGGTGGCCCTTCTCGTCCATCCAGTTTTCCAGGCCGGCGATCATCTCCTGCACGATCTTGAAGCCGTAGGTCATGGCCGCCGTGCAGACCTGCACGTTGCCGGCGCCGAGCGCCAGGAATTCGGCGGCGTCGCGCCAGGTGGTGATGCCGCCTATGCCGGAGATCGGCAGGCCTCGCGTTTCGGGATCGCGCGCGATCTCGGCCACCATGTTCATGGCGATCGGTTTCACCGCCGGGCCGCAATAGCCGCCATGCGAGCCCTTGCCGTCGATGGTCGGCATCGGCGCGAAACTGTCGAGGTCGACGCCGGTGATGGAGTTGATGGTGTTGATCAGCGACACGGCATCCGTGCCACCTGCGTGCGCGGCCCGCGCGGGCTTGCGGATGTCGGTGATGTTGGGCGTCAGCTTGGTGATGACCGGCATGCGCGTATATTGCTTGCACCAGCGCACCACCATTTCGATATATTCCGGCACCTGGCCGACGGCCGCGCCCATGCCGCGCTCCGACATGCCGTGCGGGCAGCCGAAATTGAGTTCGATGCCGTCAGCCCCGGTCTCCTCGACCAGCGGCAGGATCGCCTTCCAGCTTTCCTCCACGCAAGGCACCATGATCGAGGCGATGAGCGCGCGATCCGGCCAGTCCATCTTGACCTGCTTCATCTCGCGCAGATTGGTCTGCAGGTCGCGGTCGGTGATCAGTTCGATGTTGTTGAGGCCGAGCAGGCGCCGGTCGGCGCCCCAGATCGCGCCATAGCGCGGTCCGTTGACGTTGACCACGGGCGGGCCTTCCTCGCCAAGCGTCTTCCACACGACGCCGCCCCAGCCCGCCTTGAAGGCGCGCACGACGTTGTAGGCCTTGTCGGTCGGCGGCGCCGAGGCCAGCCAGAACGGATTGGGCGATTTGATGCCGACGAAGTTATTTCTGATGTCAGCCATGACAGGTCCCTTTCAACCGAGACGAAGGATCAATTCGACGGGCGCGAGAATACCGCCCTCGAGCGCGGCGGTGAGATTGGCGATCTTGGTGCGGGCGTCTTCGCCCATCACGAGGCCGACGCCGGGCGGCGGCTTCTTGCCCTCGGCCTGGGCGGCGGCCATCCGGGTGCGCATCGCCGCGAAGAATTCGATGGCGAAGGCGCCGCGCGGGCGCTCCGCGGTGACAGAGAAGCCGGCGGCGGTGGCAGCCGAGCGATAGTCATCAGGCGTGGCGACGAAGGACATGGTCTCGTCCGATGCCCATGGCAGAGGAAACGTCAGCGCGCCGTCCTTCAGCCGCATCACATCATAGACGGCAAAGACGCAGCCCGGCCTCAGCACCCGCGCGGCTTCGCTCATCAGCTTTCTCTTGTCGGGCAGGTTCATACCGACATGCAGGATCATGGCCGCATCGAAGCTGGAATCGGCGAACGGCATGTCCAGCGCGCTGCCTTGAACGAAGTGCGTCCTGTCGGCCAGCCCGGTTCGTTTCGAGAGGCTGGTCGCGATATCGACATAGCTCTGCGTCAGGTCGATGCCGGTGACATCTGCCCCGGAATTGTTGGCGGCAAAGCGGGCCGGACCGCCCACCCCCGATCCGATGTCGAGAAGCCGGAGTCCGGGTATCAGCCCGATCTGGTCGAGCAGTTCCCTGGTGGCGGCGATACCGCCAATGTGGAATTCGTCGACGGTTTCGAGATCACTGGCGCGCAAATGGTCGACATCCACGCCGGTATCGGCGAGCGCGGCGAGAATGCGCTGCTCCAGGCCCGATATGTCGTAGTGACGGGCAATGCCCGGTTCCACCGCGGTCATGGATACTGCCTCAGGATCGCCTTGATCCGTTCGGTCTCCCGGGCGCGCCATCCCTGATCGAGTTTGCCCAAAAGCTCAAGTTGATGCTCGAACATCACAACGCGGTAACGGTCGTGGCCAATTGCGAATTTGGACGCCATGCTGGAAGTAACATGGCCAAATGTACGTTCGAGGGTCGCAGCCAGATCCCCAGTGTGTCGGCTTAACTCCTCACCGCGCTCGACAACCACGTAGTCGTAAAGGGAGCCACTATACTCAATGTGCGGTCGGGCAAAGTCCTCGGTCGAGCCATAAGTCGGCAAAAGCTGCTCTGGCGCATCAATCAATGCTGCAAGGCGATCAATCTCGGCCTTGGCTATGGCAAGACCGGAATTGGTTTTGGTTGCCGCCATTTGTGCCACTGGTCTTCAGCCGCCGGTCAGAGCCCGATTGATGCTCTCGGCCGCGTCGCGCCCTTGCGCCACGGCCGAGACGGTGAGGTCCTCGCCGCCAAAAATGCAGTCGCCGCCCGCCCAGACCTTGGCCAGCGATGTGCGCCCTTCGGCGTCCACCTTGATGCGGCCGGCTTCGAGGTCGATCGAGGCGCCGCTGCCGTTCAGCGCCGCCGGCACGAAGCTCTGGCCGATCGCCTTGAACACCTGGTCGGCGACGAGCGTCAGCATCTCGCCGGTGCCGGTGAGCTTGTCGCCGTTCAGCGCGGTGTATTCGAGTTCGATGGCGCTGACCTTGCCGCCTTCGGCAATCACCCGCTTCGGCTGCAGCCAGTGGCGTATGGTGACGCCGTTCGCGGCGGCAAGATCCTGTTCGAACCCGGAAGCGTTCATGTGCTCCTGGCCGCGCCGGTAGCAGACCGTCACCTCCTCGGCGCCGAGCAGCTTCGACTGCACGGCGGCATCGATCGCCGTCATGCCGCCGCCGATGACGACGACCCGGCGGCCGACCGGCAAACCGGAGAGATCGCTGGCCTGGCGCAGTTCGGAAATGAATTCCACCGCATTGGTGACACCGGCGGCATCCTCGCCATCGGCGCGCAGCGCGTTGACGCCGCCCAGCCCCATGCCGAGGAACACCGCGTCGTAATTGCGGGTCAGGTCCGACAACTGGTAGTCGCGGCCGAGCGCCTTGCCGTTCTGGATGTCGATGCCGCCGATGGCGGTGACGTAATCGACCTCGGCCTGGGCGAAATTGTCGACGCTCTTGTAGGCGGCGATGCCGTATTCATTGAGGCCGCCGGCCTTCGGGCGCGCTTCCAGAATGGTCACGTCATGGCCGTGACGGGCCAGACGATGCGCGGCGGCAAGGCCGGCCGGACCGGCGCCGACCACGGCGACCGTCTTGCCGGTTGGCTCGGCGCGTGGGTAGAACTGCTTGTTCTCGGCCATCGCCACATCGGTGGCGTAGCGCTGCAGGCGGCCAATCTGCACCGGCTTGCCTTCCGCCACCTCGCGCACGCAGACCTCTTCGCACAAGGTCTCGGTCGGGCAGACGCGGGCGCACATTCCGCCCAGAATGTTCTGGTCGAAAATGGTCTTGGCCGACCCGATCGGATTGCCGGTCGAGATCTGG
Source organism: Mesorhizobium sp. (assembly GCF_017306585.1). Classification (GTDB taxonomy): domain Bacteria; phylum Pseudomonadota; class Alphaproteobacteria; order Rhizobiales; family Rhizobiaceae; genus Mesorhizobium. Next base: position 13,492 of record NZ_JAFKIC010000246.1, on the reverse strand, counting down.
CGGATGAACAGCGGAATGTCGATCGAGGTCGGGCATGCGTTCATGCACGGCGCGTCGTAGCAGAAATAGCAGCGGTCGGATTCGACCAGCGCCTCGTGATGGTCGAGCGGCGGATGCAGATCGGAGAAATTGTCGGCGTACTGGTCGGGCGACAGCCTCCCCCCGGTAATACCTTCCTTGAACTGGCCTTCTGGCATCGTCAGTTCCCCATGTTTTGTTTTGAGGAAGGCTAGCACGTTTTATTTTTTTATCAATTGGTCAATTTTCGGCGCAAGTGGTTGAAAAGTATGAGCAAAAACATGATTTTTTTACTCATGTTATCATCGGAACCGTGCCGGACGATTGGCCGGCGAACGGCCATCCCGCCTGCCAAACAATTTCCAAGGCAATTGTCGGATTCCTGTGTCGAAGATCGTCCTAGGCTGGATCGGATGACGATCGATGCTTGAACGGTGAGGAGACCGACCATGCCGAAATCCCCCATGCCTTTCTTCTGGTATGAGCTGATGACCTCAGACCTCGACGCCGCCGAGGCGTTCTACACCAAGGTTGTCGGCTGGAGAGCCGAACCCTTCGACAAGGCGCCCGGCATGCCGCGTTACATCGTGGTGAACTCGGCCGAGCGCGGTGTCGGCGGGCTGATGACGATGCCGCCGGACGCCGCCAAAATGGGTGTGCCGCCGGCATGGATCGGCTACATCCACACCAGAGACACGGATGCCTCGACCAGGGCTTTGAAGGCGGCGGGCGGCGCCGTGCACCGCGAGCCGGACGACATCCCCGGCGTCGGCCGCTTCTCCGTCGTGGCGGACCCGCAAGGCGCGAGCTTCATGTTCCTGCAGCCCAACCTTCCCGACCAGCCCGTTCTTCCGGCCACGACGCCAGGCCATGTCGGCTGGCACGAACTCTTTGCCTCGGATCGCGAGGCGGCGTTCGATTTCTATTCCTCGCAATTCGGCTGGACCCATGCCGGAGACTTCGACATCGGCGAGATGGGCATCTACCAGACCTTCGCGGCGGGACCTGAATCAGGCGGCGGCATCATGAACAAACCGCCGCAGATGGCTGTTCCCGCATGGCTGTTCTACTTCAACGTCGCCGCCATCGACGCGGCCGCAAGGCGCGTCACCGACAATGGCGGCAAGATCGTCATGGGTCCGATGGCGGTGCCGACGGGCCAATGGATCGTACAGTGCCAGGACCCGCAGGGCGCATATTTCGCACTGCTCGCGTCGGCACGGTAGGCGACCGCCTCTGCCCGGCATGTCTGAGCTGGCGCCGGTTTACTCCGGCGCTAGCACCGCCACCTTGAGCCCGGCCTTCTTCGCGCCGCTGAACTGGACCGTCGCCGGGCCGGCCGCCAGCTTGAAGCGCACGCTCTTGCGGATACCCGGGCAGGTTTTCACGCCGCTATAGGCGGACGATTTCACGGCCTTGCCGTCCTGGATGACGTCGACCCACGCCTCGCCCGACAGGCTGATCTGGATGGCGCCACCAGGTGGTACGGCGATGCTGGCGACGGCGCCGAATGTGCCGGCAGCCGGAGCACGTTCCGGCGGCTGCGTGAAACCGGCCTTCTCGACCGGCACCAGCGCCAGATCCGCCGCCGCACCGACGGCCAGCGGCGCGCCCGCCGGCGTGGCTGGCGCGGCGGGAAACAGCGCCTGTTCGCGCGTTACCGGCCATTTGAAAGCCTCGCAGCCGGCGTCCTCGGCCATGGCGAAGTTGGTGGCCGTAAGGATTGCGAACAGGCTGATAACGATTTTTCTCATGGCAAGGGAATCCACATGTTGGAATGCTCACAGCAATACAACCATTGCGATATTTATGCAACTCAGACGGGTGTAATATGAAAGGCTATAGCGGGGAACATTTCCAATCACCGATTGTTGATGGCCAGCCATTGGAAGTGAGTGGTCCGGTGCCGGACGATCCTCTATGGCCGGCGCGGGAGGGTAAAATGGAGTTTCAGATGAAGCTTTTCGACGGCCTCACCCGATTTCAGCCGCAGGCGCTCGGCGTCCTGCGCATCATGACCGCTCTCCAATTCATCGAACATGGCAGCCAGAAGCTGTTCAATTTCCCCGTCAGCGCGCAACCTCATGCCCTCAATGGCTTGACGACGACCGCCGGCATTCTCGAATTCGCCGGCGGCATCCTCTTGGCGCTCGGCTTGTTCACCCGCCCGGTCGCCTTCCTTCTCGCCGGCGAAATGGCGATCGCCTATTTCATGGCGCACTACCCGCGCGACTTCTTCCCGGTCAACAACAGCGGCGACGCGGCGATCTCCTTCTGCTTCATCTTCCTCTATCTGGTCTTTGCCGGCGCCGGTGCCTTTGCGCTGGACAACCGCGGCAACGCGTGACGGCGCCGCGTCAAGCCGGCACAGATTCTCGTTCGAAATTCCGTTCAACGCCGCGACATCGGCGCGGCGGTAGAGCGCATCACGACGGCAAGGTGCCGGCGGCAGCGAAAACGAACAGTTGAGCGGCTCGAGGACACCGGCCGCTCCACCAGTCACCCGGCGATCGCCTTGGCGCCCGGTCATCGGAAACCGTCCCGCTTGACGACTGTTTGCGGTCTCCTTATCAATGAAGCATTCAAAACGGTTGCGGAAAGGAGGGTTGAGCAATGATTGTCGCTGTTTGCGCGCTTCGCGCCCCCCTTTGCTGCGCCGCCGTTTAGTCTTCCCGCTAAGACATTCCAGGAAGAGTCCATCGGCCGGCGCCTGACAGGCATTCCGACCGAGGATTCAACAATGATCGACGACTATGGCTGGAGCCAAGCGCTCCGGCAGCAATTCCAAACCCATAGCGATGCCCAAGTCCCGGCCGATCGGGATCTGAGCCCGGCACGCGTGACGGTCCAACAGCGCGGTGCTTATCAGATCGTCACCCCGCTGGGGGAAATGATCGCGCACCTCTCCGGCCGGTTCGGCCACACAGCCGTGGATGGCGGCTATCCGGTGACGGGTGACTGGGTCGCCGCCGCACTGCGGCCCGGCGAAGGCAGCGCCACGATTCACTGGGTGCTGCCGCGACGCAGCGCCTTTACCCGCAAGGCGGCCGGGCCCGGCCGGCCGGTCGGGCAAGTGGTGGCCGCCAATGCCGACCTGGCCTTCCTGGTCAGTTCGCTGAATGCCGACTTCAATGCCAGAAGGATCGAGCGCTACCTGACAACGGCATGGGAAAGTGGTGCCTCGCCGGCCGTGGTCTTGACCAAGGCCGATCTGTGCGCCGATCGACAGGGGCCACTGACGGAGGTCGAAGCTGTTGTCAGCCGCGTTCCGATCCATGTCGTCTCCGCCGTCACCGGCGAGGGTATTGAAAGCCTGCGCAACAGTTTCGCGCCGGGGCAGACAGCGGTTCTGCTCGGCAGTTCAGGCGTCGGCAAATCCAGCCTGGTCAACGCCCTCGCCGGCGCCGAATTGATGGCGACGGGCGAGATCCGCGAGGACGATGCCCGTGGACGGCATACCACCACGCATCGCGAATTGCTGCTGCTGCCGAACGGCCGGCTGGTGCTCGACACGCCAGGCATGCGCGAACTCGGGCTATGGCAGTCCGAAAGCGGCCTGGCCACAGCCTTCGCGGATATAGAAGCGCTGGCCGCAGAATGCCGGTTTACCGATTGCCGGCACGAGACGGAACCGGCCTGCGCCGTGCGCGCGGCCATGGCTGTAGGCAGGCTGAGCCAGGAACGTTGGGACAGCTGGAAGAAACTGCAGCGCGAACTGGCCTATCTCGACCGCAAGGACGATCCTGCTCTGCAGGCGCAAAATCGCAAGATCTGGGTCCAACGCAACAAACAGTATCGCGCCGGCAAGAAGCGCGGGGATTGGGACTGACCTCGAGCCGGTTTGCGGCGCGCACGGCGGCTCGGTCCCGATGGGTCCGGGCCGCCTGGACGCGATCTGTCGACGTCGGACAGATTACCCGGATCAGCCCCGCATCCGCTCGAAATTGGCGTCGAACAGCGGCGCCGCCTGGAGGCGCGCCGCGTGGCGCTTGCCCAGCAACTCGATCTCGAAGCCGTCGCTCTCCTCGGCGATCTCCTTCGGCACGTAGCCCATGGCGACCGACTTCTTCGAATTGTGCGAGTAGCCTCCCGACGTCACCCAGCCGCGCACCGCGCCGCCGAACCAGATCGGCTCGTCGCCGATGACGTCGGCATCGGTGGCATCCAGGATGAAGGCACGCAGCCTGAGCTTGCCGCCCTGCTTGCGCTCGGCCAGCGCCGCCGCCTTGCCGATGAAATCGGCCTCCTTGCCATAGGCGACGAAGCGGTCGAGCCCCGCCTCGAGCGGCCCGTAGATCGGCCGGTATTCGCGGCCCCATGAGCCGTAGTTCTTTTCGAGCCGCAGCGCATTGAGCGCACGCGAACCGAACAGGCCGATGCCGAACTCAGCGCCCGCCGCCATGAGCGCGTTGAACGCCGCACGCTGGTATTCCGGCGCCACCCAGATCTCATAGCCGAGATCGCCGGTGTAGCTGACGCGGCCGACCAGGCACGGCGCCATGCCGATATCCATCCGGCCGATGGCCATGAACGGAAAAGCAGCGTTCGACACATCGGCCCGGCTGACCTTCGCCAGCACATCGCGCGCCTTCGGCCCGGCGATCGAAAGGCCGGTCAGGCTGGCGCCAAGCGCCTCGATGCGAACCGAGCCATCATCGGGCAGGTGCTTTTCGAACCAGCGCATATGATATTGCTCGGCAATGCCCGACCCGGCGAGGAACCAGCCCTCGCTGCCGAGATTCGCCAGCGTGAAGTCACCGATCAGCTTGCCGTCTTCCTTCAGCATCGGCGCCAGCGTCATGCGGCCCGGTTTCGGCAGCTTGCAGGCGAGCATGCGGTCGAGCCACCGAGCCGCGCCCTCGCCCGTCACCTTGTATTTGGCGAAGCTCGAAATCTCGGACAGGCCGACGCCGTCGCGGACAGCCGCGACCTCCTTGCCGACATGGGAAAAGTCGCTGGAGCGCCGCCATGAGAACTCATCCTTGACGCCTTCCGGTGCGTACCAGAGCGGCACTTCCAGCCCATAGGCGACACCCCACTGCGCGCCCTTGGCCGACAGCAGGTCATAGACCGGCGTCGTCTTCAGCGGCCGCCCGGCGGGCAGTTCCTCATTGGGAAAGCGGATCGAAAACCGCCTGGAATAATTTTCGCGCACCTTGGCGTTGGTGTAGGCCATGCCAGCCCAGTCGCCGTAGCGCGCCACGTCCATCGCCCAGATGTCGGCGCCCGGATCGCCCTCGATCATCCAGTTCGACAGCGCCAATCCCACGCCACCGCCCTGTGAAAACCCGGCCATGACGCCGCAGGCGACCCAGAAGCCCGGTAGGCCGCGCACCGGCCCGACCAGCGGATTACCGTCCGGGGCGAAGGTGAAGGGGCCATTGATGATCTGCTTGATGCCGGTGTTCTGGAAGGCCGGGAAATGCCTGAAGCCGACCTCCAGCGAGGGTGCGATGCGGTCGATGTCGGGCGCCAGCAGTTCATGGCCGAAATTCCACGGCGTGGAGAATTCCGACCACGGCTTGTTGGCCTTCTCATAGGTGCCCATCAGCATGCCGCCGCGTTCCTGGCGCAGATAGAGCTCGCCGTCGAAATCGACCGCATGCATGATCTCGGTGCCGGTTTTCTGGTTCCAGTCGGCGACCTCCGGCATGTCCTCGGTAATCAGGTACATGTGTTCCATGGCCAGCACCGGCAGCTCCAGCCCGACCATGCGGCCGACTTCCCGCGCCCACAGGCCGCCGGCATTGACGACATGCTCGGCCACCACCTCGCCCTTGTTGGTTATGACGCGCCACATACCGTCCGGCCGGCGCACGATGTCCTCGACCTTGGTGAAGCGCTCGACCTCGGCGCCCAGCTTTCGCGCCGCCTTGGCATAGGCGTGCGTGACGCCGGACGGATCGAGATGGCCGTCATCCCTGTTCCTGACGGCGCCGACGAACTGCTTCGGATCGAGCAGCGGCATCAGTTCCGCTGCCTCCTTCGGCGAGATCACCTCCAGGTCGATGCCGAGATACCGCCCTTTGGCGACGACGCCGCGCAACCAGTCGAGCCGCGCCTCGGTCGCCGCCAGAAGCACGCCGCCGGTGAGATGCACCCCGGTCGCCTGTCCCGACAGCTCCTCGATCTCCTTGTAGAGGTTGATCGTGTATTTCTGCAGCTTGGCGACGTTGGGATCGCCATTGATCGTGTGCATGCCGCCGGCCGCGTGCCAGGTCGAGCCCGAGGTCAGTTCATCGCGCTCGAGCAATACGACGTCGGTCCAGCCGTGGCGGGCCAGATGGAACAGCACGGAACATCCGACGACACCGCCGCCAATGACCACGACCTTTGCATGCGACTTCATGGGTTTTTCTCTGATTTCAGTGAGTTGGGGAAATAAGATGAATCTGAGAAGGAAGCGCCAGGTCGCGCCGACGTCGAACTCACGGCTCCCCCACCCCGATCGCTTCCTTGCGCCTGGCCATATAGGCCTCCAGCGCTTCGCGCACGGCGGGATCCATGGCCGGCTGGACATACTCCTCCAGCGCCTTCTTCCACAGCCGCGTCGCGCGCGCCGTCGTGTCGAGGCCGCCGGCTTCCTGCCAGGCTTCGAAATTCTGCCAGTTGGAGAGCATCGGCTGGTAAAAGGCGGTGGCGTAGCGCTCCAGCGTGTGCGGCTCGCCGAAGAAATGGCCGCCTGTCGGCACGGCCCCTAGTGCCTCGACGGCCAATTCTGCCTCGTCGACCACGATCGGGCGCAGGAACTCCATCATGTGCTGGATCATTTCGACATCGATGATGAATTTCTCGAACGACGCCGTCAGACCGCCCTCCTGCCAGCCGGCGGCGTGATAGACGAGATTGCCGTGACCGAGGACCGCGCCCCACAGCGCCATCAGCGTCTCATAAGCGCCCTGGGCGTCGGCGGCGTTGGAGGCCGAGCCGGGCGTCGTGCGGTAAGGCAGCCCGTATCGCCGCGCCAGTTGCCCGGAAGCGATGTTGGCCTTGGTGTTCTCCGGCGTGCCGAAGGCCGGCGCGCCCGATTTCATGTCGACATTGGAGGTGAAGGCGCCGTACATCACCGGCGCGCCCGGCCGCACCAGCTGCGTCAGCACCACGCCGAACAGCGCTTCCGCATTCTGCTGCGCCAGGGCGCCGGCCAGCGTCACCGGGCTCATCGCCCCCATCAGAGTGAACGGCGTCACCGCCACCGACTGGCCGAACTCGGCCATGGTCATCAGCCCTTCGGCCATCATCTCGTCGAAACGGCGCGGCGAGTTGACCGAGATGATCGTGGCGATGCCGGGGTCGTGGCGGATCTCTTCCAGCGTCAGCCCGCGCGCGATCGCCATCATCTCGATGCCGTCCAGCGCCCTGCCCCGGCCGATCGCCGAGACATGGAAGCTTTTGTCGGTCAGCGTCAGATTGGTGAAATAGGTATCGAGGTGGCGGGAATTCGCCGGCAGTTCGATCGGCGCGCAGACCTGGTTGCCAAGCATGTGAACGCAATTGAAATGCTGCGCCAGGCGGGTGAGATCCGCATAGTCGCGCAGATTGCCGGCGCGGCGGCCCCGCTCCATGTCGTGCACATTGGGCGGCCCCGCAACGAGGGTGAAATTGATGGTATCGCCGCCGAGATGAATGGCGTTTGCCGGGTTGCGCGGTGTCAGCGTATAGGCCGAGCGCGTCGTCTTCAGCGCCTCCTCGACCATGCCGCGATCGACGCGGACATTCGCCGAGGCATGATCGACCTTCGCGCCCGCCTTTTCGAACAGCGACAGCGCCCGCGCGCTCATCACCTCGATGCCGAAATTCTCCAGTATATGCATCGACGCCTGATGGATCGCCTCGATCTGATCTGCAGACAGCAAGGCCATGGGCGGATAGGGATTTCTGACGCGCCGGGGCGGCAGCTGCGGTATGGGCGCTGGTCCCCGGTTGCTGGTGCGCTCGGCGCCACGCTTGCGTCTTGGCTCGGTCATCCCGGCATCAAAGCCCCGGCGATGCGGTCTAGCTGTCAGAAATACGCCATCTACGGGCGTGATTTTAGCCAAGGCGGCATTTCCATCATATTATTTTATAAAAAGCGACAGATTGTGTCGGATTATCAGCACCAGATAAGACGCATGCATCGCCACGCGGAAGCGTTAACGGCCTCGGCAAGATTCCTTTTATGATTTCGGCCTATTGCTCATCCAATGCGTAGGTCGAGTTTTAGTAAAATTGTAGCGGTTGGTCTGCTGCTGGCACTTTCGGCCTGCGCGACGGCGCCCAGTCACATCAACAATGTCTGCGCCGTCTTCGACCAGAACGACGGCTGGTTCGACAACTGGCAGTCGGCCGCCCAGCGCACCGAGCAGAAATACGGCGTGCCGGTTCCCGTGTTGATGGCGACGGTGCGCAAGGAATCCGGCTTCAAGAGCAATGCCCGGCCGCCGCGCACCAAGCTGCTCGGTTTCATCCCGTGGAAGCACGTTTCCTCGGCCACCGGCTTCTCGCAGGCGCTGGACGGGACGTGGTCGCAATATCAACGGGAAACCGGCAACTGGACGGCGCGCCGCACGAAATTCGCCGACGCCATCGACTTCGTCGGCTGGTACCATTCCAAGACCGCGGACACATACGGCGTCGCGCGCAACGACACCTACAATCTCTACCTCGCCTACTATCTCGGCTGGACCGCCTATGGCCGCGGCAACCGTGGCGACGCCGGCATCCAGAGCTATGCCCGGGCGACGGACAAGATGGCGCGAGACTATGACGCGCAGCTAAGGCAGTGCGGCAACTGACGCACTGCCTGCGTCAATGCCGCCTTGTCGTATCCTTTGGCTTTGACACACCGGTTTCCGAAACCTCGTCGCGGACTTCGTGGCGGCGAGCTCGCATGCCAGCTTCGCCCTGCTCCACGGCGTCTCCGATCTGGTCGGCTTCCGCGCTGCTCGTTTTGCCATGCGGCCGGTTGGGCGCCGTCCCGGCCGAACCCGGCGCGGTGCCGTGCGCATCACCCGGCACGCCCTCATGCGCGGCATGGTCCTTGTCGAACTTGATCACCGGCTCCATCTTGGCCAGCACGTCGTCGGCCAGCCAGCACAGGCTCATATGGCCGTCGCCGAGGTTCTTGACCGGCGGCACTTTCGTCTCGCACAGATTGTCCGGCACCAGCTTCTTGTAGCCGCAGCGCGTCTGGAAAGGACAGCCGGAGGGCGGGTTCATCGCCGACGGGATGTCACCTTCGAGCACGATGTGCTTCTTCACCACGCTGGTATCGGCGATCGGGATCGCCGATAGCAGCGCTTCTGTATAGGGGTGATAGGGCGGCGCGAAGATCTGGTCGGTCGTACCCTGCTCGACGATATAGCCGAGATACATCACGACCACGCGGTCGGCGATGTAGCGGACGACAGACAGATCGTGGCTGATGAACAGCATCGTCGTCTTGTTCTTGCGCTGGATGTCCATCAACAGTTCGGTGACAGCCGCCTGCACCGACACATCGAGCGCCGAGACCGGCTCGTCCGCCACCACCACCTTGGCATCGCCGGCAAAGGCGCGCGCCACGCCGATGCGCTGCTTCTGGCCGCCCGACAGCTGGCGCGGCTTGCGCGTCTCGAACGCCCTCGGCAGCTTCACCAGATCGAGCAGTTCCAGCATGCGCTTGCGCCGGTCGGCCACCGTCTTGCCGACATTGAACTTCTCCAGCGTGCGGATGATCTGCGAGCCCACCGAATGACTGGGGTTCAGCGTGTCGAACGGGTTCTGGAACACCATCTGGATCGACGACACCGTGTCGACGCTGCGGCTTTCGATGCCGGTCGACTGGATCTCCTTGTTGGCGAGCGTCACACTGCCGGAGCTCGCGGTCTCGAGCCCGAGCAGCACCTTGGCCAGCGTCGACTTTCCGCAACCGGATTCGCCGACGATGGCGACCGTCTCTGATTCGCGCGCCGTGAACGAAATCGTCTCATTGGCCTTGACAACGCGACCCTCGCTCGAGCCGAAAACCTCGCTGCCCCCGACCTTGTAGTATTTCCGCAGATCCTCGATCTTGAGCACCGGCGCGCCGGGAAGCACCTTCTCGTTGACCTTCTTGGCGCCGGGCGGCAGTGCTTCCCAGTCGATCTCGTTGAAGCGCACGCAGCGCGAGAAATGGCCTTCGTGGCCGGCGACCTCCACCATGGGGATTTCGGCGGCGTTGCAGACGCCTTCCACAAAATGGTGGCAGCGTGGGCCGAAATTGCAGCCCTTGGGCCGCTCATGGGGCAACGGCAACTGCCCGGGAATCGAGATCAGCGGCCGCGAATTCTTGTCAGCACCAGGCAGCGGTATCGAGCGGAACAGCCCTTGCGTGTAGGGATGGCGCATCCGGTCGAAGACGTCCTTGATCTTGCCCGTCTCCACTGCCTCGCCCGAATACATCACCGTGATCTTGTCGCAGGTCTCCAGGATCAGGCCGAGATTGTGCGATACGAAGATCATCGAGGTGCCGAACTTCTCGCCTAGCCCCTTGACCAGTTCGACGATGCCCGCCTCCACCGTGACGTCGAGCGCCGTGGTCGGCTCGTCGAGCAGAAGCAGCGCCGGCTTGGACAGCAGCGCCATGGCAATGACGATGCGCTGCTGCTGGCCACCCGAAAGCTGGTGCGGGTAGGAACGCATCATGCGCTCGGGATCGGGCAGCTTGACCGAGCGCACCATCTCCAAAGCGCGTTTGTAAGCCTCTTCCTTCGAAACCTTGTCGTGGATCAGCGGCACTTCCATCAGCTGCTGGCCGATCTTCATCGCCGGATTGAGGCTGGCCATCGGCTCCTGGTAGATCATGGCGATCTTGTTGCCTCGGATGGAGCGCAACTCCTCGTCGGACATCTCGCCCATGTCCTTGCCCTGGAACTTGATGCGGCCGCCGACGATCTTCCCGATGTTGGAGAGGTCGCGCATGATGCCGAGCGACACGGTCGACTTGCCGCAGCCGGATTCGCCGACGATGCCCATCGCCTCGCCGGGCATGACGGTACAGGAAAAATCCATCACTGCCGGAATCTCGCCCTTGCGGGTGAAGAAGGAGATCGACAGGTTCTCGATCTCGATGATCGGCGCATTGGCCGGGTTAGCCGGATTTCGAACTGCCTCGTTCATGGGTCGCTCCAATCCTTATTCTTCTGTCACCGGGCCGGAACCCGTGGATCAGTCCTTCATCGATTGCTCACGCAGCGAGTCGGCGAGCAGGTTCAGCCCCAGCACGAAGCTCATCAGCGCGATCGTCGGCGGCAGCGCCGGATGGATAAAGGAGCGCAGCAGCCGGCTGGCGTCCTTGATCGCGGTGCCCCAGTCCGGGCTCTCGGGCGCCAGGCCCAGGCCGAAATAGCCCAGCGTGCCGAGCAGGATGGTTGTGTAGCCTATGCGCAGGCAGGCATCGACGATGAGCGGCCCGCGCGCATTGGGCAGGATCTCCCACAGCATGATGTACCAGGGCGATTCACCGCGCGTCTGCGCCGCCGCCACATAGTCGCGCGTCTTGATGTCCATCGTCAGGCCGCGCACGATGCGGAACACGCCGGGGCTGGAGGCGAACACCACGGCCACGAAGATGTTGAGCTGGTTCGGGTCGATATGAACGATCTTCAGCGGGTCCTTGTCGAACACCAGGCCGAGATAGATCCAGCCACCGATCAAGATCGTCAGGCCGAGCAGGATGTAGATGCGGTCCGGCCGGTTCTTGTAGCGCGTCCAGAACAGCACGCAGAAGAAGATGATCGGGAACAGGAAGAAGACGCCGGCCAACGCATAGGGGATCGGCGTGTCCATGATACCGGGCGTCACCAGCAGGTAGAACAGCAGGATAACCGGGAAAGCCAGCACCAGATTGGCCAGGAACGACAGGATGGAATCGATCTTGCCGCCATAATAGCCGGCCGGCAGGCCGAGCGTGATGCCGACCATCAGCGCGAAACCGGTCGCCGCCGGCGCGATGATCAGCACGATCTGGCTGCCATAGACCATGCGCGAGAAGACGTCGCGCGCCAGCTTGTCGCCGCCGAACAGATAGGCGAGCCCCGATTGCGGCTCGATGGCGCCGGGCAGCGTGTCCTTCATGATCGGGATCTGGCCGAGCGGATCGAAGGGCGAGATCTTGGAGGCGAAGATCGCGGTGAACAGCCAGAACAGGCAGATGAAGACGCCGGCGATGCCGACGCCGCTGTCGAACAGCTGGCCGTAGAGCGCCAGCTTCTTCTTGTAGACGAAGCTCGATCCCATGACGATGGCGAGCGCGACCCAGACCGGCCAGAAGCGCCAGAGCACTTCGAGGATGATGGCGGAGGCGCCGATATATTGAGCTTGCATGCGCCGTCTCCCCTACTGAACCCGGATGCGCGGATTGAGGAACGCGTAACCGACGTCGGAAATGAGCTGCGTGATCAGCACGATGAACACCGAGACCAGCGAACAGCCCAGCAGAAGATCGATGTCGTTGTTGCCGGCGGCCTCGACCAGCGTGTAGCCGAAGCCCTGGTAGCGGAACATGACCTCGACGATGACGACGCCCGTCAGCAGCCAGGGGAACTGCAGCATGATGACGGTAAACGGCGCGATCAGCGCGTTGCGAAGCGCATGCTTGACCACCACGTTGCCGAACGAAAGCCCCTTCAGCCGGGCGGTGCGGATATATTGCTGCGTCATCACCTCGACCATCGAGGCGCGCGTCATGCGCGCGATATAGCCGATGCCGTAGATCGCCAGCGTGATCACCGGCAGCGTGAAATTGTAGAAGGTGATGCCTTGGCTGGCTGACGCGGCCGACCCGTTCAGCCAACCGAGCCAGGACGCGAAGATAACGGTGAAGATGACGCCCGACACATATTCAGGCGTCGCCGTCGAGGCGATCGATGCGACCGACAGCACGCGGTCGGTGCGCGAGCCCTCACGCATGCCGGCCAGAATGCCGATCAGCAGCGAGACCGGCACCATCACGCCCAGCACGCAGAGCATGAGTATGCCGGTGGCGCCGAGCGCCGGGAACAGCTTGGCGGCCACGGTGGTCTTGAACTTGGTCGAGCAGCCGAAATCACCCTCGAGCACGCCCGAGAATGTCGGCGTCGTCGGATCGTTGCAGAAGGAGAATCGCTGCGCCGGCTTGCCGGTCGCCGGATCGGTCACCGGCTGCTTGGGCAGGACGCCCAGCCACTGGCCGTAGCGGGCGAAGAAGTTCTGCCGATAGCCATGCTCGACCAGCCAGCTTTCGAGCTGTTCGGCCGAGGTGTGCATTTCGGTCTGGCTGATCGCCAGCTTCTTCAGATTGGGTTCGAGATTGACGAGGAAAAAGACGACCAGCGTCAGGCACAGCATCGTGAGCAGTATGGTGCCGATGCGTCTGATGATAAATGAGAACATTGTGCCCCCCTGCCGGCCGGGTTGGGGTCAGATACTGTCAACCCTGTTTCGAAAAGCTTGTGACGTCACGTCGCCGCTGCACCGGGTGCAACGGCGACGATCC
>NZ_JAFKIC010000245.1 GCF_017306585.1 Mesorhizobium sp. | reverse complement strand
GGTTTCGGCAAGACCCGGCCGATCGCCCCCAATGCGACGGCCGCCGGCCGCGAGCAGAACCGGCGCGTCGAAATCCAGCTGTCGCCGCTAACCTGAGCCGACACGGATATCAAACGAAAAACGGCCCCGCGCGGGGCCGTTTTATTTGGTCTTCCGAAATTTTCGCGGGCGTGCCCGACGCTGCGCCAATCAGACCTTGGCGACGATGCGCATGAAGGCCGGCATGTCGTCGCCGAAACCGACAGTGGTGTCGTTGTCTTCCTGGTGGTGACGGGCAGGGCGGTTACCGCTGCGCTGTCCTGTACGCTGCTCATTGCGATCGGAGGATTTGCGCTCGCTGTTTTCGGAACGGATCGCATCCTTGCGCGCGCGCCTCTCGCCGATGTCGGCGACCGCTTCGACGTCGGGCTGCTCGTCCTGCCGGGCGGCCTGGACATCTTCGTCCCCGCCGTGCCTGCCACGACGTTCGCCGCTCTTCTTGCGCTCACCCCGGTCCTTGCGATCTTCGTCCTTGCGGCCGGCGCGGCGCGGCGCGCCCTTGCCACGGCGCGGAGCCTCGTCGTCGCCTTCGCTGGCGACGACGGTCGAGAGGTCGCCATCGTGCCATTCGATCTTGGTACCGATCAGCCGCTCTATGGCGTCGATGTATTTGGTGTCCGACTTGGTCGCGATGGTGAAGGATTTGCCCGAGCGGCCGGCACGGCCGGTGCGGCCGATACGGTGGACGTAGTCCTCGGCGTGGATGGGCACATCATAGTTGAAGACGTGGCTGACATCGGGGATGTCGAGGCCGCGCGCGGCGACGTCCGAAGCAACGAGATAACGCAGCTTGCCATCGCGGAAATTGGCCAGCATCTGCATACGGGCGCGCTGGTCCATGTCGCCATGCAGCGCGCCGGCATCGAAGTCATACTTCAGCAGCGAGCGGAACAGTTCCGAGACCTCGACCTTGCGGTTGCAGAAGATGATGGCGTTCTTCAGTTCCGCGTCTTCGGCCCTGATCAGGTTGCGCAGCGTCTCGCGCTTGTCCCACGGCTTCGACCCGGACTTCACGAGTCGCTGGGTTATGCTGGTAGCGGTGGACGCGGCCTTTGAGACCTCGACGCGCACCGGCGCGTGCAGGAATTTTTCCGTCAGCTTGGTGATCTCGGGCGGCATGGTCGCCGAGAAGAACAGCGTCTGCCGCGTGAACGGAATCATCTCGCAGATGCGTTCGATATCGGGGATGAAACCCATGTCGAGCATGCGGTCAGCCTCGTCGATGACGAGGATCTCGACGCCGTTGAGCAGCAGCTTGCCGCGCTCGCGGTGGTCGAGCAGGCGGCCGGGTGTGGCGATCAGCACGTCGGCGCCGCGCTCCAGCTTCTTGTCCTGTTCGTCGAACGACACGCCGCCGATCAGCAACGCGATGTTGAGCTTATGGTTCTTGCCGTATTTTACGAAGTTCTCCTCGACCTGAGCCGCAAGCTCGCGCGTCGGCTCCAGGATCAGGGTGCGCGGCATGCGGGCGCGGGCGCGGCCCTTTTCCAGCCGGGTCAGCATCGGCAGCACGAAGGAGGCGGTCTTGCCGGTGCCGGTCTGGGCGATGCCCAGCACATCCTTGCCCAGCAGGGCGTGCGGGATGGCGCCTGCCTGGATCGGAGTCGGCTGCGTGTAGCCGGCATCGGTAACAGCGGAAAGGACCTTCGGCGACAGGCCGAGGTCTGAAAAGGTCAACGCTTCTTGAGCGGTCGTGGTGTCTGAGGACAAGTGTTGTTGTCTTTGGCTGGTTCGGGGAGGCGCAACGTAATTCGTCGCGGCAAGCGCCACGCGCCTGCAAGATTGGTATTGCGATTAGGCGCAAGTCCGCGATTTGTCAACAGAAACGGGCGGGATTGGCGCGATTGTGAAGTTGTAACCTTAATCGCGATGCTTAATCCGGCCGTCGATCCATGTGCCGGCTCAATAACGGAACTGCTCGGCCAGGATGCGCTCGTTCCAGGAATGATTGGGGTCGAACAGCAGGGTTGCCGTTGCTGTCGGCGATTCCCGTACCGTTACGGAGGTCACCGCCTTGACCTCTGTGTGGTCGGCGGCGGCATTCACCGGCCGCTTTTCCGGCTCCAATATCTCGAAGCGTACTGTCGCCTTGTTGGACAGCAAGGCGCCGCGCCAGCGGCGCGGGCGGAACGGGCTGACCGGAGTAAGCGCCAGCAGTGGCGCGTCGAGCGGCAGGATCGGGCCATGCGCGGACAGATTGTAGGCGGTGGATCCCGCCGGTGTCGCGATCATGACGCCGTCGCAGCTCAGTTCCTCGAGCCTTATCTGGTCGTCGACGCTGATGCGGATCTTGGCCGTCTGGTAGGATTGGCGCCACAGCGCCACTTCGTTGATCGCCAGCGCCGAGACGGTTTCACCCTCCGAGGTGGTGGCCAGCATCTCCAGCGGACGGATCGTTTCGGCGACAGCGGCCGCGATGCGCTCGGTGAGGCCGCCGGAACGGTACTCGTTCATCAGGAAGCCGATGGTGCCACGGTTCATCCCGTAGACCTTCTTTCCCGTTCCCATCGTGTCGCGCAGGGTTTGCAGCAGGAAGCCATCGCCGCCCAGGGCCACGACAATCGCGGCGTCCGAGACCGAGCACTGGCCATAGCGCGCCGACAGGCCCTCCAGCGCCGCCTTGGCGTCGGCTGTGTCGGACGAGACGAAGGCGATGCTGTTGGCGGCTGTGCTCATGGCTCTCCGATCGCGACCGATTGGCGGTGGCAGGTCCGGCCGCGCCAGCGTCGGGTTAGCATGGGGCAGGCTGGTCTGCAAAGAGAGCCAAGATGCCGGAGGCGAAGGGCGCATCGTCGTCGTCGAAGCCTACAGGTCGCGCATCATGTCAAAGCCGAGGCGAATGTGATGGTTAAGGGGATGCTTAAACTCTCGTAAAGGCCGAAGGATCATGTTAGCCGGCATGGGTGGCGTGGGGCGACCGCAGCACCGCCATATCCTTCGGGATGACCGCGATGCTGTGGCAGTTTTGAATTGTGCGCATCATCCCTTGGAAATCTCGATATCCAGGGACACGCGCCAGCCGGACGGGGCCGACATATTGCCGGTAGCACGCCTGATCATCGTCTTTGTCATTCTGGGTAGCTTCGCGCTGGTCTTCGCCGAACTGGTGCGCCAGTCGGAGGCAATGAGCAGCAGGCAGGTGCCCACGGCCTCGCGATGTGGCGATGCCGCAGGCATGCCTTGTCCGTTGAAGGCGCTATAGGGGCGCAAGAATAGACCCGCTCACCGGCTCTATCCAGCATCGCCGATGCGCATTGTAACGGCGGCTCATCTTCGGCAAGCCTTCGTCGACTGGTGCAAGACAAGTTTGATCGTTGCAATTGCGGCATCGATGAAAGCACTGCTAGAAGAGTTTCGGATCCGCACGGGATCCGGTCCCGTGATATTTGGGAAGCGAGCCCCGCGGTGCGTTGACCGGCCGGGTTTCTGGAGGAGTGCGCATGCCGCGCAGTGTGTTGCTTTCTGGTGGCTGCGGTTTCGTCGGCTCACATCTCGTCGATCGCCTGCTGCGGCGCGGTGACCTGGAAAGGCTCGTCGTGGTCGACAATCTGTGGACCGGATTGCGCGACAACATCGCTCACGTGGCGGACCCGCGGTTCAGCTTGCGGATTGCCGATGCCGAAAGCTTCTCCGACAGTCAGGCCTTCGACGAGATCATACATCTGGCGTCGCCGGCCTCGCCGGTATGGTATATGCGCGAGCCGGCGCGCACGATCCGAGCCAATATAGGCGGGGCGCTCAACCTCTTGTCGATGCTCAGGCCGGGCGGCCGTTTCTGCTTCGCCTCGACCTCGGAAGTGTATGGCGACCCCCTGGTCTCACCGCAGCCGGAGAATTACCGGGGTTCGGTGGACTGCACCGGCCCCAGGTCCTCCTACGACGAAAGCAAGCGCTGCACCGAGGCGCTGCTGTTCGAAGAGCAGCGCGTCCGCGGGCTCGATGTGCGCGTGGTCAGACTGTTCAACACCTATGGCCCGCGAACCCGTATCGACGACGGCCGCGCCGTTTCGAACTTTGTCAGCCAGGCCCTGACCACCGGAATCCTGACAGTCTATGGCGACGGCCTACAGTCACGCAGCTGGGGTTATGTCGACGACATCGTCGATGGACTTGAACGATTTTTCTGGCGCGACAGCATCTCGCACCGGGGGCCCTTGAACCTCGGCAATAACAGTGAAATCTCGGTTCTCGACATTGCGAAATTCGTCAGCTCGCTTGTTCCGGGCAGCCGCATCGAACACCATGCGCCCGTGCCGCAGGATCCGACAAACCGGTGCCCGGACCTGACCCTGGCAAGACAGGTTCTTCCCGGCTGGGAAGCCACGACCAGCTACCAGGATGGGATCCGGCGCACCTTCGAATGGTTCAAGCACCAGATTGCGGCCGGCGGTAAATCGGCGGCGACCGGCTGAAGCTGGAGACTTTCACGGCCCAGAGCTGGGCTGTCACAGCGACCGCGAAACGGAATCCAGTCTACCGGTGAAGTAGGGCTCGATCACGGTCTCGAAGGCTTTCAGCGCGGCGCCGATCGCCTGGTGCATGTCGAGATAGCGATAGGTTCCCAGCCGTCCTCCCAGATGCAGGTTTTTCTCGGCAGCCGCCCGTTGGAGATAGCGGCGGTAGACCACCTGGTCCCTTCGCGTGTCGATCGGATAGTAGGGCTCATCGGCGCGGCCGGCAAAACGGGAATACTCGCGGCCGATGAGCGTCTTTTCGCTGCTATGCTGGCGTTCCGGATTGAAATGCCGGAATTCCACCACGCGGGTGTAGGGCACGGTTTCATCGGCATAGTTCATGATTGCCGTGCCTTGATGATCCGGCGTGTCCATGACTTCCAGGTCTATGTCGATGGTCCGCCAGCCGAGTTCGCCCTCGCAATAGTCGAAATAGCGGTCGATGGGCCCGGTGTAGATGACCGGCAGATCTTCGCGCAGCGAGGATTTGAGATCGAAGAAATCGATGCCGAGCCTTGTTTCGATGACCTCATGCGCCAGCATCTTTTCGAAGATCGCCGTATAGCCGTCCACCGGTTGGCCCTGGAAGCGATCGTTGAAGTAGCCGTCCTCGAATGTGTAGCGGACCGGCAGGCGCGCGATGATCTGCGGCGGCAGTTCGCGAGGGTCCGTCTGCCATTGCTTGGCGGTATAACCCTTGATGAAGGCCTCGTAGAGAGGACGTCCGACGAGGGATATCGCCTTCTCCTCCAGATTGGCCGGCGGGCGGTCGCCAAGTTCCGCCGCCTGCGCGGTGATCATGCGGCGCGCTTCGTCCGGGCTCAGCCGCTTGCCGAAGAACTGGCAGATCGTGGCAAGGTTGATCGGCAGGGGATAGACCTTGTCGCGATAGGTCGAAAACGCACGATGGCGATAGGCCGTGAAACCGGTGAAGGTCCGAAGATAATTCCATACCTCCTCGTTGGGCGTATGAAACAGATGCGGCCCGTAGCGGTGGATCTCCACGCCGGTGACGGGGTCCTGTTCGGTGTAGGCATTGCCGCCGATATGCCGACGCCGGTCGATCACCAGCACGCGCCGGCCAAGTTGGGTTGCGATGCGCTCGGCGAGCGTCGCGCCGTAAAAGCCCGCGCCGACGATGAGAATTTCGGCGCGGTTCAAAAGGTCATCTGTCCGCGGACCTTGCGTTCTCATGGTTTGACTACGATCTGGGACAGGTCGATCGGCTTGAAGCACTGCCTGCGCAGAAGACGCCACAACAGTTCCATCAGTCGACGTGCCTGGCGAAATGTCTTTCGATCCACAAAATAGTCGGCCACCATGCGCAGGCCAATCATGGGTCGAGATCGCCAACGCCTGCCTTTCCTGTCGACGGCCTCGTAGGACACCGGAAAAAACTCGCCAAAACGGTATCGCCGCGCCAGTTGATCGTGTTCCGCTTCGGCCGTCCGACCGGACTTGAGCATTTCCAGCGCCAGATGAGTTCCTACTGGCCTTGTGTGACGGACGGGCAGGGCGTCGAAAACAGCTGACGTCCCGTAGTTTTGTGCGGCAAGTCTCGTCCACAGTGAGTCTATACCGAAGCCGCTCATGGAGTGCTCGAACAGAGGCAGTGCCTTGGCCAGGACGTCGGCTCTCAAGCAGGGGGCCATAATCTCGATCTTGTCGATAAAGCGAAATTCGAAGCTCTTGCAGCGGAGGAAGGGCAGATGGCTATAGTAACTGTCCAGCGTCAGCGCCGGCTGGGCGACATGCAGGCCGAGCCGATGCATGTTTTCAAACATGGCCTCGATCGTTGCTCGGTCCGCCTCGATGTCATCGTCGGGCAGCCAGACATACCGATACCGATCCAGCAATTCGGGCTGCTGCCGGAGCAGGGCGTGGATGCCATCCCATTTGCCGCCCTTGTAGTCGACACGGTTTTCATGAGGCTGCCGAAAAATTGACGGATCGCTTCCGTAATAGCTGACAATCAAATCGAATTCGCACTGCGGATTCTCCGCCCCCCAGCCCTGGTGAAGCGAGTTGTTACCGGCCCTGACAATGACGAGATTGCGACGGGCGGCCCTTGCCAAAGGTCTACTTTCGACAGTCATGCGGCAGTCCGTAATTTCACAACCGCGGCGAGCCCTACACGAAAGCAATATGGATGCAAAGGGCCATCAATGGCGCGCGATTTGTCCGCCTGGCATCGAGCAGAAACGTTTCCTTCGAGTATGACTGGTGTATCGCGGTCGAACATGTCGATCTGCTGCTTTCTAAAGAAATCGGAAGCGAATCTCCTGAAATCTGTTTTACCTATGGTTATTGTTGGGGAGGGCTGCTGTACTGCCGCAACGGCAGCTGCCCGTAATAAAGCTTTTGCTTATATGCGTTGCCTCTCATAGGACGAGTGCCCCATGAAACTGGTTGTTGTAACCCCTGCCGGCCGCGAGAAATATCTCCGGTTGCTGGCCCATCACGTTCTGAAAAGCGCCGACGTGCACGAATGGCACCTGTGGGACAATTGCCGCAACGAAGCCGATCGCGCCTATCTGCAACGGCTGGCCGCTTCCGACCCACGTTGCAGGATCAAACGCCTTCCACACGCCGATGGCGGCTTCAACGTCATTGGCGATTTCTATCGCTTTTGCGATGACCCCGAGGCCTTCTACCTGCGCCTCGACGATGACGTGGTCTTTGTCGAGGACGGTTTCTTTGAAAAGTTCATGGCAAGGGTCATGGCCGAAAGAGGGTCGGCCATCTGGTATGCGCCGCTGATCATCAACAACGCGATCTGCAACTCGCTGATCAAGCAACTCTCCAAGGTTTTGGTGGACGGTCCGCTTACCTGTCAGGCGTCGTGCGAATTCTCCTGGGCCTATGCCAGCTTTCCGCAGGCGCTTCACCCGGTGTTCCTCGAAGCCGCCCGAACCCACCGGCTTGACGATTTCCGGGTGCCTGACCGCGAGATCAGGCTGTCGCGGTTTTCGATCAATGCGATCGGTTTCTTCGGATCGGACATTGTTAGTCTGGGAGATGGCTTCCATCCGCCCTCAGGCGACGAGGAAGAGTGGCTGTCGGCGACGTTGCCGACAAAGCTCGATCGGCCAGGCAAGATTTTTGGTGACCTGATCGTCGCGCATTTCAGCTTTCATACCCAGGAGCGCGAATTGCTGCGCACCGCCATACTCGATGGTTACTATGGTCTCGTCGGCCTCGAGGCGCCTGTCTATGAGAAACCGGCTCTGAGCCTGAGAGAGCGTTTGAGGCAATGGCGCAGGCGCAGGAAGGGAAATATTCCGCGCTACACGATCTCGCTTCCCGCAAAAAAGGGTGCATGACCCCGACCCAGAGATGCGATGGCGCGATAGCCCGCCCGACCATTGGCAATGATCCTGTGAAGACCGGATAAGCGATCAGTCGGCCGCCGTGCTTCAGGGCGTTGGCCGAGGAATTCGTGCGCCTCGCGCGGGCTGCCCGGCACGCGAGGTTCTCGGCTCCCCTACATATCGAGCGGCACAGAAAACATATTGACTGAATAGTTAGTCATAGTTACTCATTGAAGCCAAGAATGGCCAGCCGGCTTTGCCGGTGAATGGCTGCCGGTAAGGGAACATCGCGACAGTCGAGCGGGCGGCCAAGGAGTCGAACGCCGCCGGTTTTCATCAGCAGAGACGGACCTGATGCGGCAGCGCGGACGGTCCCAACAATGGGAGCAACTCGCATGAACTGGAAATTGACCGCGGCGGCCGTCGGGCTGTCGCTGTTTGCCGCGACAGGCGTCGCCCACGCGGATGGCGAACTCAACATCTACAACTGGGGCAACTACACCAGCCCGGACCTGATCAAGAAGTTCGAGGAGACCTACAAGGTCAAGGTCACCGTAACCGATTACGACTCCAACGACACCGCGCTGGCCAAGGTGCGGCAGGGTGCTTCGGGCTATGACATCGTCGTGCCTTCCGCCAGCGTCGTGCCGATCTGGATCAGTGAAGGCCTGCTGCTGGAAACAGATCCCAGCAAGATGGAGAACTTCAAGAATGTCGATCCCAGGTGGGTCGACGTTCCCTTCGATCCTGGCCGCAAATACACGGTTCCATGGCAGTGGGGCACGACCGGCATTTCGGTCAACAAGTCGGTCTACTCTGGCGATCCGAACACCTCGGCGATCTTCCTCGATCCGCCCGCCGAGCTCGTCGGCAAGATCAATGTCGTGCCCGAAATGGGAGACATCCTGTTCCTCGCCATCGCCTATGAGGGCGGCAAATACTGCACCGACGACATGCAGGTCCTGAAGAAGGTGCATGACAAGCTGGTCGAAGCGAAGGCGAAGTGGCTTTCGCTCGATTACGCGGCCGTCGATGGCCTGGGTCGGGGCGATATCGCCGCCGGCGTCAACTGGAACGGCATATCGCTGCGTGAACGGCTGGAGAACAACAAGATCGTCTACGGCTATCCGAAGGAGGGATTTCCGATCTGGATGGACAATGTCGCTGTTCTCAAGGACGCCAAGAATGTCGAGAACGCCAAGCTTTTCCAGAACTTCATCATGGATCCGAAGAACGCGGCGATGATTTCGGCCTTCGCCCGCTACGCCAACGGCATCAAGGGTTCCGAAGCCTTCCTGCCCGATGACATGAAGACGGCGCCCGAGGTGGTGATCCCGGCCGAATTCGCCGACAAGGGCCAATTCATGCCGGCCTGTCCGTCGAACGTGCAGGCGCTCTACACCAAGATCTGGACCGATCTCCAGAAGTAGCGCTGCCGGCTTACCAACGCATAGCCACCGGGCCGCGACGCGCGGTCCGGTTACCCCTTCATGCCAGGTGCGATCCCATGATCGCGGGAGAACTTTCCATGTCCGATCTCGACCTTTGCTACATGCCGGCCCATGAGGCGTTGCGGCTGTTCAAGGCGAAGAAGCTCTCGCCCGTCGAATTGATGCAGGCGACCATCCGCCGTGCCGAAGCGACGAAGTCGGCGATCAACTGCCTCACCTTCACGCATTTCGAGGAGGCGCTGAAGCTGGCCGCCAAAGCGGAAGCGAAATACGCCAAGGGCGCCAGGACCGGCGCGCTCGAGGGGCTGCCGATCGGCATCAAGGATGAGAGCTACATCAAGGGCAAGCCGACGTCGCATGGCTCGCTGCTGTCGAGGGACGCTCTGGGCGGCCACACCTCGACGATGAACGAGCGCATCATGAAGGCGGGCGGCATCGTGCATGCCCGCACGGCGACGCCGGAATTCAGCTGTGCGGGCTATACCTGGTCGAAGCGTTGGGGCGTGACGCGTAACCCCTGGAATCCGGATTTCACCCCCGGCGGCTCGTCGGGCGGCGCCGCCGCCACGCTCGCTTCCGGCACATCCTCGATCGCTACCGGATCGGACATTGCCGGGTCGATCCGCATTCCGGCGTCGGCCTGCGGCCTCGTCGGCTTCAAGCCGCCCTATGGCCGCAATCCGGACGAGCCGCCGTTCAACCTCGATTTCTACTGCCACACCGGGCCGCTGGCGCGGAATGTCCGGGATGCGATCCTGCTGCAGAACGTCATGTCGGGGCCAAGTCCGCTCGACATCGCCACGCTCCGCCC
Organism: Mesorhizobium sp.; assembly: GCF_017306585.1. Lineage (GTDB taxonomy): Bacteria > Pseudomonadota > Alphaproteobacteria > Rhizobiales > Rhizobiaceae > Mesorhizobium. Next base: position 7,803 of record NZ_JAFKIC010000245.1, on the reverse strand, counting down.
CAAGCTGCGCCTGCCGCTCGACTACAAGCCGATCAAGGGCTGGAGGATCGCCTTCTCGATGGACCTGGGGTCGTTTGAAGTGGACCCGGATGTCCGCAGGAACATGCTCGCCGCCTGCGATGTGTTCCGTTCGCTCGGAGCAACGGTCGAGGAAGTCGATCTTGGGTGGGACGACCGGGTGCTCAAGGCGGGAATGGCCTATCTGGAACATCTCTTCGGCGCGTCGTTGTCGCAACTGCTTGCCGAGCATGGCAGCGAAATGACCAGCTACGCCCGGCGCTTTGCCGAGGACGGCCAGAAATCGAAGGCGGCCGACTTCGTGGGTACGCTGGATGTGGCCGCGCGCATGTACCAGACGCTGGGCCCGATGTTGGAGACCTATAATGTGCTGATCTGTCCCACGAACGCACTCCCGGCCGTCCCGGCGGAGTTTGACCAGACTACGGGCACCGTCGAAATCAACGGTAGAGAGGTCAATCCTTCGCTGGGCTGGGTGATGACAACGCCGTTCAACATGGTCAGCCGATGCCCGGTGCTTTCCATGCCTTCGGGGCGGGCGGCGAGCGGTGTGCCGACCGGCTTCCAGATCGTTGGGCGCACCTATAGCGATGCCGATGTCTTCCGGGCGGCGATGGCCTATGAAACGGCGCAGGGGCAATGGTACACAACGGCCGGGACACGCCCGTCACTCTAAGCGGGCGCTGTAAGGAATGGACTGACATGGTGCAACGCAAGGCCACGGCAAAACGCACGGTCGCGACGGCCAAGGGCAGGGCTTCGGCCAATGACGCCGCGCCCAGGGACCGCCGGCGCGAGCGCGGCGAGGCAAGCGTGCAGCGCATCATCGACGCCACCATCGAGCTCATCGCGGAGGAGGGGCTGGCGAGCGTCACCATGCAGCGCATCGCCGAGCATGTCGGCTCGTCCAACGCGCTGGTGGTCTTCCATTTCCGCAGCAAGGAGAATTTGTTCCGGGCCGCGCTGCAATATCTCAGCGACCAGTATGACGAACTGTGGCTGCAACGGGTGCGCGCGCCGGGCCTGTCACCGGTCGAGAGGCTGCTGGGGGCGGTTGGTTGCGCACAAAGCTTTGCCCGGCAGCATCCCAAATGGGTATCCGTCTTCGTCGCGTTTTCCAGCGACCGCAAGAGCATGCAGATCTACAATGAAATCGGGCTGCCGAGCGATCTCGCCTACACCGCCGAGGCGCGCGGGTTCCTGGTCGAGATCGCGCGCAGCGGCGGCTATACCGGCGTCGACATAGACACGCTGGCGGAAAGCCTGAATTATCTGGTCCACGGTGCGTGGTACTGGGATCATCTGAACCCGGCCGGTCGTGGCACGGACGTGTTGCGCAAGACCATGCTGCTCCTGCTGCACCAGGCTTTTCCACGGCATTTCGATTTGATGCGGTAGTTCTAGCTGCGCTGACGCAAGTGGCAGCCGGCCTGGCGCTTCCGGTCGAGATATTCGTCGATCAGCTGGCGGTAGCGCACCTTGCCGAAGCTCGGGAAGTGGCCGCCATGCACGACCGAGACATCGAGGTCGCGCATGGCAAGCAGCGTTTCCATGTAGTCCGGGATATCCGAGTGGTAGACGTCGTCGATCAATGGGCCATCATAAATGATGTCGCCGGACAGCAGGATGCCGGTCTTTTTCTCGTGGAGCGCGATGCCGCCGGGCGAATGGCCCGGTGTATGGACGACCTCGAAGGCGCGGTCGCCGAGATCGATGACGTCGCCATGCTCGAGCATGCGGCCGGCCGGCGCGGGCAAGATGCTGTAACGTGCCGTGTCCCAGCCTCGTGGCTGGCGATCGAACATCTCCTCGGTGGCGTAGGTTCCGGCAGCGGTCCATTCGTTGCGCGGATCAGCGAGGATTTCCGCTTCGGCCGCGTGGACGCAGCGATCGGGGAATTCGTGGTGGCAGCCGATGTGGTCGAAATGCGTATGGCTGGCGACACAGGTCAGCTTGCGCTCGCTGACCAGCGGCACCTGTCGCCTGAGGCTGAAATGGCCGAGACCGCTGTCGAACAGAAGATCCCTGTCGCGGCCGCGCACATGCCACATGTTGCAGCGGAAGAACGGCTTTATCCATGGTTCATGAATGAGTGTAACGCCGTCCGCCATGCGGATGGTTTCATACCAGTTTTCAGCGTCGACTACCGGAAGCGTGCTCATCTCTCAGCCGGCCAGTTGGATGATGTCGCCAGCGTTGCATGAAACGCCGACCGTGTCGCCTGGCTGGATGACCGCCGAAGCCGGCGCCTTGGCGATGAATTGCAGGCCGGGATTCTGATTGGATGCGGCCAGCACGCGCTTGAAACTGCCCTGGAAGACGACATCGCTGACCTTGGCCGTGCCAAGCGGAGTGTCGCTCCTTCCTTCGCCCAGCACGATATGTTCCGGCCGGATGGCAAGTGCGATGCCGGTGCCCACGGACGACGTCCCCGGCAGTGAAATCGGGCCAATTTCGGTCGTGATCGTCATGTGCCCATTGCCGTTGCCGCTGACATTTCCGGCAAGAATCGTGCTTTCACCCATGAAGGTGGCGGAGAAACGCGTCGCCGGGCGGGCATAGACGCGCTCGGGGGCGCCTTCGTCCTCGATGCGGCCGTCATTCATCACCACGCAGTGGTCGGCCAACGCCATCGCTTCTTCCTGGTCGTGGGTGACATGGATGAAGGCGGTGCCGACGCGCTTCTGGATTGCCTTCAACTCGTCCTGCATCTGCCGGCGCAGCTTGAGATCGAGCGCGCCGAGCGGCTCGTCGAGCAGCAGCACGGCCGGCTCGATGACCAGCGCACGCGCCAGCGCGACACGTTGGCGCTGACCGCCGGAGAGCTGATGCGGCTTCTTGTCGAAGGTCGAAGCCAGGCCGACCAGCGCCAGCGCCTCGCGCGCTTTCGCGGCGCGCGTCGCGCTATCCACGCCCTGCATGCGCAAGCCGAAGCCGACATTGGCGCCGACGCTCATATGCGGAAACAGCGCATAGTCCTGGAACACGGTGGTCGTCGGGCGTCTGGCCGGCGGCATGGAGGTGCAATCCTCGCCCCGGATCAACACCTTGCCTTCGCTCGGGTTGACGAACCCACCGAGAATGGAGAGCAGCGTCGTCTTGCCGGAACCCGATGGGCCAAGCAGGATGGTGTAGCTGCCCGGTTCGATCCGCAGCGAGACGTTCTTCAACACGGCCAGTTGCCCGAAACGATGCGAGACGTTGCGGATGTCGACGAGGGGGGTGCTCATACCGGCTTTCTCCGCAGAAGCGTCAGTTCAAACAGCACGACCAGCACGATGGAGACCGCGAAGACCAGCGAACCGACGGCGTTGGTCTTCGGGTTGAGGCCGGAGCGCAGCAGGTTCCAGATCTCGACCGGCAAGGTGGTGTCGAAGCGCGTCAGCAGGAAGGAGATCACGAACTCATCCCAGGAGAAGGTCATCGACAGGAAGAAGCCGGCGAAAATGGCGGGGGCCATGACGGGCACGGTGACGAGCAGCAGCACCTTCCACTCCGGCGCGCCTAGGTCGCGCGCGGCGCGCTCGATGTTGATCTGGTGGTCGCCCATCTGGCTGTAGATGATGGCAAAGCAGAGCGGCAGGTTGATTACGACATGGCCGATACCGGCGGCGAGCAAGGATTTCGGCACGCCGGCCCAGTTGAACAGCACCAGCAGCCCCATGCCGATGATGAGGTAGCTGACCGTCAGCGGTAGCGTGATCAGGCCGCGCAGCAGCGCCGAGCCCGGCAGGACGAAGCGGGCAAAGCCCCAGGCCGAGAGGAAACCGAGCGTGACGGCGGCAAGCGACGATATCGAGGCCACCAGCAGGGAATTGACGAGTGCCGATGTGAGCCGCGTGTCCGACAGCACCGCTTCGTACCAGCGCAGCGACGGGCCGGTGAATGGCGGGATCGGAAAGGAGGTCGACTGAAGCGAAAACAGCACCAGCACCACAACAGGCAGGAAGATGAAGGCGTAGACGGCCAGCGCATAAGCGAGGGAAGCGATACGGACGATCCGGCGCATGGTCAGGTCCGCTCGATCTTCAGCCAGCGCGCGCAGGCGAGGTAGGCGACGGTCACGACCGCCATCAGGATGATCGACAACGCCGAGGCCAGCGGAAAATCGCCACGCCGGCCGATCTGCATCATCACCAGTTGCGGCATCAGAAGCTCGTTGTTGCCGCCAAGAATCTGCGGCGTGATGTAATCGCCGATGCAGAGGACGAAGGTCAGGAAGGCACCGACCATGATGCCGGGCAACGTGAGCGGCAGGACGACATGCAGGAAGGTTCGGACCGGCCCGGCGCCGAGATCGGCTGCCGCCTTGCGGTAGCTCGGGCTGAGCTGCTTGAGGTTGGCGAAGATAGTCAGCGTCAACAGCATGACGAAGAAATGGACGAAGCCGGTCACGGTGGCCAACCGGGTGTTGGCAAGCTGTAGCGGCTCGCTGATCAGGCCGGAGCCGGTCAGCGCGCGATTGATGACGCCGTTCTGCGCCAGCACCAGCAACCAGGAATAGGAGCGCACGACATAGGAGGTCCAGAACGGTAGCACGGCCAGCATCAGCGCCAGTCGCTGCCAGCGCTCCGGAACCTGCTCGGCAAGAATCCAGGCGAACGGATAGGCGAGCAGCACCGAGACGACGGTGACGATCGCCGTCACCTGAAGCGAGTTCACCATGGCCTGCCAGTAGGACGGGTTGGTGAAGAACTGGCTGTAGTTCGACAGGCCGAAGCCGCCGCCCTCATGCGCGGTGAGGCTGGACAGCCCCATGGCGATGAACGGCAGGACGAAGAAGGCCAGCGTCCAGCCGAGCGCCGGCGTGACCAGCGCCCAGGGCAGGGCGCGCCTATCGTTTCCGGTTGTGCTCATATGCGGCGGCCGCTTACTTGGCCTGCAGCATTTCGGTCCACATGTCCTGCATCTTCTTGTCGAGATCGGCGTTCGGCGCCGGGTAGGCCTGGGCGCGCGCCAGGAAGCCGGGCTGTTCGTCGAAGCGCAGCACTTTCTTCTGGTCGTCGGTCAGCGCGGCCTTGGTGTTGGACGGCATGCCCCAGTAGCAGGACGAGGTGGCAAGGCGGGCCTGGCCTTCCGGGCTCAGAATGTACTGGATGAATTTCAGCGCCATGTCCTTGTTCTTGGAATCCTTGAACATGGCCAGCGACTGCGACCACAGCACGGCGCCTTCTCTGGGGATCGAGAAATCGAGCGCCGGGTTTTCCTTGGCCAGGCCCGCCGTCACCCATTCGCCGCCGCCGACCAGGATATCGACCTCGCCGGTGGCGAGCGCGGTCTGGCTCGCGGTGACTTCGCCGACCAGCTTGGCATTGGCCTTCATCTTGAGAAGTTCGGCCTTGAGAGCCGGCAGCTCGGCTTCGGTAAGGTCGGCCGTCTTCTTGCCGATGGCGAGAGCCGCCATGCCGATGACCGGGAGGTAATAGTCGTAGATGGCGACCTTACCCTTGTATTTGTCTGATGTCAGCGAGGCCAGCGACTGCATGTCGGCGGGATCGACCTTGGTCTTGTTGAAGCCGATGGTGTTGTAGCCGAACTTTTCGGTGATGCCGTAGCGCTTGCCGTCGACGATGGTGGACTTGTCCATCTTCACTTCCGGGAAGAGGTCGGCGAAGGGCAATTTGTCTTCCGGCAGCGGCTCGAACAGGCCTTTTTCGACCCCGCGCGGCACGTCGATGGAATCGATCACCATGACATCCCAGTCGCCCGGCTGCGACTGCTCGACGATCGCCAGGCCGGCGCCAGTCCCCTCGAATTCCTTGACGTTGACCTTGATGTTGTTGGCCTGCTCGAAGGGTTGCAAAAGTGCTGGATCGGAGTGATCGCACCAAATCAGCGCATTGAGATCGGCGGCCTGAGCACCGCCCGCCGCGATGAGCAGCGCGGCTGCCGCGCGAGCTGCAGCGAGATTGGACTTCAGGGTGGAAAGCGGATTCCGGATGTTGCTGGTCATCGAGTGTTCTCCCTTGCCTTGCTGGCTTGTTGGAGAAAACTTGAACCAATTCTAAAATTGAGTCAATTATGATTTTCTGGCAAAGAGGCCATTATGAGTGGATTGCGCGAAAGACAGAAGGCGGACCGGCACCGCCGCATCATCGAGGCGGCGGCGGAGCTTTTCCGCGAGGCCGGCTATGAGGGCGCCAAGATCGAGGCGATCGCCGCGCAGGCCGAAGTCTCGATCGGCACAATCTACAATTACTACCAGAACAAGGGCGACATCCTCGGCGCCATCGTCTCGCTGGAAGTCAACGAGGTGCTCAATGCCGGGCGCGGCGTCGTCGCCAATCCGCCGGCCAATGTCGGCGATGCGCTGGACACACTCGTCGGCATCTATATCGAACATTCGCTGCACTATCTCAGCAAGGAGATGTGGCGGCAGGCGATGGCGATCTCGACGCAGCAGCCCGACAGTCCTTTCGGCCAAGCCTATACCGGACTCGACCGCGACCTGACCGAGCAGATCAGCGCGCTGATTGCGCGGCTTCAGGCGCTTGGACTGGCACGCCAGGATGTCGACGGACAGGCACTCGGCGAACTGATCTTCAACAACATGAACATGATGTTCATCGAGTTCGTGAAGCGCGACGAGGCGAGGATACCGGAATTGCGCGCTACGATAAGACGGCAAAACCGGATCCTCGTGGCCGCGATCGTAGTGTGAGATTTAGGATCGTTTGAAGACGCGCGTTCGCTGGGGCTTGCGTTCGCGTGCCTGTTCCGGAATAGTGCAACCTGGGGCTGCATTTCTGGAGGGGGTAGAATGCATTTTTCATTCTGGCATTGGGCAATAGTTCTTTTGATCGTGGGCGTGCCGGTGTTTTTTACCGTGCGCTCGGCGAGAGGTTCGTCATCCGGGGTAGCGCCTGTCGGATTCGGAGGCTGGCTTATGTTGCTGGCGATCGGCCAGGCTCTGTCTCCGCTGCGAATTCTCAGCATCATAGCGGGTTCGATAGAGGGGTATCAGCAGATACTGACGGTCCAGAACGGTGCTCTGGTCGTCTATGGCGAGCTTGTGCTGTTGCTGGGCTTTGCGGTTTTTCAAGTGGTTGTATTCGTCGCGATGGTGCGGCGGAGCCACCGTTTCAAGCGGCTGTTCCTCTATCAATGGCTCGCGATACCCGTGGTGTTCATTCTCGACACGGCACTGATCGCGCTGGTTCTTGACGTTCCGGCAAGCCAGGTGCTTGCCGGAGGCGCGGTGGTGGCGCCGATAGTCTCGTTCTTGCTAGCGGGAATCTGGGTCGCCTACGTCTATAAATCGGTCCGCGTGAAGAACACCTTCGGCATGGCGAACGCACAGGCGCGGGTCGTGAGCGCCTGATCGCGCCCGCGACGCCTTATTGTCAGCCGACGCGTCCTCGCAGCTGTTGGCGTACCGCTTCGCGAAAGCTGCGGAAGCGGGGATAGCCCAGCAGTGCCAGCAGCCGGAGCAAGGTTGTGACCGGCAGCCCCGTGGCCTCGGCCATGCCGGCCGCCGTCATGAACGCGGCGTCGGCCCAGCGATGCCTCGGGAAGCTGCCGAGCGCGGGATACTTGGCAACGAGCTTCGGTTCGCTGGAAAGAGCCGAGACGAGTGCGGGCGGTGGTGCCGGACTTCTCGACGATGCCGGGAAGGTGCGGCGAACCGATGGTTGCAACGAGGGCAGAGCAGGGCTCGTCATAGAAACGCCCCTCAGGCCTTTACCGGCTCGAAGCGGCCTGATTTTGCGGAGGCAAGTGCCGCCTCGCACAGGATCATCACCTGGCGCCCGTCGGCGGCGCCGACGGCTGGCGCGCGCCCGTCGG
>NZ_JAFKIC010000244.1 GCF_017306585.1 Mesorhizobium sp. | reverse complement strand
ATGGTGCGGTCGAGAAGACTCGAACTTCCACGGGTTGCCCCACAGCGACCTCAACGCTGCGCGTCTACCAATTCCGCCACGACCGCACGTGGTAGGAGCCGGAACCGACCGGCTCGCGGCGTGTAGCAAATCGTTTCCGGCGAAACAAGTGCGCAATGCGCAATAATCCTAAGCGATTGGCATAACAGTCCACAGGATCGGATCGAGTGCGGGGAACTGGACGTTTGCGCCCGATATCGCCATATGGAGGGTGGATGCATGCCTCGCGGACGCAGGCCTTTGAGCTTACCCCGGGATGCATGAGCGAAACAACGAAAAGCCATGCCAGAACGCAGCCAGATCGCCACGTCGTTCCTGCCCTTGCCCGGCTCCGCGCCGGTCGAATGGCTGATCGAGCCAGGCCTCACGGCCTATCCCGACGCGCTCGCCTTCATGGAAGCCCGCGCCGAGGCCATCCGCAGCGGCGCCGCCGGCGAACTGGTCTGGCTGGTCGAGCATCCGCCGCTCTATACGGCGGGCACCAGCGCCCACATCGAGGACCTGATCGAGCCCGACCGCTTTCCTGTCTTCTCGGCCGGCCGAGGCGGCGAATACACCTATCATGGCCCCGGCCAGCGGGTCGCCTATGTGATGCTTGACCTCAAGCGCCGCCGCGAGGACGTCCGCGCCTTTGTCGCCGCGCTCGAACAATGGATCATCGGCACGCTCGACGCCTTCAACGTGCGTGGCGAACGCCGCGAGGACCGGGTCGGCGTGTGGGTGGTGCGGCCGGATCGTCCTGCGCTACCTGATGGCTCGCCGGCCGAGGACAAGATCGCGGCGATCGGCATCCGGCTGCGGCGCTGGGTGAGTTTTCACGGCATCGCCATCAATGTCGAGCCGGACCTCTCCCATTTCGGCGGCATCGTGCCCTGCGGCGTGCAGGATCATGGTGTCACCAGCCTCGTCGACCTCGGCCTTCCCGTTACGATGAGCGATCTGGACCTGGCGCTGAAATCGGCGTTTGAGGACGTGTTCGGCCCCGCCGACACATTGTCCGCCGAATCGGCCCGCAAGGCCGGCTGATCTTCCAGCCCGTGAATGCCGATCCGCCGGCTCCATCTTAGTATCAGCGCACTTCAGACCAGTTGCGCCGCCGCCCACAAAACGCCGTAGCCATGAATGGTGAAGACCGCCAGCAACGCGACAGCGATGACGAAGCGATCGACCGTCCGGATCGGCTCCAGCTCATGACGCGGCTTCACGCCGCTTCCCACGGTGAGCAGGCTGAGAATGGCGAAAACAGCACCGGCCGCGAGCAGGAAACCCAGGGAAAAGCCCGCCTGCCAGCCAAGCGCCAGAAAGGCCGAGAGCAGCGAGAACGAGGCCAGAGCCAGGACGATTGGCCCCGGGCAGATCTGGCGCAGCACCTGGCCGCCATCGAACTTCCACACCGGCACCAGATTGGCGACGTTGAACAAGGCGGCGCAGCCGGCCAGCGCGGCCAGCAGCCCGGCTGCGGCCTTATGCCCCTCGGCGCCGGCAAGCGCGCTGGCGGCAATAGCGATCGGCACCAGGAAGGCGGAGAAACCCGCTCCCATCAGCGCCACGAAGGCGACTTCGAAACGGCTGTTGTAGGGCCGGCCGCCAATGGCGATGCCGCCGAGCAGCGGGATGAAGATCATCCGCGCCTTGCGATGGCCCATCAGCCGGAACGCCGCCATGTGACCGAGTTCGTGCAGCGCGACCACCGAGGTCAGGATCGACGCCAGCGCCAGTCCGACAAGGTGGAGGCCGAAAAAGGGCCACAGGATCAAGGCCGACAGCACGGCAAAACCGACCTGGCTCAGTGGATGCTCGAACCACCCCCCCTTGCTATAGCGCCCCGTCGCCGCCCAGCGCTCCAGCTTGGAGAGCTCGCGGCGCATGGCGAATAAGCGGAACACCAGAAAGGCGACGCCCCGGTAGCGGTCGGTGCGGCTCAGCGTCACCCGCGTCGCGCCACCTTCCGAAACAAGCTCGGTCGTTTCGCTATAGTCTTTCCAGAAGGAGCTATCGAGAGCCGTATCCTCGATGACGCGCATCGAGAACCGGCTACCTTCGACAATGTCGTCGAAGCGTGCCCGGCGCTCGATCGGCTTGCCGTCGCGGCCTTCCCACGACAGCATGATGCGGGCAACACCCTCATCGTCCAGCGGCTGCGCGGAGAGGATTTCGCCGGACCAGCCGGCCTCGCAGCCGAGCGGCCACAGCGCCTGCCAGAGGCGCTGCCGATCCGCGGGAATCACGCGGCTGACACTGACCGTGCGCAAACCGAGCGGCACGGTCATCAAAAGAAAGATCAGCCCGAGATTGCTGGCCACCAGAATGGCCGTGACGATGGGCGACACCTGGACGTTGCTCCCTGCCTTCAGGGCACCCTAACGTCGCGGTGGCAAGAAAGACTTAACGGCGGGAGCGGTCTTCAACGACCGGGGAAACAGCATTGGCAAGCGCCGCCAAATCACATGGCTCCGATCCAGATCGCCATGGAAACGAGAAACGCACTCATGCAAACCAGTGAGACGACATCCTGAACCAGATCGGTCATAACTCTCTCCTGTTGTTGATATGTTTTTAATTTGTTCTAATTTTGTTCTGAAGTCAACGCGCGAAATCCCCCGACGGCGGAATCTCCGGGCGATCAAATCGGCAGGGTTAAGGAAAGGTTGACGGCCCGACGCCTATCAACAGGTCAGGAAGATGTCGCGCGACGCCAGCGTAGGGATAAGCCTTTACGACTCCTGGCGCGTTTCAAGCCATTGCGATTTTGCTTACCTCGGCAAACATATTAACGCCAGCTTAAGCTCGACCAAGACAATAGTGGATAGCTGAACGACTCCGAGTGATGGACGTGGGGCAACACCAAGGCGCTAATCAAGCTGATCGCTGGCGAAAGCGCATGAGACAAGGCCGCAAGTGGCGCCTCTCCAGCAACTTTGTAACCTGGCTGCTCATCCTAGTGATGATCTCGATCTCTTCCATCCTTATCGCGCTGAAAGCTCACTGGCGGTTCTGAGCTTGAATGGCTCTCGGAGAGATCAGAATCCGTCAGGCCAGCCTATATTTTTTAGAAATCTCGCTGGGCATGTTGGCCTACCCCCGTAGCTATCACTCGTACCGCAACGCTTCGACCGGATCGAGACGGGCGGCCTGCCAGGCCGGAAACAGCGTCGCCAGGAACGACAGCACAAGCGCCATGACGATGACCGAAACCGTCTCGCCGAATTCCATCCTGGCCGGCAGCTGGTTGAGGAAATAGAGCTCGGGATTGAACAGCACCTTGCCGGTCATCCAGGAGAAGAACTGGCGGATGCGCTCGACGTTGAGGCAGATGAAAACACCCGCGAGGACGCCGGCAATCGTGCCCGCCACGCCGATCGCCGCTCCAGCCATCAGGAAGATGCGCAGGATGGCGCCGCGCGAGGCGCCCATCGTGCGCAGGATGGCGATGTCGTGCCCCTTGTCCTTCACCAGCATCACGAGGCCGGAAATGATGTTCAGCGCCGCCACCAGCACGATCATCGTCAGGATCATGAACATCACATTGCGCTGCACCTGCAGCGCCGAGAAGAAACCCTGGTTACGTTGGCGCCAGTCGGTCAGGTAGATCTGCTGCTGCGCCGCCTCCTCCACCTTGGGACTGATCGCGTCGACATCGTCCGGGTTGTCGAGATAAACCTCGAGGTTCTGAGCCTTGCCCTCCGAGTTGAAGTACAGCTGCGCTTCGGAGAACGGCATGTAGATGATCGAGGCATCGTACTCCGACATGCCGACCTCGAAGATCGCCGTTACCGGATAGGCTTTCAGCCGGGGTGTGGTGCCGAATGGCGTTACATCGCCATCCGGCGAAATCAGCGTGATCGTATCGCCGAGCGCCAGGCCGAGATTCGTCGCCATGCGCTTGCCGATGGCGACGCCGCCTGCCGTATCGAAACCGGCGATCGAGCCTTGCTTGATGTTGCCAGCCACCAGGGCGACCTTGCCAAGGTCGCCGCCGCTGATACCGCGCACCAACGCACCGCTGCCGGAGCCGACATTGCCCCGCGCCAGAACCTGGCCTTCGACCAGCGGAATGGCATATTTGACTCCGGCCACGCCGTTGATGCGCGTGGCAAGCTCGGCATAATCCTCCAGTGGCAGATCGGCCGGCGAGACGATGAGATGGCCGTTGACGCCCAGGATGCGCGTCAACAACTCGGCGCGGAACCTGTTCATGACCGCCATCACCACGATCAGCGTGGCAACACCCAGCATGATGCCGAGGAAGGAGATCGAGGCGATGACCGAGATCACCGTCTCCTTGCGCCGCGAGCGCAGATAGCGCCAGGCCACCATGCGTTCGAACATGGAAAAGGGTCCGGCGCTTGCCGATCTCGCCGCCGCCTCGCTCATGCGGCAGAAATCAGGGGTTTGACAGCGGTGGCCAGGGGCATCTTTCTGCGCTCGCTTGTCTTGCGGGTCAGGATGAACAGGAAATGGCTCGAGAAACGCATGAGCTGGGCACCGTGGATGCAGGTAGGAAGGCGTGCCTACAGCGGCACAACCTTGCCTTCGGCGAGCGTGACGCGCCTGTCCATGCGCGAGGCCAGTTCGTGATTGTGCGTGGCGATCAGCGCCGCGAGCCCCGACTGCCGCACCAGCGCCTCCAGCGCCTCGAACACGTAGGAAGCGGTGACCGGGTCGAGATTGCCGGTCGGCTCGTCGGCCAAGAGCACCAGCGGCGCGTTGGCGACCGCGCGCGCGATGGCGACGCGCTGCTGCTCGCCGCCCGACAGCTCGGACGGCCGGTGCGACGCGCGCTTGCCGATCTGCATGTAGTCGAGCAGTTGCGCGGCACGCTCGGCCGCTTCCTTGCGCGGCAGCCCCTTGATCAGCTGCGGCATCATGATGTTTTCCTGCGCCGAGAACTCCGGCAGCAGGTGATGGAACTGGTAGACGAAGCCGACATCGTTGCGGCGGATCGAGGTGCGCTCGTCGTCGGAAAGCCGCCCGCAGGCGCGGCCGGACAGGATCACGTCACCGGCATCCGGCCGCTCCAGCAGCCCTGCCGTATGCAGCAGGGTCGACTTGCCGGTGCCTGACGGCGCCACCAGCGCCACCATCTCGCCGCGACGCAGCGAGAAATCGGCGCCGTTCAGGATGGTGAGCTTGCGCGGCCCTTGGACATAGTGCCGCTCGACGCTCTTCAGTTCGATAATGACCTCGGCCACTACTCGTACCTCAACGCTTCAACGGGATCGAGGCGGGCGGCCCGCCATGCCGGAAACACCGTTGCCAGGAAAGACAGGCCAAGCGCCATGATGATGACGTAGGTCGTCTCACGCGGGACCATTTTCGCCGGCAACTGGCTGAGGAAATAGAGTTCGGGATTGAACAGCACCTTGCCGGTCATCCAGGAGAAGAACTGACGGATCGATTCGATGTTGAGGCAGATGACGACGCCGAGCAGCACGCCCGCGATCGTGCCGGTGACGCCGATCGCCGCCCCCGTCATCAGGAAGATACGCAGGATGGCGCCGCGCGAGGCGCCCATCGTGCGCAGGATGGCGATGTCATGCCCCTTGTCCTTCACCAGCATGACCAGGCCCGAGATGATGTTCAGCGCCGCCACCAGCACGATCAGCGTCAGGATCATGAACATCACATTGCGCTCGACCTGCAGCGCCGAAAAGAAGGTTTCGTTGCGCTGGCGCCAGTCGACGAGGTCGATCGGCCGTTGCGCGGCCTCCTCGATCTTCGGTTTCAGCGCGTCGACATCGTCGGGATTGTCGACATAGATCTCGATCGTCTGCGCCCGCCCGTCCATGTTGAAATAGAGCTGCGCTTCCGAGAACGGCATGTAGACGATGGAGCTGTCATATTCCGACATGCCGACTTCGAAGATCGCCGCGATCTTGTAGCCCTTCATGCGCGGGTTCGTGCCGAGCGGCGTCACGTCGCCGTCCGGCGAGATAAGCGTGATGGTATCGCCGAGCGTCAGGCCGAGATTCTCGGCCATGCGTTTGCCGATCGCCACTCCCTCGCCGCTGTCGAAACCCTCCAGCGTGCCCTGCTTGATGTTGCTGGCCACGATCGCGATCTTGCCGAGATCCTCGCCCCTGATGCCGCGCACCAGCGCACCGGTGCCACCGCCGACATTGCCTTGCGCCAAAACCTGCCCATCGATCAGCGGCAGCGCGTATTTAACGCCGGCCACGCCGTTGATGCGGCTGGCGACCTGCGCGTAATCCTCGAGCGGCGAATCGAGCGGCTGCACGATCAGATGGCCGTTGACGCCGAGGATGCGCGTCAGAAGCTCGGCGCGGAACCCGTTCATGACAGCCATCACCACGATCAGCGTCGCCACGCCCAGCATGATGCCGAGGAAGGAGATCGAGGCGATGACCGAGATCACCGTCTCCTTGCGCCGCGAGCGCAGATAGCGCCACGCCACCATGCGCTCGAAGATGGAGAACGCGCCGGCGCCGGCCGATCTCGCTGCCGCCGCCTCGCTCATGCGGCGGCACCAAAGCGTGTTTTCGCCTCGACGCCGGGCAACGCCACGCGCCCGCCGGTCTTGCGGTTCTTGATCCCGACCTCGCCCGCTGCCACGCCGCGCGGTCCGACGATAACCTGCCAGGGCAGACCGATCAGGTCGGCGGTGGCGAACTTGCCGCCCGGCCGCTGGTCGGTATCGTCATAGAGCACGTCCTTGCCGGCGGCGGTGAAGGCGGCGTTCAGTTCGTCGCAGACACGGTCGCAGTCGGCGTCGCCGGCCTTCATGTTGATCAGCCCGATATCGAACGGCGCCACCGCTTCCGGCCAGATGATGCCATTCTCGTCGTGGCTCGCCTCGATGATCGCGGCGACCAGCCGCGACGGGCCGATGCCGTAGGATCCGCCCGACGCGAAATGATCCTTGCCGTCCGGCCCGGTCACCTTGGCGCCCATCGGCTTGGAATACTTCTCGCCGAAATGGAAGATGTGGCCGACCTCGATGCCGCGCGCCGAAACCTGGTCGCCAGCCGGAACCTTGGCCCAGGCCGCCTCGTCATGCATCTCGTCGGTCGCCGCGTAGGGCGTCGTCCAGGTCTGGACGATATCGGCGATCTGGCCGTCATTGGCGAAGTCGGTGTCGGCGCCGGGCACGGCGAGCGAAAGATAGTCGCGGTGGCAGAATACCTGGCTTTCGCCGGTTTCGGCCAGGATGATGAACTCGTGGCTGAGGTCGCCGCCGATCGGCCCGGTGTCGGCGCGCATCGGAATGGCCTGCAGGCCCATGCGCGTGAAGGTCCTGAGATAAGAGACGAACATCCTGTTATAGGCCGCCCGGGCGCCCTCGAAGTCGAGATCGAAGGAATAGGCGTCCTTCATCAGGAATTCGCGCGAGCGCATGACGCCGAAGCGCGGCCGCACCTCGTCACGGAACTTCCACTGGATGTGATAGAGATTGAGCGGCAGGTCCTTGTAGGATTTCACATAGGCGCGAAAAATCTCGGTGACCATTTCCTCGTTGGTCGGACCGTACAGCATGTCGCGGTCCTGGCGGTCCTTGATGCGCAGCATCTCCTTGCCATAGTCGTTGTAGCGCCCGCTCTCGCGCCACAGATCGGCCGACTGGATGGTCGGCATCAGGATTTCCAGCGCGCCGGCGCGGTTCTGTTCCTCGCGGATGATGTTGCAGACCTTGTCCAGCACCCGCTTGCCAAGTGGCAGCCAGGAGAAACTACCCTGCCCCTGCTGGCGGATCATGCCGGCGCGCAGCATAAGCCGGTGCGAAACGATCTCGGCCTCGCGGGGATTTTCTTTGAGAATGGGCAGGAAATAGCGCGACAAACGCATGGACTGGTCCGTGATTGAGAATGGCCACGCCAGAATCGGCGCGACGCAGGCTTGCTTGACCCGGCTTCATAGCCATTTCATGACGGAATGAAAACCCGGCGATGCCGGCGCATTCGCCCCGCTCCGCCCGGAATCCTTGAGCTTATGGATCATATCCTGCCGACTTGCCTGAGTTGAAGAGCCGTGGGACGCTGTCAACTTGGGGCGGATTGGGACATTGCGGTTTTTCTTGGCAATTACCCTGGCGATTTTTTTCGTCTCGGCGGCACACGCCGAGCGGCGGGTCGCGCTTATCATCGCGGCCGACGAGTACCGGAACGTTCGCCCGCTGAAGAATGCGGTGAACGACAGCCGCACCATTGAATCCGCACTGCAAAAACTCGGCTTCGAGGTCACCACCGAAGCGAACCGCGACTTGAAGCGCATGCGCCGCGCGCTGGAGGACTTTCGCGACGATGCCGCCGGCGCCGATGTCGCTCTGATCTATTTCTCCGGTCATGGCGTCGAAATCGCGGGCGACAACCGTCTTCTGCCGGTCGATGCCGATCCAACCTCGCTGGACCGGCTGAAGGCGACAAGCCTACCTCTCGAAGAAGTGCGCGAAACAGTGACCGCGGTCGGCCGGATCGGTCTCGTCGTGCTCGATGCTTGCCGAAACGATCCTTTCGGACAATCCGGTGACGGCAACTCCGGCGGCGGCCAGGCTGCTGGAGGACGCGGCGTCGTGGCCATCGCACCCGAGGTGAAGGCAGAGGCAAAGCCGGGGCTCGGGCGCATGGGCCGTGCGGAGAACGTCTTGTTCGCCTTTTCCGCGGCGCCCGGACAAACAGCTTCCGACGGCACGTCCGGCAACTCCGACTTTTCCGCGGCCCTGGCAAAGTTCCTGCCGACAGATGGGCTCGAAATACGGTCCGTCCTGACACTGGTGCAGCAGCAGGTCTACGACCTGTCGCGCGGCAAGCAGCTTCCCTACGTCGAGAGCGGCCTGCCGCAACTCTTCTTCGCCGCCCAGACCAGCAAGGATGCTCTGCCCGAGCGCGACCGCCTCTTGCTTGCCATGGCCGACGTAACGCCCGACCTGCGCTCGGAGGTCGAGACGGTGGCCGCGAACGCGGATATGCCGCTCGCGCCACTCTATGCCGCGCTCATCACCTCCGACGGCAAGACAATGGCGCCGAGGCAGCGCCAGCAAAAGCTTCAGGAGGCGGCCGATGCCTTCATCAAGGTTCGGGCCGACATGCGCAACGTCGCCTCTTCCGATCCGCAGGTGACGGCGCTGCGCCAGCAAGCCGAGGCGCAACTGGCGCTCGGCTCATTCGACGCCGCACGCGCCCTTCTTGGCAAGGCAGCCGACATTGACGGCAAGTCGCGCGACGATCTGAAGAACCGCTTCATCGAGCGCACGCTGTCGGAAGCAACGACGCATTATCTCGCTGGCGGCGCCTCACAGGCGCAGTTGCGTTACGACCTGGCCATCGAGGACTATCGCAAGGCCGTGGCGCTTTACGCCGATGTCGACGGCTTCGACATATCCGACGACGCGCGCTACCAGCAGACGCTCTCCTGGGAATTGATCGGCACATTGGAGATGACCATCGGCAATCTGCAGGAGGCAGCCAAGGCCTATGATTCCATGGTTCAGTCGGCGAAAAAACGGGCCGCCGCCCAGCCTGCCGATATCGACCACCAGCGCGGCCTTGTCGTGGCGCAGAACAAGGTTGCCGACGTCAAGATGGCGATGGGCGACATCGCCGGCGCGATAGCGCTTTATCAGCAGGCGCTCGCCACGATGAAGGGCATCCTCGAAAAGGAACCCAACCTTGCCTATCTGCGCGACTACGCTGTCTGCTTCAACCGCATCGGCGATGCCTTAAGGGTTTCAGGAGATGGCCCGGCCGCGCTTGTCAACTATCGCGCGGGACTGAAGGCGGTGGAATTCCTGGTCGAGAAAGCACCGGACGACGACGGCTTCCGGCGCGACCTGTCGGTCAGCCACTCCAAGATCGGCATGGCGCTGCGCCTGATGAACGACCTGGAAAACGCCATCGCCGAATATGAAGTCGCCCTGCAGATCACCGAAGCATTGGCCAGGAAGAGCCCGGACGACATGGAACTGCAGCGTGACATCGGCGTCAGCCTGAACGCGATCGGCGACCTGCAGCGGTTGACCGGACATAACGACAAGGCTTTCGAACCATACCAACGCGGCGTCGAGATCGTGCGCAAACTGGTGGCGCGGGATCCTGCCAACACACTATGGCGGCGTGATCTCGAGATCGCGCTGGGCAAGGTGGCGGACGTGCGCAATGAAGCGGGCGACTTTGATGGAGCGCTCGCCGACCACCGATCCGCGCAGGCGATCGCGGAATATCTTGCCGAGCTTGATCCCGGTAATGCCGAATGGCAGCGCGACCTCGCGGTGGGCCACAACCGAATCGGCGACGTGCTGATGGCCAAGGGCGACAGGAGCGGTGCCGTGGCGGAGTATCAAGCCGGCTTCGCGCTTGCCAATGCCCAGTTGCAATCCGATCCGGGCAATGCGCAGCGCATCGTCGATGCGGCCTTCTGCCGTTACAAGCTCGCGGTCGCCGGCGTCGATCCTGCGACAAATTTCAAAGCCGCCCTGGCGATGCTAACGGGCCTGAAATCACAAGGACGACTGCCCGGAGCCAATGAAGGCTGGATCGGCATGGTCGAGAAAGCGATAGCTGAGGCCGGCGCCCCCAAATAGGTCCGGCCCGACTCTTCGAAGGAGCCAAACCTCTTGGGATTTGCGGCCAATTCTTTGCGCGCGTCAATTCAGGACGGGCCCCAAAGGCTCCATCGATGCTTATTGATCGATTCAAAAGCAAAGTATGCCGTACTATTGTGCAGTGCAGCACGAGAATGCCTGTTTCGGGGCAAAATTCTTCGTGACATTTTCATTCGGCTTAGGCTAGTGTGCCGCGATAACCGAGAGGGCGGAGAAAAATCTGCTCTCCTACGCGGTCAAAGTCTTGGGAGGATGCGATCTAGGCGCGGTTACTCGCTGCCGCCGGAAACCGGAAACGGATCGGACGCGTTTAATTGCAAGGCCTCGTGCCTTGCATTTTTTTTGTGCAATCATCTGGTTAGCGCCACCAACTACCGGATAGCTTTTATCCCCCGACGGCAAAATGAGGGCCACCGAATCCGGCGGGCTATGAGCCCGGTCTCAAGAGTGAAAAGCGCGAGCCGGAATCGCCCAAACCCGCTTGCCGGCTATCTACTTCGCCGGTGTCTGGCCAAACTCCGGCACGATGTGCGGAATGTCGTTGAGGCTGTAGCCCAGCCCGTGGGTCAGGCCATAGAAAATGCCCATCACGATAGCCGTGACGACGGTCGTGCGGATCACGGCGCGCAGCATATGCGGCCCGCGCGGCGCGCTCGCGACGGTACCGAGCGTCACGTCATGATCGTCATCCTGCGTCCTGACGCTGAACGGCAGCACGACGAACAGCACCACCCACCAGGTCGCGAAAAACAGGGCGGTGAACGAAACCCAGCTCATGATTGCTCCAGTTCGGTCAGCGTGCCGAAAAGATCCTTCGGATGCAGGAACAGCACCGGCTTGCCATGCGCGCCGATCCTGGGATTGCCGTCGCCCAGCACCCGGGCGCCGGCGGCCTTGAGCGCGTCGCGCGCGGCCAGGATATCATCGACCTCGTAGCAGAGATGATGCATGCCGCCGGAGGGATTCTTCTCGAGAAACGCCGTGATCGGCGATCCCTGACCAAGCGGCTCCAGCAATTCGATCTTGGTGTTGCCGACATTGACGAACACCACCGTGACACCATGCTCCGGCAAGGCCTGCGGTTCGCTGACCTCGGCGCTCAGCGTGTTCCGGTAGGTGGCGATGGCGGCGGCAAGATCCGGCACCGCGAGCGCGACATGGTTCAGCCGTCCCAGCATGTGCGAGCAAATCCTCCTGCGTCCAGTGCTGGCGTCATACGTCAAATCGACCGGCATCAACAGCCATCCAGGACGCGCGCACTGTCGCACTTCGCTTTCCTGTCTTCCAAATCACGATCTGCGGCTGTTCCAACCGCCAGGCTCAAAGTACAAACGGCAATGTCCGAAATCCGCCCTGCCCGCGCCCGCGTCTTCGCCTTCAATCTCGGCTCTTTCAAAGCCGCTGCCTTGCTCGACGCCGCCGATATCAGGGACAACCTCGCCTCAGCCTTCGCGGCCGGACAGCCGGCGGCGGCGGTTCGCGACCTTGCGGCCGCGAATTTCATCGACCCGGATCGCTACGAACATTGCTTCATCCCGACGCTGATCGACACAGGTTCGCAGAAGATCCTGTTCGACACCGGCTGCGGAGAGGAGGACAGTTCGCTTCTGGGCTGCCTGCAAGACCTTGGGCTCGGTCCTGATGACATCGATGTGGTCGTCATCACGCACGGACACCCCGACCATATTGGCGGTCTCGTCAGGAATGGCGAACCGGTTTTCAACCGCGCCCGCCATGTATTCGGCGCGGCCGAATTCGCCTTCTGGACGCAAGGCGACGCGGTGCGCCCGGCCAGGCTGGCCAATCGTGACCTGTTCAGGTTGATATGCACCGGCCTGGCCGAGCGGGCGACCTTCATCGTGCCCGGCGATGAAGTCGTGCCGGGCATCATCGCCGTCGACGCGGCCGGTCATTCGCCCGGGCTCCTGGCATTTCTGGTCGAAAACAGCGGACAGCGATTGCTGATCTGGTCGGACGCCTTCCTGCACTATGCCGTATCCATCCAGCATCCCGAATGGCATGCCGATTTCGACGACGACAAGGAGCAGGCGGTCGAAACCCGCAAGCGGCTGCTGAAGATGGCGGCGGAGCAACGCCTGCTCATCGCCGGCCATCACATGCCGTTCCCGGGCCTGGGCTATGTCGAGCGGGCCAACGGATCCTTTCGCTGGATACCCGTCGGCTACCAACTGAACATCTGACCGGTCGCGTTCAGCGGGTGACGAAAACCGTCACCAACGGTTTCTTGCCCCAGGCTTCGTTGGCGGCGCCGCGCACCGCGCGCCGCACCGCTTCCTGCACCAGGTCGAGGTCCTTCCGCCGCTGGCGAGGGATCGAATCAACCGCGCCGACCGCCGCGTCGAGCATCAGGTCCTCGAGCGTCTCGCCGCTGGCGTCGGCCTCAGCGACGCCGATGGCGACCAGATCGGGATCACCGGCCAGTTCATACTTGTCGTCGAGCACGACATTGACCGCGACATGGCCGGCGAAGGACAGTTTGCGCCTGTCGCGGATGCCCATCGCCTGGTCGGTGCCGATCAGATTGCCGTCCTTGTAGATGCGACCGAACGGCACCTGGTCGATGATGGTGGCCGGGCCGGGAGCGAGCCGCAGCATGTCGCCGTCGCGCACCTGCGCCACCTGACCGATGCCGGAAGTCGACATCAGCGAGCCCTGCGCCACCAGATGCGCGGCTTCGCCATGCACCGGCACGCCGATCTGCGGGCGCACCCATTCATACATCTTGCGCAACTCGCTGCGGCGCGGATGGCCGGAGACATGCACCAGCGCGTCGCCGTCCTCGATGATCTTGATGCCGAGATCGATCAGCCGGTTCTTGATTTCGAGGATCGCCTTCTCGTTGCCGGGAATGGTGCGTGAGGAAAACACCACCGTGTCGCCAGCCGTCAGGGACACCGATTTCATCTCGTCGCGCGACAGCTTCGCCAGCGCCGCCAGCGGCTCGCCCTGGCTGCCGGTGCAGATGATGACCAGGTTTTCGCGAGGAATGAAGCCAAAATCCTCCTCGGCGATGAACTCCGGCAGCCCGTCCATATAGCCGAGCTCATCGGCGACATCGATGACGCGCTTCAGCGAGCGCCCGAGCACCAGGCACTGGCGGCCGGCATCGCGCGCGGCCCTGGCGATGGAGACGATGCGCCCGACATTGGAGGAGAAGGTGGTGACGGCGACGCGGCCCTTGGCGGCCTGGATGACGCCCTTGAGGCCCTCGCCCACCGCGACTTCCGAAGGGGATTCGCCTTCGCGCAGCGCATTGGTCGAATCGCAGACCAGAGCGAGCACACCCTTGTCGCCATAGGCGCGGAAACGCGCCTCGTCGGTCTTGGGTCCGATCGTCGGTTCCGGATCGATCTTCCAGTCGCCGGTATGGATGACGGTGCCGGCCGGCGACGTGATCGCCAGCGACATTGGCTCCGGAATAGAGTGCGCCACCGGAATGGCCTCGATCTCGAAGGGACCGACGGTGAATTTCTCGCCGGCGCGGTAAATGGTCAGCGGGATTTTCGGTGCGCCCTGCTCGCCCTGCCGCTTGGCCTCCAAGAGCCCGGCGCTGAACGGTGTCATCCACACCGGCGCCTTCAGCCTAGGCCAGATGTCGAGCAGCGCGCCGTAATGGTCCTCATGGGCATGGGTGATGATGATGCCGCGCAGGTTGGAGAGATGCTCCTCGATGAAGCGCGTGTCGGGCAGGATCAAATCGACGCCCGGATGCGCCGAATCGGGAAAGGTGACGCCGACATCGATGACGATCCACTCGCGCGCGCTCGGCGGCCCGTAGCCGTAGAGGGCGAAGTTCATGCCGATCTCGCCGACACCGCCGAGCGGCACGAAGACGAGTTCGGCGTTTTCCGCTTTCGCCATGATTTTTCCCTTCCTGGCCCTCAGGCCAAGCCCTTAAAGCAATTCCAGGAAAAGTGTCTAACGGTTTTCCGCCCGGAATTGCGCAAAAACAAACGGTTATACCCGCGCGGACGCGACCGCGCCGAAATGCACGTCACCGGCGGCAA
This sequence comes from Mesorhizobium sp., assembly GCF_017306585.1. Taxonomy (GTDB): domain Bacteria; phylum Pseudomonadota; class Alphaproteobacteria; order Rhizobiales; family Rhizobiaceae; genus Mesorhizobium. Next base: position 3,365 of record NZ_JAFKIC010000244.1, on the reverse strand, counting down.
CCGTCACAACCGTCCCCTCATCGTCGCGGATCACGAAACGGCAGTCCTCGTCAATGGTCTCGAACACGCCGCGCACGACATTACCGTCAATTCTGACAGCAACCTCGCTACCAAGACCCGCCGCGCGCCCCAGCCAGCGCTGCCTGACGGCGGCAAGGCCGCGCCCTTCGTCCCAGAGGCGTGAATTCTCGCTCCACGCATCCGACAGCGCCAGGAACAAGGTTTCGGCGTCGCATGTCGCGCCGAGCGCCTGAAGCGATGTCGCGGGATACGGCAAATCCGGTGGGTGCGCCACAACATTGACGCCGATGCCGACCGCCACGGCGAAGCGGCCGCCGTCGAGAACAGCCGATTCCAGCAGGATGCCGGCGAGCTTGGCGCCGGAGGCGAGCACGTCGTTCGGCCATTTCAGCTCGAATCGGTTCTGTCCATGGCTGGCGCCGTCGAGACCGATGGCGATGCGCCCCTTCGGCACGACTGCATCAAGCGCATCGGCAAGTGACAATCCGGCCACGAACCCCAACGTTGCCGCGACACGAAGCTCACCGCCGGTGATGACGAGCAAGGTCGCCGCCAGATTGCCTTCCGGCGACACCCAGGCCCGGCCACGCCGGCCGCGCCCGCTTTCCTGCTTCTTGGAAACGACCCACAATCTGCCGGGATCGCCCGCCCTTGCATGGTCAAGCGCCACCGTGTTGGTGGAGCCGACGCTGTCATGCGCCTCGAGCCGGAACCCTTCCGACGCCGAGGTTGGGGCCAGCCGAAATGCCATTCCGTCAGAAGAACGTCTTGGCGGCGGCTTCGGCATAGGTGCCGATCGGTCCGCCGATCAGCACATAGAACAGCACGAAAGCGCCGGAGACGCCGAGCACGAGGCGCAATTCGCTCGCCATCGGCACGAAACCACCGACCGGCTCATCGAACCACATGATCTTGATGATGCGCAGATAGTAATAGGCGCCCACCACCGAGGCCAGCACGCCGATGATCGCCAGCGCGTAGAGATGCGCGTTGATGGCTGCCAGGAAGACGTACCACTTCCCCCAGAAGCCGGCGAGCGGCGGAATACCGGCCAGCGAGAACATCAGGATGGTGAGAATTGTGGCCATGATCGGGTTGGTCGAGGATAGACCGGCCAGATCGCTGATCTGTTCGACATTGCCCTCCTTGCGCCGCATGGCGAGGATGAAGGCGAAGGTACCGAGCGTCATCACCAGATAGATCAGCATGTAGATGGCGACGCCGCGCACGCCGGCCTGGCTGTTGGCGGCAAGGCCGACCAGCGCATAGCCCATATGGCCGATAGAGGAATAGGCCATCAGGCGCTTGATGTTGGTCTGGCCGATCGCCGCGAAAGCGCCGAGTGCCATGGAGGCGATCGAGATGAAGACGATGATCTGCTGCCAGTCGGAGGCGATCGGCTTGAACGCGCCCATGGTGACGCGCACGATCAGCGCCATCGCGGCCATCTTGGGGGCCGCCGCCAGGAAGGCGGTTACCGGTGTCGGCGCGCCTTCATAGACGTCGGGCGTCCACATGTGGAACGGCACCGCCGAAATCTTGAAGGCAAGGCCGGCCAGCACGAAGACCAGGCCGAAAACGAGGCCAAGCTGGCGCTCGCCGCTGCCGAGCGCGTTGGCGATCTCCTGGAATCCGGTGTTGCCGGTGTAGCCGTAGACGAGGCTGATGCCGTAGAGCAGCATGCCCGACGACAGCGCGCCGAGGACGAAATATTTCAGGCCGGCTTCCGTCGAACGGACATTGTCGCGGTTGATCGCCGCCAGCACATAGATCGCCAGCGACTGCAGTTCGAGGCCGAGATAGAGCCCGATCATGCCGTTTGCCGAGATCATCAGCATCATGCCGAGCGTGCACAACAGGATCAGGACAGGATATTCGAACTTGTCGAAGCGCTCGGCCTTGGCGAAGCGCATCGACATGATGAGCGTCACCGCCGAGCCGATCAGGGCCAGCACCTTCATGAAGCGAGCGAAGGAGTCCTGGATGAAGGCATTGCCATAGGCGCTGCCCTGCCCCGTCGAAAAGATCAGCCAGGCGCCCGATATCACCAGAACCGCGACCGCAAGGCCGGTCACCGTATTGGCGGCGTTGGAACGCGAATAGGCTCCGACCATCAGCAGCGCCAGCGCGCCGATGGCAAGGATCAGCTCGGGCGTCGAGAGCGACAGGCTGGAAAGAAGGTCCGGCGTCATGGTTCGCAAAACCCCTGATCAGTTCGCCGCCGCGGTCTGCGCGGCGCCGATGGATGCGGTGACATTGGTGACGAGCGACTTGACCGACTGGGCCGTCGCGTTGAAGACGGGAGCGGGATAGACGCCGAAGAAGATGACCAGCACGACCAGCGGATAGATGATCGCCTTCTCGCGTGTCGACAGGTCGAGCAGCCCCTTCAGGCTGTCCTTGGTCAGCGCACCGAAGATCACCCGGCGATAGAGCCAGAGCGCGTAGGCGGCCGACAAGATGACGCCCGTGGCGGAGAAGAACGCCACCCAGGTGTTGACCCGGAACACGCCGAGCATGGTCAGGAACTCGCCGATGAAGCCTGACGTTCCCGGCAGGCCGACATTGGCCATGGTGAAGATCAGGAACACGGTGGCGTATTTCGGCATGTTGTTGACCAGGCCGCCATAGGCCGCGATCTCACGCGTGTGCATGCGGTCGTAGATGACGCCGACGCACAGGAACAGCGCGCCCGAGACCAGCCCGTGGCTGAGCATCTGGAAGATCGCGCCCTGCACGCCTTCCTGGTTCATGGCGAAGATGCCCATGGTGACGAAGCCCATATGGGCGACCGAGGAATAGGCGATCAGCTTCTTCATGTCCTCCTGCATCAGCGCCACCAGCGAGGTGTAGATGATGGCGACGACCGAGAGCGTGAACACCAGCGGCGCGAACATCTCGGACGCCAGCGGGAACATCGGCAGCGAGAAGCGCAGGAAGCCGTACCCACCCATCTTCAGGAGGATGCCGGCCAGGATGACCGAACCGGCGGTCGGCGCTTCGACGTGCGCATCCGGCAGCCAGGTATGCACCGGCCACATCGGCATCTTCACCGCGAAGGAAGCGAAGAAGGCGAGCCACAGCCAGGTCTGCATGTTGGCGGGGAAGTTGTGCGTCAGCAGCGTCGGGATATCGGTCGTGCCGGCCTGGAAGAACATCGCCATGATGGCGAGCAGCATCAGCACCGAGCCGGCCAGCGTATAAAGGAAGAACTTGAACGAGGCATAGACGCGCCGCTTGCCGCCCCACACGCCGATGATGATGAACATCGGGATCAGGCCGGCTTCGAAGAAGACGTAGAACAGCACGATGTCGAGCGCGCAGAACACGCCGATCATCAGCGT